>WHTY01000037.1 GCA_009377475.1 Actinophytocola sp.
AACGACCGATCCGCTGCGGTGGCCGCGTCCGGGCGCAGCCACGGACTGACATCGACGGCCAGCGTGATCCGCCCGTCACGGTCGCGCGGCAACGGCAGGCTCGCCAGCGAGCGGCGTAGCCGATCCGCCTCGACCCGGCCACCGTTCAGGCCGTCATACAGAGCGCCGTGACCTCGCCGGTGCTCGCCCGCCAGCGACAACCCCACCAGCGTCGACACCGGCCCATCGGCACACAGCACGGCATCGGTCAACTCGAACAGCGCATCCGCCCGCTGGGGCAGGCACCGGTAGAACTCCCGGCGAAACCCGGCCAGGTCCCCGAGCGCGTCGACGCGTTCGCCATCGTGCACACTACTCACCGCGGCCCTTGTTGTTGATCTTGTTGCTGTCGCAAGAAGCATGATCAACCAAGGGCCGCTTCCATGATCAACCGGGGTCACCACACACCCGACCAGGGGTTAAACGACAAGCTAAGTCCGTGATTTGCCCCAAGTGTCAGAACCACATGCGTACCGTCGACAAGGACGGCGTCCACATCGAGCAGTGCGGCGGCTGCGGCGGGGTCTTCCTCGACCGCGGCGAGATGGAACAGATCGCCCGCGCGGAAGCGGCGTTCTACGGGGGCGCTGCCGGTGCGGCGGCTGCCGCCCCGCCGCCGTACACCCCGGCCGCTCCCGGTCAGGCGCCGCCACCGCACATGCCGCCGCCTACCAAGCAGATGCCCGGCTACGGCTACCGCGACTCGCCGAAGCCCTTCAAGGGCGGCTACCGCGACTCCCCGAAGCCGTACAAGGGCGGCTACCGCGACTCGCCGAAGCCGTACGGCGGTCACGGCTACGGGCACGGTCAATACGGGCACCGCAAGCGGAAGGGCAACTTCCTCGAGAACCTGTTCGACTTCTAGGGAATGCTCGACCCGACGATCTGCCCCCGCTGCGGTGACCGGGCGGACGCGCCGGTCGTCGAGGGCGACGAGCTGGTGTGCGTTCGCTGCGAGCACCGGTGGTCGTTTCTGCGGCTGCCGCTGTTCGCGCTGACCGGGCCGAGCGGGGGCGGGAAGTCGACCGTCGGGCCTGCGCTCGCGGAACGGCTCCGCGAGCACGTCGTCGTGCTTGAGCAGGACGTCCTCTGGACCGGTG
The DNA here is from genome assembly GCA_009377475.1 of Actinophytocola sp. Taxonomy (GTDB): domain Bacteria; phylum Actinomycetota; class Actinomycetes; order Mycobacteriales; family Pseudonocardiaceae; genus Haloechinothrix_A. The sequence continues at coordinate 1,140 of WHTY01000037.1, forward strand.
GCCTGCAGGACGACGTCGACGGCCATCCCGCGTTCCGGTCCACCTGGTTGCGGATGGCGGCGATGATCCACCAGAGCGGGCGGCCGGTCGTGCTGTGCGGGACGGTGGTGCCGCCGGAGTTCGAGCCGCTGCCGGAACGCGCGCTGTTCTCCGACATCCACTACCTCGCGTTCGTCGCGGACGACGACGTGCTCGCGAAGCGGCTCGCTGCCCGGGCCGCCTGGCGCGAATGGGACGACGAGGAGCGCGTCGCGGAGATGCTGGCGTTCACCGCGTGGGTGCGGGAGAGGGCCGCGGCGATGCGCCCGCCGGTGCGGCTGTTCGACACCAGCCACGTCCCGCTGGACGCCGCCGTGGACGCGGCGTGCCGGTGGGTGCGCGAGCTGCTGCCGTAGCCGGGCGGCTGACCGGCCGCCGCCGCGCGCTCACCGCCGGGCAGCCCCGCCGCGCGCCAATGCCGCCGCACCCGTCGCCCAGCCCCGCCGCGTCTCGCTCCGGCAGCTTCGCCAGGGTTATTGCGCGCGGAACCGGACAATCATGCATGAACAGGGCGGCTCGCGCGCAATTTGCCTGGCGAAGTCGCGGAGACACCGCCGCCTGACGAAGCCGGCGAGCACGCCGCCCCGGCCGCGTCGTGCCGTCGTGCACCGCCCGCGTCGTAATTCGCTCGGAACTGTCGGGGGTGGCGGGCACCATGGTTCCCACACACCGACTCTGGAGGGAATCATGCCGGGAACCATCTCCTTCGGGTGCGTCGCGCTCGACTGCCCCGACCCCTGGCGGCTCGCCCAGTTCTACGGCGACCTGCTCGGCTGGCGCATCAGTGAGGAGGACTCGCCCGATGACGACTGGGTGAGCCTGCTGAACCCGGACGGCGGCGCGGACATCTGCTTCCAGCGCGATCCGGACTACCAGCCGTCGACATGGCCGTCGAACGAGCGGCCGCAGATGCTGCACATCGACTTCGACGTCCCCGACATCGACGCCGAGCACGACCGGGTGCTGCGCATCGGCGCGCGGTTGCTCGACGACAGCCCGGAGACGTTCCGGGTGTACGCCGACCCGGACGGCCACCCGTTCTGCCTCGTGCGCTTGGTGACGCGCCCGGAGCGCGAACCTCGGTGACGTCGTCGATAGTGGCGCAGTGGAGTGGGTGTCTCACGTAACACCCGAAAGGTGCAAGCAAAGTGCTTGCAACTGCTAGCACTGCTGCGTAGACTGGCCGTATCGCAAGGAGGTGGGCTGAATGCCCGAATCAGACATCACCACGAACTCGGGTGTTCACTCCACGGGTCAGGACGAGGAATCCGCCACGACAGATGCTCCGGCACGCGCCGCGACAGACGTCACGACGGATGCCCCGACTGGCAAGCCGATCGGCAAAGTCGCCGACATCGGCCGCGATATCGGGCAGTACATCCGGCAGCAGCGGGAAAACGCGAAAATCTCGTTGCGTCAGCTTTCCAAATTGGCTGGTGTGTCGAACCCATACCTGAGTCAAATTGAAAGAGGTTCACGTAAACCCAGCGCGGAGATCTTGCAGCAGATCGCGAAGGGCCTGCGAATCTCCGCAGAGGCGCTGTACGTACAGGCGGGAATCTTGGATGTGCCAACCGGCGGGCCGGTAGCCGACGCCATCAGGGCGGATACCGAGCTCTCCGAACGTCAAAAACAGGTTCTGCTCGATGTCTACGAGTCGTTCCGCAGGGAGAACTCGGCGGAACGGTCCAAGCACGAACCGTCCACAGCGGAGGGCAGCGCCGTTGCTCCCACCGCCGCGGACCGCGACAACGCACAGTAAATCCACCGCTGCCTGGGCCTAGCAGGGCCGCAGCCAATGAGGAGTGATCTTCGATGACCCGTCCCACGAAGGAAGACGTCACCAAGGTGCGCGAACAGTTGAACACCGCGATCGAGCAGGTGCGCACCCCGCTGTTCGCCGCGCTCGGCGCTGGCAACCTGGCCAGCCAGGCCGTCGCAGACGCCGTCACCAAGGCCAAGGATGTCGAGGGCCTGCGCGAGCGCGCAAGGAAGAACTTCGACGAGGCCAAGAAGTCGTTCGACGAGCTGCCCAAGGACGTCGATGGCGTCCGGGAGAACGTGCGCGAGCGGCTCGACCCTGCGGAGTTCCGTCGGCTGGTCGAGGAGTACACCGAGACCGCGCGGAAGCTGTACGACAAGCTGGCTGAGTCCGGCGAGGAGACCTGGGACCAGCTGCTTGAGCAGCCGCAGGTCCGCCGCGCCATCGAGCAGCTGCAGGAGGCCATCGACAACGCCGAGAAGCGCATCGAGGAGACCACCGGCGACGTGCGGCACCGGTTCGACGACATCGTCAGCCGCGTGACCAAGCGGACCAAGACCGCTGCTGACACCGCGACGAAGCAGGCATCGGCCTCCGCCAAGCAGGCGTCGGCGACCGCCGCCGAGTCGACCGTCGAGACCACGAAGAAGGCAAGCAGCGCCGCCAAGAATGCGACCACGCCCGCCAGCAGCTCGACCTCGACGACCAAGGCGAGCACCAGCACCGCCAAGAAGGCGCCCGCGAAGAAGGCGCCAGCCAAGAAGACCACCAACACCACCAAGTGACGGTCTGACTGGTTCGTCCGCCGCATCCTCGACCGCGGCACAGCGCACGACCCCGGCTTCTCGCACTCCGAAGCCGGGGTTGTGCGCGTTTCGGCGTTCTGAAGACAGTCCCAGGTTGTGAGCTCGCTTGTGGATCGCCGTAGGCTGGTCCCGTGGCACCGCTCTCGCTCTACATCCTGTGGCTGATTCAACTGGCCGGTGTGCCGGTCGGCATCTACGCCTTCGCGCACGCGGCGATGCAGCGCGCCGACGCCTACGCGGCGGCGGACCGCATGACGAAGCCCGCCTGGCTGGGCATCACCGGCGGTGGCACCGCCGCGATGATCCTGTTCGGCGCGCTCGGCGGCGGTGGCCCCGGCATGCTGTTCTGGATCGCTGGTCTGGTCGCCGTGCTGGTATACATCGTTGACGTGCGGCCCAAGCTGATCGAAGTCCAACGCGGCCACAACTGGTAGGCGCCATGCGTAGTTGGACCATCGCGGGAACCCTGGACGTCGTCCCCGCCGCCGAGCGGCCCGACCTGCTCGGCGAACCGGTGGCGAAGGCGTTGCGCGACCTCGGCGTGGACACCGAGGTCGGGGCCGTCGAGATCGACCCCGACCTTGCCGACACCGAGCAGTTCTGCGAGACCTACGGCTCGCCGCTGGACGCCTCGGCGAACTGTGTCGTCGTCGCTGGCAAGCGCGCGGGCGAAGTGCGGTACGCGGCTGCCATGGTGCTCGCCACCACCCGCGCCGACGTCAACAACGTCATCCGCCGCCGCCTCGACGTCCGCAAGGCGTCGTTCGCGCCGATGGCGGACGCCGTGGCGCAGACCGGCATGGCCTACGGCGGCATCACGCCGATCGGGCTGCCGGAGGACTGGCCGGTGTTTGTCGACACCGCCGTCGCGGAGAAGCCCGAGCTGGTCATCGGCAGCGGCACCCGCAACGGCAAGCTGCTGGTGAGCGGTGAGCTGCTGGCCACGCTGGCGACCGCAGAGGTGACCGACGGCCTGGCGAAGCCGATCATCTAGAACACCACGGTGCGGCCCGCGTGCACCAGCACGCGGTTCTCCAGGTGCCAGCGCAGGCCGCGAGCGAGCGTGACCTTCTCGATGTCGCGGCCCTTGCGCACCATGTCCGGGATGGTGTCGCCGTGGTCGACGCGGATGACGTCCTGCTCGATGATCGGGCCAGCGTCCAGCTCCGCCGTGACGTAGTGGCAGGTCGCGCCGACCAGCTTCACGCCGCGCACGTGCGCCTGGTGGTACGGCTTCGCGCCGACGAACGACGGCAGGAAGCTGTGGTGGATGTTGATCGCGCGGCCCGCCCAGGCGTGGCACAGGTGCTCCGGCAGGATCTGCATGAACCGCGCCAGCACGATCGCGTGCGGGTCCGCCGCGTCGACGATCTCCGCGACCTGGGCGAACGCCGCCGCCTTGCTCGCCGCGTCCGTGCCGAACGGCACGTGATGGAACGGGATGCCGTGCGCCCTCGTCACGTCGCCAAGGACGGCGTGGTTGCCGATCACGGCGCTCACGTCGACGTCCAGCTCACCCGCCGCGACCCGGCCCAACAGGTCGTACAGGCAGTGGCCTTCCTTGGACACCAGCACGACGACGCGGCGGCGCGTGCCGGTGTCGTCGATGCGCCAGTGCAGCCCGCCGGCGCCGCCTTCTTCGTCCTCGTCCGCGCCCAGCGACGCGGCGACCGGCCCGAAGCGTTCCCGCAGCTAATCGACGTCGTAGGGGAGCGAGTCGGCCCGGACTTCCTGGCGGGTGAAGAACCAGCCGGTGTCCGGGTCGGTGTGGTAGGCGGCTTCGACGATCCAGCCGCCCTCGTCGGCGATGAACGACGCGATCCGCGCCACGATGCCGGTGCGGTCGGGGCAGCCGAAGGTGATGACGTACCGGCGTTCCGACGGGTGCATGTCAGCCGTCCTTGCCCAGTGTCTCGGCGACGTGCTGCGACTCGCGGTCAAGCAACTGCCCGACGTTCTCGGCGATGGTGCGCTCGATCTTGCCGCCGATCAGCGGGACGTTGACCTTCACCTCGCCGGTGATCCGCAACGCCGTGCCGCCGCCCTGCGGTGTCAGCTCCGAGCGGGCGGTGATGGCGCCGGGGACGCCGGTGACGTTCGCCGTCGCCGTCCCGCTCGCCGTCTCGCCTGCGACCTGCCACTGCTGGTCGCGCTCGACGTGCAGGTCGCCGGAGTGCACCTTGCTCACCACGCTCGGCAGCTTCTCGCCGGGGATGCCCTGGCGCATGCGGTAACTGATCGTGCTCGCGGACTTCTCGTGGCTGAGCAGTTCGGCGTCCTTACCGCCGATGTCATCGAGCCGCTGCCGGAGGGCGCTCTCGCTGGTGAACGCGGCAAGCACCTGGTCGAACGGGTACGGGAACGTGGTGCTGTGCTCGATGCGGGATGGCATGGGGCGCACATTACCCGGTGTCCCTGCGGACAGCCGCGCCCGTGAATGCCAAACTGCGTGACATGAACAGCCCTGTGACCTCGGCCGGGGTTCGGCTCGACGCGTACACCACGCTACGGCTCGGCGGCCCCGCGACCAGGGTGATCATCGCCACCACCGAGGACGACCTTGTCTCCGCCGTCGCCAAGTGCGACGCGGCGGGCGAGCGGGTGCTGTTGCTCGGCGGCGGGTCGAACCTGGTGATCTCCGACGCGGGGTTCGACGGCACCGTGGTGCGCATCGCGACCGACGGCGAGCGGGTCGAGCCGTTGGACGCCGACCGCGTGTCCGTCGAGGTCGCCGCGGGTGAGGACTGGGACTCGTTCGTCGCGCGCAGCATCGACGCGGGGCTGTCCGGGCTTGAGTCGTTGTCCGGCATTCCCGGCCTCGTCGGGGCGACGCCGATCCAGAACGTCGGCGCGTACGGCTGGGAGGTCGGCGAGTTCCTGCGCTGGGTGCGGATCTACGACCGCAAGTCCGGCGAGGTGACGACGTTGGACGTCGATGAGCTCGGCCTGGCATACCGGACCAGTCGGTTCAAGGGCACCGACGACGCCGTGGTGCTCAGCGTCTGTTTCGCCCTGTACGCCGATGGTGAGGGCCAGCCGGTCCGCTACGCCGAGCTGGCGCGCACGCTCGACGTCTCGCCTGGTGAGCGGGTGCCCGCCGCCAAGGTGCGCGGGGCGGTGCTCTGGCTGCGGCGCGGCAAGGGCATGGTGCTCGACACGCAGGACAAGGACACCTGGAGCACCGGGTCGTTCTTCACCAACCCGATCATCGCCGAGGCGGACCTGCCCGGCGTGCTGGCGCGGATCGCGGACGTCGTTGGCGAGGACGTCGTCGTGCCGCGGTTCCCCGCCGCGTCGGGGGTGAAGCTGCCCGCCGCGTGGCTGATCGAGCGCGCCGGGTTCGGCAAGGGGCATGTCGGGCCGGGTGGCCGGGTAGCCCTGTCGAGCAAGCACACGCTGGCGCTGACCAACCGGGGTGAGGCGAGCACGGACGACCTGCTCGCGCTGGCGCGCGAGGTCCGCGACGGCGTCGCGGAGCGGTTCGGCGTGACGCTGCACCCGGAGCCGCTGCTGATCGGCTGCTCGCTGTAAGAGCGCACGGCGGGGGGTGTCCGGCATCGCGCCGCGTTCTTCCGGCGATCTTGAGGCGTTGTGGTGATCCATATCGCCACAACGCCTCAAGATCCGTTCGCCTGATGGTGCTGCGTGCCTGCCGACGTCGGGTACCCGCGCGACGGTGGCCGCCCCGAACCCCGCGCTGTGCAGTGGATAACAGTGACGAATAGGACTCGCATCGACGTCCCACAACGTCGGTGCGTCGTGGCAAAGTTGTGTGCAGGTGCGAGAGAAAGGGGCCGTCGGTGATCGGAAGGCGGACGGTGTTGCGCACCGCTGCGTTGGCGGGTGGCGGTGTCGTCGTGGGCGGCGCGGCGGCGTGCAGCGGCGACGACGAGGGCGTCGGCACCGGCGGGGCCCAGGCGGCGCCGAAACCCGTCGCGGTCATCAGCAGCACGCCCGCCGACGGCGCGAAGAACGTCGGCGTGAAGGACAAGATCGTCGTCCGGGTGGAGCAGGGCACGCTGGAAGACGTCGCCCTCACCAACGCCGATGGCAAGCAGATCGCTGGCGAGCTCGCGGAGGACAAGCGCAGCTGGCGCGTCACGGAACCGCTCGGCTTCGGCAAGAAGTACCGCTACACGGCGCGGGCGGTCGGCACCGACAACAAGCAGGTCGAGGCCACCGGCAGTTTCACGATGGTGACGCCTGCCAGCGAGGTCCGCGCCACCATCAACCCGATCGACGACGTCACGGTCGGCGTCGCGATGCCGATCAGCGTGCGGTTCGACGTGCCGGTCACCGACAAGGCCGCCGCCGAGCGGGCGCTGAGCGTGGAGAGCGACCCGCCGGTCGAGGGGGCCTGGGCGTGGCTGCACGACCGGCAAGTCGACTGGCGGCCCCGCGAGTACTGGCCGGAAGGCACCAAGGTCAAGGCAGCAGCGTCGCTCTACGGTGTGCACTACGGCGGCGGGTCGTACGGCCGCGCCGACCTGACGACGGAGTTCCGCATCGGGCGCAACCAGGTCGTCAAGATCCACACGCCGGACCATGAGATGCGCGTGTACCGGGACGGCGAGCTGTTCGCGACCTACCCGTCGAGCAACGGCAAGGACAAGAACCCGGACCTGAACACGCCCAACGGCACCATGATCGTCATGGCGAAGCACGAGAAGGCGCGCTTCGACAACGCCCGCTACGGCTACACCAACGTCTGGAAGAAGTGGGCCGTGCGCTTCTCGAACCACGGCGAGTTCATCCATGAGAACGACGACAACCGCGCCAACATCGGCAAGAAGAACACCTCGCACGGCTGCGTCAACCTGCTGAACGCCGACGCCAAGGAGTACTACCAGACGGCGATGATCGGCGACCCCGTCGAGGTCACCGGCGCGAAGCAGGACATGCCCACGACGTCTGACGTCAACGACTGGCTGTTCGACTGGCGGACCTGGAAGTCCATGTCAGCGCTGTGAGTGCGCCCGATAGCGACGCAGATCACACCTCCCGCTCATGCGCAACCCCCTGACCTAGGCTTTCGCGAGAGGTCGCCATCGCAGGGAAGATCGCGGCCGTTGCCCGCGTTAAGGCCCGATGGCAGTCACGTCAGTCAGCGAGGAGTTCACGGGGATGACCGCAGCGCGCGGGAGGGTGCAGGCTAGTTCGCTATTCGGAGCGAGAGGCGGCACCGGGCCGACTCCCGGCGCGGTCGCTGGCACCGTCGGCAGGGTGCCGCGCAGGGTCGCCGTGATGTCGGTGCACACCTCGCCGCTGGAGCAGCCGGGCACCGGCGACGCGGGCGGCATGAACGTCTACATCGCGGAGACGTCGCGCGAGATGGCCCGCAGGGGCATCGAGGTCGAGGTGTTCACGCGCGCGACGTCGTCCGACCAGCCGCCGATCGCGGAGCTCGCGCCAGGCGTACTGGTGCGCCACGTGCCAGCCGGGCCGTTCGAGCCGCTTGGCCGCCATGAGCTGCCCGCGCAGATGTGCGCCTTCACCGCTGGTGTCCTGCGCGCCGAGGCGTTCCACCCGCCGGGGTACTACGACCTCATGCATTCGCACTACTGGGTGTCTGGTCAGGTCGGGTGGCTGGCGTCCGGGCGCTGGAACGTGCCGCTGGTGCACACCGCGCACACGCTGGCCAAGGTCAAGAACGCCGCGCTGGCCGACGGCGACACCCCCGAACCACGCACCAGGGTCATCGGCGAGCAACAGGTCGTGGACGAGGCCGACCGCTTGGTCGCCAACACCGACGTCGAAGCGTGCCAACTGGTCGAGCTGTACGGCGCGACGTCCGGCATGGTCCGCGCCGTCTCACCCGGCGTGGACCTGCGGTCGTTCACGCCAGGGTCGACGTCCGCCGCCCGCGATCAGCTCGGCATCCCGCAGGACGCCGTCGTGCTCGCGTTCGCAGGCCGCATCCAGCCGCTCAAGGCGCCGGACGTCTTGCTGCGCGCCGCCGCCGAGCTGGTCCGGCGTGACCCGGAACTGACGCGGCGGCTGGTGGTGCTGATCGTCGGCGGGCCGTCCGGGACAGGGCTGGAGCAGCCGGAGGGTCTGAAGGAGCTGGCGAACGAGCTCGGCATCGCCGCCAACACCCGGTTTCTGCCGCCACAACCGGCGGCTGAGCTCGCGCAGGTGTTTCGCGCGGCAGACGTGGTAGCCGTACCGAGTTACAACGAATCGTTCGGACTCGTCGCGCTGGAGGCGCAGGCGTGCGGGACGCCGGTCGTGGCCGCCGAGGTCGGCGGGCTGCCGACGGCCGTGGCGCACGGGACGTCCGGGCTGCTGGTGCCGTCCCACCGGGCGGAGGACTGGGCGAACGCTCTCGCTGCGGTCGCCTGCGCCCCCGGATACCGTGCGACGTTGTCGGTAGGCGCCGTCGAGCACGCGCGGGGTTTCTCGTGGCGGCGCACGACCGACTCGCTGCTGGCGGTCTACGCCTCGGCGGTGACGGAGTACGAGCACGCGATGCGGGAGGCGTCATGAGCGACACTCGCCACTCCGCTCGTGTAAGCCGACCGGGTGCGGGTGTCCCGCAGGATTTCTCGGGTGCGGGTGTCCCGCAGGATATGGAGGCGTCATGACGGAACGAGTGCGCACCGTCGTCGAGGGCACGCTGGCCAACCTGGAGCTGACGTACAAAGAGCACGGCCCTGGCCGGTACTTCGTCACGCTGCCGGGTGAGAAGAAGCTCCAGACCAACTGCTGGCTCATCGAGGGTGACAACTCGTTCGCCGTAGAGGCGTTCGTGTGCCGCCGCCCGGACGAGGCGCACGAGGAGGTCTACCGCTACCTACTGCGCCGCAACACCCAGCTCTACGGCGTGCACTACGCGATCGACAAGATCGGTGACATCTACCTCGTCGGCCGCATCGCGCTGGAGTCGGTCAGCGAGACCGAGCTGGACAAGCTGCTCGGCCAGGTGTTGGAGGCGGCCGACGGCGACTTCAACATCCTCCTGGAGATCGGCTTCGCGTCGTCGATCAAGCGCGAGTGGGACTGGCGGGTCTCGCGCGGCGAGTCGTTGGCGAATCTCCAGGCGTTCAAGCACCTCATCGAGCCGTCGAACGGCGAACACCGCCCCGTGAGCGATTCGTGACCTGACGGCTGCAACGCCCTGGCGCTGTCCGCTCGTCTTGTTCGGTGACGAGACGACGAGACGGACGAAGGTGACGACATGGGCAGGCCGAGCAGAGCGGGACGCACACGCGCTGGCGTGGCGCTGGCCGTTGGCATGCTGGCGGTGTTGGTGGCCGGATGCTCCGGCGACGACGACAACGCAGGCGGGTTCGACGTGACGTCGAGCCAGCCGGGCGAGGCGGCGCGGGCACCGGCCACCGACGCGGCGGGGGAAGCGGGGAGCGGTGCGATGGACCGCGCGTCCGAAAGCGTCGGCAGGCAGTCGGACATGCAATCCCGCGAGCAGGCGAACGGCAGCGCCGGGGACTTCTCCGCAGCGCAGCTCGTGGACCGCAAGCTTGCCCGCTCCGCGCGCATGTCCCTGCGCAACGACGACGTGGACGTCGCCGCCTCCGAGGCGCGCCGGATCGTGGACGACGCCGGTGGCTACGTCGCGTCCGAGCGTTCCAGGAACGACTGGGCGGCGCTCACGCTCACCGTGCCGAGCGAGGAAATGGACGCCGTGCTGGACAAGCTCGCCGACCTCGGAAAACGCACAATGCGGCAGATCGACGTCGAGGACCTGACGGACCAGATCGTCGACGTCGACAGCAGGGTGACCTCGCAGCGCGAGAGCGTGCGCCGCGTGCGAGAGCTGCTTGACCAAGCGAAGTCCATCTCGGACCTGGTCGCGATCGAGCGCGAGCTGGCGGAGCGAGAAGCCGAGCTGGAGTCGTTGCTCGCGCGGCAGGACGCGCTGCGCGGCCAGGTCGCCATGGCGCCGATCTCGCTGACGCTGCGTGAGAAGGCCGCCGCGCAGGAGGAGGACGACGGCGGCTTCCTCGGCGGGCTCGCGTCCGGGTGGGGCGCGTTCACGGCGTTGCTCGGCGGGGCGGCGGTGGCCCTCGGCGCGGCGTTGCCGTTCCTCGTCCTTGCCGGTGTGCTGGTCGCGGTCGTGCTGGTGGTGCACAGGTGGCGTAAGCACGCGCGAGGCGCGGCCCCGGCAGGCGCGGCGCCGAACGCCGAGGCGTAGCGGCCCGGCTGCCCCTACTCGACGTCGCTGCCGGCCCGACGTCGTCCCGATCCGGCTTCGCCAGGCAAATTGCCAGCAGAATCAGACAGGACGGGGCAAACCCGGCGCCGATCGCGCAATATCCCTGGCGAAGCCGAGGCAGGGCAGGCTGCCGCGCTGTCGCCTACGGATTCACTGGCGTCATCATCGCGGCGGGCGTAGCGCTGTTCTCCCGCACCGACTGACAGGGCGTGTGGTGAGATGGCAACGCGGGGCGGCCCGAGGGAGGGGGAGTCGCGAAGACTCGGGCCGCCCCGCGTGTTACTCCGCCTCGCTAGCCCCGCGGACGAGGGGAGGCCAGCGGGGCCGCGGTAGGCGGACGCAGCTCGGCAGGGGGAGACGAGCTGCTACGCCCGCCAGAGCCGGGGAGTGCGTGGAGACCGGCGGTCAGGCGGGTTGGATGACAACTTGTCAGATGTGCCAAGTGGCCACAACCACCGGGACTACTCTTTTCGAGTGTATTCCCTTGAAATCGTCCACCTAGTGCAGTCACTACCGGCGAGTTGCCTGGTCCGATACCGCCGAATTGTGGGTTACGTGACTCCGCCGGGTGGTGAACTTCACACCCGCTGTAGACGTGTGTCGTGAGTTCCACACCGCTGGAGTGATCGCTTGACGGCCTCGCATAGCCTTCTCCCCATGGGCGAGAACTCAACGCTGGTGCTCCTGCGGCATGGCCAGAGCACCTGGAACGCGGAGAACCTGTTCACGGGCTGGGTCGATGTCCCGCTCTCGGAGCTCGGGGAGGGCGAGGCGCGGCGCGGCGGCGAACTGCTCGCCGAGACCGGCGTGCTGCCGGACGTCGTCCACACGTCGTTGCTGCGCAGGGCCATCTCCACCGCCAACATCGCGCTCGACGTCGCCGACCGGCACTGGATCGACGTCCGCCGCGACTGGCGGCTGAACGAGCGCCACTACGGCGCGCTGCAGGGTAAGAACAAGAAGCAGACCCTCGACGAGTACGGCGAGGACCAGTTCATGCTGTGGCGCCGGTCGTACGACACCCCGCCGCCGCCGATCGAGAAGGGCAGCGAGTTCAGCCAGGACGCCGACGTCCGCTACGCCGGGCTCGGCGCGGAGATGCCGCTGACCGAATGCCTCGCCGACGTCGTCGCGCGGCTGATGCCGTACTGGGAGTCCGCGATCGTGCCCGACCTGCGTTCCGGCAAGACGGTGCTGGTCGCCGCGCACGGCAACTCGCTCCGCGCCCTGGTCAAGCACCTCGACGGGATCTCGGACGCCGACATCGCCGGGCTGAACATCCCCACCGGCATCCCGCTGCGCTACGACCTCGACGCGAACTTCGCGCCGCTCAACCCCGGCGGGACGTACCTCGACCCGGACGCCGCCGCCGAGGCAGCAGCCGCCGTCGCAGCCCAGGGGCGCTAGCGGCGGGTCTGGCGCCCCTGGCGCCTTACGCATCGCCGCGCACCTTCCGCACTAGCAGTTGATCAACTACCTGCGCGTTACGACCACGCGACGTCGGTTTCGTCCGGTTTCGCTGGTCACAGCCCGCAGGTAGTTGATCAACATCGTGAGTCTGGCCGCAGCACGACGCCGCTGGCGCACCCGTGCGGCCACGCGGCTACCCGAACTGCACCGAGCGCTTCGCCAGGCCGTACCAGTAGCCGTCGATGACGCTGCGCGCTCCGGGGTCGTCCTCGGCAGCGCCCAGCGAGACGAACAACGGCGCGAAGTGCTCGGTGCGCGGGTGTGCGATACGCGCGGCTGGCGCGGTGTGGTCGAAGTCCAGCAGGGTGTCGACGTCGCCGCTGGCCAGCGCCTCCGCGCCCCAGTGGTCGAACTCCGACGACCACGCGGCTGGCGCGACGTCGCTCGCGCCGCCGAGGTTGATCTGCCGCAGGTTGTGGGTGAAGAACCCGCTGCCGACGATCAGCACGCCCTCGTCGCGCAGCGGCGCGAGCCGCGCGCCGATCTGGTGTAGCTCGGCCGGGTCCAGCGTGGGCATGGCGATCTGGAGGACCGGGACGTCGGCGTCCGGGTACATCTCCACGAGCGGGACATACGCCCCGTGGTCCAGCCCGCGCTCCGGCTCGTCGTGGGTGTCGCCGAGGAGCTGACGCACGCGCTCGGCGAGGTGCGGTGCGCCGGGCGCGGGGTACGTCACGGTGTAATACCGCTCCGGGAAGCCCCAGAAGTCGTAGACGAGGGGTTTCTGCTCGGTCGCGCCGATCGTCACCGGCGCGTTCTCCCAGTGTGCGGACACCATGAGGATCGCGCGCGGCCGGGGGAGGGCCGCCGACCAGCGGGCGAGCTGGTCCGTCCACAGCGCGTCCTCCGCCAGCGGCGGTGCGCCGTGGCTCAGGTAGATCACCGGCATGCGTGCAGTCACGACCATGCAAACGGCGACCCGTGCGGGCGTATTCCGTGGCGGTGGCGATGCGATGAAGGGCTTCTTACTCACGGATTCCGCAATGAAGGGCTTCTTACTAACACCCCGCCTTAACTCGAAAGCGTGAGAAGACGACAGGTAAACACCGGTTGTCCAGCCAGCGAACATCGACGTCTCAGGTGTCATAGCCGTCACGGAAACGCTGCGAACACTAGGCCAACAGGCCACGGGCATGCTTACGATTCGGAGGTGACCGAGTCCGCAACGCTCGCACTGGCCGTCACCGTCGCGCTGGTCGTCGGCGTCCTGATCGGCGTAGGGGTCGCGCGCGGCCGACGTCGAGCCGCCGCGAGCAGACCGGCGGGCCCCACCGTCGCCGAACTGCTGCTCCGGCTGGTGCGGACGTCGCACAGCGGCGTCGCGGTCGTCAACCAGTTCGGCGACACGGTGCTGCACAACCCGCGAGCGGTCGCGCTCGGCCTGGTGCGTCACGGACGCGTTGACGCGCGGGCGCGGGTGGCGGCTGAGCAGGCCGTCGAGACCGAGGAGCGCGTCGAGATCGACCTCTCGCCACTCGGCGGCGCGCGCGGCAGGCAGCCGGAGGCGGTGCTCGGCGAGGCGATCTCGCTCGGCGACGGCTACACCGTGATCGAGGCCGTCGACCACTCAGAGGCTGCCCGGCTGGAGGCCACCCGGCGCGACTTCGTCGCCAACGTCAGCCACGAGCTGAAGACGCCGGTCGGCGCGATGGCGCTGCTCGCGGAGGCCGTGCTTGACGCCGCTGACGACACCGAGGAGGTGCGCCGCTTCGCGCAGCGCATCCTCACCGAGTCCACCCGGCTCGGCACGCTTGTCACCGAGCTGATCGAGCTGTCCCGGCTCCAGGGGGCCGAGCCGCTGCCGGACATGAACGTCGTCGAGGTGGACGCCGTCGTCGCGGACGCGCTCGCCAGGGTCGAGGTCGCCGCCGACGCAGACGAGCGCACCATCACCACAGACGCCGACAGCGGCCTGCTGGTGGAGGGCGACAAGACGTTGCTGGTCACCGCGCTGGCCAACCTGCTGACCAACGCCGTCGCGTACTCCCCGGCTGGCAGTCCGGTGTCGATCTCGCGGCGGCTGGTGGACGGCGTCGTTGAGATCGGCGTCACCGACAGGGGCATCGGCATCGCGGAGGACGAGCAGCAGCGGGTGTTCGAGCGGTTCTACCGCGTCGACAAGGCCCGCTCGCGTGCGACAGGGGGCACCGGGCTCGGCCTCGCGATCGTCAAGCACGTCGCCGCCAACCACGGCGGCGAGGTGCGGCTGTGGAGCATGCCAGGCACCGGCTCCACGTTCACGCTGTGCATACCCGCACACGACGGCTCGAGCCAGCGAAAGGCCGAGTCGGACTCGCGGGGGCGAGCACGCCCGCGCGGACGCTCGGCGACAGAGACACGCGGGGCACACGGCCTCGTCGTGACGAGCGAGCCAACCAACCATGGAGGGATGTTGTGACCAGGGTTCTCATCGTCGAAGACGAGGAGTCGTTCGCCGACCCGCTGACGTTCTTGCTGCGCAAGGAGGGCTTCACGGCGACGGTCGCCACCACGGGCCAGGAGGCGCTCGACGAGTTCGACCGCAATGGCGCGGACATCGTGCTGCTCGACCTGATGCTGCCCGGCATGAGCGGCACCGACGTCTGCAAGCAGCTCAGGGCCCGCGCCGCCGTCCCGGTGATCATGGTGACGGCGCGGGACAGCGAGATCGACAAGGTCGTCGGCCTCGAGCTCGGCGCGGACGACTACGTCACCAAGCCGTACTCCGCGCGGGAGCTGATCGCGCGGATCAGGGCGGTGCTGCGGCGCGGCCTGGAGGGCGCTGCGGGCACTGCGGGCGCTGAAGGCGACTTCGGTGCGCCCCCCGCGCTCGCCGCTGGCCCGGTGCGGATGGACGTCCAACGCCACGTGGTGACCGTCGGCGGCGAGGAGGTCTCGCTGCCGCTGAAGGAATTCGACCTGCTGGAGTATTTGCTGCGGAACGCGGGCCGGGTGCTCACCCGTGGCCAGCTCATCGACCGGGTGTGGGGCGCGGACTACGTCGGCGACACCAAGACGCTCGACGTCCACGTGAAGCGGCTGCGCGCGAAGATCGAGCCCGACCCCGGCTCGCCGCGCTATCTGGTGACCGTGCGCGGGCTGGGCTACAAGTTCGAGTCAGGAGCGTGAAGCACGTCATTCACCACCCGTGATCACCTCGGTATCCACCCAGCGCAGCCAGCGTTCGCTTCACCGCACCCTGCCGGACGTCGGGCAGATCACAGTGCGCTTCTGGCGGGTGCGCAGGGTAACGTGACTGGGTGTGCGCCTAGGAGTTCTTGACGTCGGGTCGAACACGACCCACCTGCTTGTGGTCGACGCGCACCGTGGCGCCCACCCAACGCCGATGCACTCGGAGAAGACCGTGCTGCGGTTGGCCGAGCGCATCACCAAGGCGGGGGAGCTGAGCAAGGGTGGCGCCGACGACCTTGTGCAGGCCGTCGACGACGCGAAGAAGGCCGCGCGCAAGCTCGGCTGCGAGGAGATGCTGGCCTTCGCGACGTCCGCGGTCCGCGAGGCAGCCAACTCCGGCGACGTGCTGTCCCGGGTCGCCGATGAGACCGGTGTCGAGCTGCGGGTGCTTTCCGGCGCTGACGAGGCGAAGCTCACCTTCTTCGCCGCGCGCCGCTGGTTCGGCTGGTCGGCCGGGATGCTGCTTGTCCTCGACATCGGCGGCGGCTCGCTCGAGATCGCGATGGGCATCGACGAGGCGCCGGACTTCGCCGCGTCGCTGCCGCTCGGCGCTGGCGCGGTCACCCGCACCCGATTCAGCAACGACCCGCGGTCGCGCTCCGAGATGATCGACACATCGGCGTGGCTGGAGAAGGAGCTGTCCGGCCTGCACAAGCGGGTCGCCGAGCATGGCGAGCCGGATCACGTCGTCGCCACCTCGAAGACGTTCCGCTCGCTGGCACGGCTGACGGGGGCCGCCCCGTCGTCGGCTGGGCCGCGAGTGCGTAGGGTACTGACAGACGTCGGGCTGCGGCAGCTGATCGCCTTCATCTCTCGGATGACGGCGGCCGACCTCGCCGAACTGGAGGGTGTCAGCAGCAGCCGGTCGCACCAGTTGGTCGGGGGTGCCCTTGTCGCACAGGCGACGATGGCGGAGTTGGGACTGTCGGAACTGGAAATCTGCCCGTGGGCGTTGCGCGAAGGTGTCATCCTGCGAAGGCTGGACCATGCCAACGGCGAGGATCAGACTGAACTCACAACGCAAGCAGCCAGCTCGAAGTGATGGAGCTGGTCAGCAACACTGTTGAATGTCGGTATCGGCTCTAGGCACGGTGGAAGGGATGTCGCGAGAACCCGGTGATCAGCCAGCTCGGCGCACGGTCGCGGAGCTGCTCGCGCAAAACGGTGCGCAGCCTGCCAGCTCGCCGCGCAGGCATCGTCGTCGTGCCGCGCAGGACGACGGCGAGAACGAGCTAACCACAACGGCCCCGCAGGCCATCATCGACCGCATCAACAGCGAGCACGCGGACGGCGCTTCCGCCCCGACCCGCCGCAACGGCAGTAGCCACAGCCACGCCGTGTCGGACGAGCCACCGGCCCCGCCGCGCGCGGCCCAGCCGCCAGCGCCGCAGCCGCCAGCGCCGCAGCCGCCACCACCCGTGCGGCCAGCGCCTCAGCAGCCCCCGCAGCCACCGGTACCCCAGCAGCAGCCGCCCGCGAGCGGCTACCACCGCACGGTGCCGCCGCCCAGCTCGCCGTCGTGGCCCGCGATGCCACCGCAACAGCAGGAGCAGCCACCAGCGCCGCAGCCACCCCAGCAGCAGCCACCCCAGCAGCAGCCACCGCAGCAGCAGCAGAGCCTCGGCGCGCGGCTGGAGGGTTTTGCCGCGTCCCGGCAGCGTCCACCGGTCGAGGACTCCACCGAGCAGATGCCTGCCGTCGACGTCCCGGCCGACGACTACCACGACGCGGACTACGCGGACTACGAGGACGAGTACCAGGGCGGCTACCCCGGTTACCAGGCTTATCAGGACGACTACGAGTACGACGAGGACTACCAGGGCTACGCGCCCGGCTATCCCGGCGCCGTCGAGCAGGGCGATCCCTACGGCTTCGCCGAGGACTACGAGGACGACTACCCGGCCAACTACCCACCTGGCTACGCGCCAGACGGCCCGCCGATGGATCCCGATGGGCGCGCCGCGACGAGCCTGATGGCCCCCGTCGGCCCGCAGGACGCGCGGGCCATGGACACCGCCGCCGAGCGGATCGACGCGGACGCCGATGAGCCGCCTGCTGCCACGGGCAAGGAGTGGCTGGCGGTCGCCGCGCAGCTCACCCTCGGCGTCGTCGGCGGCGCAGGGGTGTGGCTGCTGTTCAACTGGCTCTGGATGCAGATCCCCGCGCTGGCGCTCGCCGCCGCGCTGGCCGTCGTCGTCGGCCTCGTGTGGATCGTGCGCAAGATTCGCAAGGCGGAGGACATGCAGACCACGGTGCTCGCCGTGCTGGTCGGCGTCGTCGTCACGGTGTCGCCCGCCGCGCTGCTCTTGCTGGACAAGTGACTGGACGTAGGTAGTTGAACGAAACACCGTGGGGGACGAGTAAGCCTGTTCCGGTGGGGTTGTCCACGGCGTCGGTGTGGCCGTTGCGCGCCAACGCCGGCTTCGAGCTGGCCGCCGAGCTGGGTTACGACGGCGTCGAGGTCATGGTGTGGGCCGACTCGATCAGCCAGGACGTCTCGGCGCTGAAGTGGCTTTCGGAGAAGACCGGCGTCCCGGTGCTGTCGGTGCACTCGCCGTCGTTGCTGATCACGCAGCGGATCTGGTCGCCGGACCCCGAGGTGCGGCTGCGCCGGTCCGTCGACGCCGCCCTTGAGCTTGGCGCGCGGACCGTCGTCGTCCATCCGCCGTTCCGGTGGCAACGTCGCTACGCCGACGCCTTCCCCGACCTGGTCGCGGAGCTTGAGGAGACCAGCGGCGTCGAGGTCGCGGTGGAGAACATGTTCAAGGTGCGGCCGCCGGTCGGGGATCGCAACCGCAGGGTGTCGGCGTTCCGGCCGTCGATCGATCCCACCGACGTCGGCTACGCGCACTACACCCTCGACCTCTCCCACACCGCGGCAGCCGGAATGGACGCCTTCGACCTGGCGGACCGGATGGGTCCGAACCTGACGCACCTGCACCTCGCGGACGGCACCGGGCTGCCCAAGGACGAACACCTTGTGCCCGGCAAGGGCACCCAGCCGTGCGCGGAGATCCTGGAGAAGCTGGTCGCGCAGGACTTCAACGGCCAGGTGGTGCTCGAGGTGAACACCCGCAGCGCGCGGAACGCGGCCGATCGGGCGCGGATACTGGCGGAGTCGTTGCTGTTCGCGCGGTTGCACCTGGGGCAGTAGCCGCTCGCGGCATTCTCGGGCCGCGCCGCAACTCATAAGCGGCGACAAACCGGGTGATCGTCGTATCGTGCTCACCGTGAACCCGTTGCGTTCGGCCATCCTCGCTGCCGCCGGTAGCGACGCTGTGCGGAAGATGATCACGACGGCGCCAGGCACCCGCGCCATGGTGGACCGGTTCGTCGCAGGTGAGAGCGTCGATGCCGTGATCGACGCCGTCGCGGCGCTCGCCGACACCGGTCGCTACGCCACGCTCGACTACCTCGGCGAGGACACCCACGACGCCGCGCAGGCGGAGCGCATCGTGCAGGCGTACCTGACCGTCCTCGACCGGCTGCACGACGCGGGCCTTGCCACGCGCGCCGAGGTGAGCGTGAAGCTGTCGGCGTTGGGCCAGCGGGTCAGCCAACGGCTCGCCGTCGACAACGCCTTCCGGATCTGCGCGGCGGCGGAGCAGTCCGGCACCACGGTCACCGTGGACATGGAGGACCACACCACCACCGACGACACCCTCGCCGCGGTGGCGGAGCTGCGCAAGCCATGGCCCGCCGTCGGGGCGGTGCTCCAGTCGTACCTGCGACGCACCGAGGACGACGTCGCCGCGCTTGCGGTGCCCGGTTCGCGGGTGCGGTTAGTCAAAGGCGCATACAACGAGCCGCAGAATGTGGCTTTTTCCCACAGTCACGATGTCGACTTGGCATTCGTCCGCTGCGCCAACGCGCTGCTGGCAGGGGGCGCGTACGCGATGTTCGGCACGCACGATCCCCGGCTGATTGAGCTGGTCAGCGACCGGGCGGCGGCGCATGGTGTCCCACGCGACGGCTATGAGTTCCAGCTGCTGTACGGCGTCCGCCCGGAGGAACAGCTGCGGCTTTCCGACGCCGGACAGATCGTCCGGGTCTATGTGCCATACGGCGAACAGTGGTATGGGTATCTGATGCGCAGGCTCGCCGAACGCCCGGCCAACACGACGTTCTTCCTGCGTTCGGTGGTGACTCGGTCATGAGCACGCTCCACATGGGAGTGATTCGGTGAAGGCGGCGGCCGAACAGGCGATGCCGTTCGGGGCCGCGAGCGTGCCACGCTCGCTTGGCGACGGCACGTTCACGACGACGTTGCGGCCGGAGTGGTCGGTCGGCGGCCATCCACACGCCGGGTTCCTCGTCGCGCTGCTGGCGCGCGCGGCGGTCGCCGTGGTTGCCGAGCACGCCGAGATGGCGTCCGACCCGATCTCGGTCAGCGTCGAGTTCCTGCGCGCGACCAGCGTCGGGCCCGCGTTGCTGCGGACCGACGTCCGCAAGGCTGGTGGGCAGACGACGGTCGTCGGGGTACGTCTTGAGCAGCGCGGACGGTGCTGTGTCGAGGGGACGGTGATGATCAGCAGGCTGCCAGGGCTGCGTTCGGTGTGGTCCGAGCTGCCGGTGATGCCCGCCGAGCCGCCGAGCAACGCCATCACGCTCAGCGGGGCGCAGGCTGGCGACGCCGCGCGGCTGACCGAGAACTGCGAGGTCAGGCTGGACGCCAGCACCGCGCTGTTCCTGACCGGTCGGCGCCCGCCCGTCGTCCGCAACACGAAGGCGCCCCGGCTGCGACTGCGGTTGTGGGTGCGGCCGAAGTCCGGGGCGACCGACCTCTACTTCGCGTTGCTCGTGGGCGACATCAGCCCGCCGGTGCCGTCGAACCTCGGCCACAGCGGGTACGCGCCGCCGGTGCAGCTCACGGCGTTGGTCCGGGCCCGTCCGTCCCCCGGCTGGCTGCGCGTGCACGTCGACTCCCGCTCGGTGAACCGCCCGTGGTTCGACTCCGACGCCACGGTCATCGACGCCACGGGGCAGTTGGTCTGCCAGGTCCGGCAGCTCGCGGTAACCCCTGGGCGGTGAGCGCCTGGCGCTGTCCTGCGCCGCTGCCCGCCCGTGTGCCGTCGCCCCGCCCGCTTCGCGCCCGCGCCTGTTTCGCGCCGGACTCCGATGATCTGAAGACGTTGTGGTCGTCATAGCAACCACATCGTCTTCAAGCTCGTCGCCGCCTGCGCTATCGGCGTGATCTTGAGCGTTCCAGGTCGTGTGGACAGCCACGAATGCTCAAGATCGCGCGAAGCTGAACGGCTGCGCAGCCCATCCTGCCGATATGCCCATCGAAACCGGGCGAAACGGACCTGATCACGGGCATATTGGCAGGGTGGGTGAGCGCCGTCGGGGCGGTCCGCCGCCCGGAGGTCAGCTGCGCCGACGCGCCGCGCCGGAGCCGCCGCGCCGGAGCGCCGCGCCGGAGGTCAGCCGGACCACCCACCCCCGGAGACACCGGACACCCATGTACCCCTCCTGACCAGCCGCGCCGTTCGACGTCTGGCACGCTTAGCCCATGACCGCGTTCGACCAGTCCGACCTCCCCGACACCCCCGACACCGAGCCCAACGACCAGGCGACGCCGATCATCGCCGTCCTCGGCGCTGGGAAGATCGGCGAGGCGCTGATGTCCGGCCTGCTGCACGGTGGGCACACCGCCGACGAGCTGCTGTTCACCGAGCGACACCCGGAGCGCGCCGCCGAGCTGACCGAGACGTACGGCATCCGGGGCGTCGAGATCGAGGAGGCGGCGCAGCGGGCCGACGTCCTGGTCGTCGCCGTGAAGCCGCAGGACATCGAGCCGCTG
Organism: Actinophytocola sp.; assembly: GCA_009377475.1. Taxonomy (GTDB): domain Bacteria; phylum Actinomycetota; class Actinomycetes; order Mycobacteriales; family Pseudonocardiaceae; genus Haloechinothrix_A. The sequence goes on from WHTY01000037.1 coordinate 22,364, forward strand.
CTGGAGACGCTCGCGCCGCTGGGGGCGTCGGGCCAGCTGGTCGTGACGCTGTGCGCGGGCTTGCCGACGTCGTTGTTCGAGAACCGGCTCGGCGACGTCCCCGTCGTGCGGGTCATGCCGAACACGCCGATGGTCGTCGGCGAGGCGATGAGCGCGATCTCCGCTGGCGCGTACGCGACACCGGAGCACATGGCGACCGTCGAGAAGATGCTGTCCTGTGTGGGGCAGGTCGTCGAGCTGCCAGAAACGCAGCTCAACGCGGTGACGGCGTTGTCGGGGTCGGGTCCGGCGTACTTCTTCTACCTGGTCGAGGCCATGATCGACGCGGGCATCCTGCTCGGGCTGCCGCGCGCGATCGCGGAGAAGCTGATCATCCAGTCCGCGGTCGGCTCCGCGAAGATGCTCTTGGATTCCGACGCGCACCCGGTCATCTTGCGCGAGGCGGTGACGTCCCCGGCTGGCACGACCATCAACGCCATCCGGGAGCTGGAGAAGCACGGCGTCCGGGCGGCGCTGCTCGCCGCGATCGAGGCGGCGCGGGACCGCGCGGTGGAACTCGGCAAGGCCCACGAGTAGACGTGCGCAATACCACACCATTCGGCATCTAGTCGGCAGCGAAACGCCCACGATCGTTGCAACTTGGGTGCAAACTTGGCTTCACGCGTCGCTATTGCCACACGTGTCCCGTTAGGCTCGGACATACGCACGTGTACGTGTCCGTACCGCCCGGTGGGGAAGCCGGGCGGCACGACACGTGCCGGAAGACAAGGGCACGGTGAACCATGCCGCACAACTCCGATGATCCGCCTGCCACGGGTCAGGTGCAGTTCCTGACGGTGGCCGAGGTGGCCTCGCTGATGCGAGTGTCGAAAATGACCGTCTACCGGCTCGTTCACTCGGGCGAGCTGCCCGCGCTGCGGGTGGGCAAGTCGTTCCGCGTGCCGGAGAAGGCCGTCCACGAGTACCTGGAGAGCGCGTACTTCGACGTCGGCTGAGCGGCCGCTAGCGTGCCCCGCTGCTTGCCGGGTGAGCAACCGCGGGTAATCTGACACGCCGCTGGTCGGCCGCGTAGAAATCCGTCGGCCGAGTACCGGAACCATAGCCGCAGTGTGAGGAGCGCCCGTGGGCTCTGTGATCAAGAAGCGTCGCAAGCGCATGTCGAAGAAGAAGCACCGCAAACTGCTGCGGAGGACGCGCGTCCAGCGTCGTAAGCAGGGCAAGTAACTCACGTCGCCCGCGCACACGCGCGGTTGGACGTCCACATCACCCGGCTGTGCGTCCACATCGTGGACGTATTACGGCCATCCGGGTGGTCTCCCCAGCAAGAATCCCGCGCGCAGGTTAACAACGTGTTAGCGACCTCCGATAACGGCTGTGCGCGCGGTAGTATCACAACCGCGTCACGTGCCAAGACCCCGCAACGGTTGACGCACTTCCGCGATCCGTGATCTCGCTGCAAGGGAGACCCATGCCGTCGAACATCGTGCTGGTTACCGGGGTCTCGGGCGAGCTAGGTGGCAAGTTGCTCGCGCGGCTTGGCAACAACCCGGACTTCGAGCGCGTCATCGGCGTCGACACGAGCCCGCCACCGAAGCGGGTCATCGCGCGCATGGGCAATGCGGAGTTCGTGAGGGCGGACATTCGCAACCCGCTGATCGCCAAGATCATCAGCAGCGCGAAGGTCGACACGGTGGTGCACGCGGCCACGACGGCGCACCCGCCGGGACCGGCACGTCGCACGCCGGTCAAGGAGATGAACGTCATCGGCACCATGCGGCTACTCGCCGCGTGCCAACGTGCGCCGTTGGTGCGCAAGCTCGTGGTGAAGTCGACGGCTGCCGTGTACGGCGCGAGCGCCCGCTCGCCAGCGGTGTTCACAGAGGACTCGCCGTTGATGCCGGTGTCGCCGAGGGGTTTCGCCTCGGACGCCGTCGAGATGGAGGGCTACGTCCGGGGCCTGCAACGCCGCAGGCCGGACATCACGGTCACGGTCGCGCGGTTCACGAGCATGATCGGCCCCGAGGTCGACACCGTGACCACGCGGTACTTCGCGCTTCCCGTCGTGCCGACCGTGCTCGGTTACGACGCGCGCATGCAGCTCGTGCACTCCAGCGACGCGCTGAGCGTCCTCGAACTGGCGACGGTGCGCGACAACCCAGGCGTGTTCAACGTCGGTGGCGACGGTGTGCTCGCGCTGTCGCAGGCGGTGCGGATGGCGGGCAGGGTGGAGCTGCCGGTGCCGATGGCGGCGCTGCCGTCGGTGAGCAGGCTGCTGCGCGGCGCCAACCTGGTCGACTTCTCGCACGACCAACTCAGGCTGCTCAATTTCGGTAGGGTCGTTGACACGGGCCCGCTGAAACGAGAATTCGGCTACACGCCCCGTTGGTCGACCCGCGAGGCGTTCGAGGACTACGTCCAGGGCAGGGCGTTGCGCCCTGTCATTGACGGCCGTTCGTTGTCGGCGTTGCTGCGCAAGGTCGCGCTGCCGTCGGCGAACGAGCACGTCCCATCACAATGAGCTCGACGATCTCAACAACTCGGAGAACTCGTCATCATGGTTGACAGGAACCCAGTCGGCGGACCGGTTGCCACGCGCGCGACGCCGGTGCAGGACACGCGCGACGAGGCACACGAAGGTCAGTCTGCCCAGGTCATCCCGCTGCGTTCGGCGGAACGGGGTGGTAGCCAGCGCCGCAGACACGCCGTCGACACCGGGCACAGCGGTGAGGCTTCCGTGGTCAACCTGTCCGGGGCGACCGACGTCCCCGGCCAGCGCGCCAGCGCCGAGCCGACGCCCGCCGTTGCCGAGTCGGACGAGCTGGTGCCCGAGGCCGTCGCCAAGGCGGTCGAGTTCGTGCGCGGACGGCTCACCGGCGAGTACGACGTCGACGAGTTCGGCTTCGATCCCGAGCTGACCGAGACGGTGCTGCTGCCCGCGTTGCGGATGTTGTACGACAAGTGGTTCCGGGTCGAGGTCCACGGCGCGGAGAACCTGCCGCTCGGTGGCGGCGGTCTGGTCGTGGGCAACCACTCCGGCACCATTCCGCTCGACGCGCTGATGACGATGGTCGCCGTCCACGACAATCATCCGAAGCAGCGCCACCTGCGGCTGCTCGGTGCGGATCTGGTGTTCAAGCTGCCGTTCGTCGGCACGCTCGCGCGCAAGACCGGGCACACGCTGGCCTGCCACCCCGACGCGGAGCGACTGCTGCGCGGCGGCGAGCTGGTCGGGGTGTTCCCCGAGGGCTACAAGGGCGTCGGCAAGCCGTTCGGCGCGCGGTACAAACTGCAACGGTTCGGTCGGGGCGGGTTCATCTCGGCCGCGCTGCGCACTGGGGTGCCGATCATCCCGTGCGCGATCGTCGGGGCGGAGGAGACCTACCCGAAGCTCGGCGACATCAAGCCGCTCGCGCGCCTGCTCGGGCTGCCGTACTTCCCGGTGACGCCGTTCTTCCCGCTGCTGGGGCCGCTCGGCGCTGTCCCGTTGCCGACGAAGTGGCACATCGAGTTCGGCGAGCCGGTCCGCACGGACTTGGCGGACGGCGACGCCTGGGACGACCCGATGCGCGTCCTGTCGCTGACCGACCGGGTGCGGGAGTCCATGCAGGAGTTGCTGTACGCACGGCTGTCCCAGCGCGGCGGGGTCTTCGGGGACTGACGGGGCCGGTGGCCTGGGCCGCCCTGGCGCGCCTGTCCGTGCGGACGTCGTCGCGTCGCGCCGGGCGCCGCGCCCGCCTACCGCTTCCGGTACGCCAGCCCTGCCGCCACGGCGCCTGCCACGGCGCCTGCGCCCAGCACCGACGGGACGCCGATCTTCGCCGCCTTCCGTCCGGTGCGCCAGTCCCGGATCTCCCAGTGGCGCTCGCGGGCGACGTCGCGCAGGCCGGTGTCCGGGTTGATCGCGACGGCCGCCCCGACGACCGACAGCATCGGCACGTCGTTGAGCGAGTCGGAGTACGCGGTGCAGCGCTTGAGGTTCAGCCCCTCCTTCGCCGCGAGCGCGCGGACGGCGTGTGCCTTCGCCCTGCCGTGCAGCAGGTCTCCGACGAGCCTGCCGGTGTAGACGCCGTCGGTCTGCTCCGCGACGGTGCCGAGCGCGCCGGTCAGCCCCAGCCTGCGCGCGATCATCGTCGCCAGCTCGACCGGCGTCGCCGTCACCAGCCACACCCGTTGTCCCATGTCGAGGTGCATCTGCGCGAGCGCCTTGGTGCCGGACCAGATCTTGTCCGCCATCAGCTCGTCGTAGATCTCCTCGCCGACCGCGTTCAACTCCTCCACGCTGCGCCCCGCGACGAACGACAGCGCCTGCTCGCGGGGCGCACCGACGTTGCCTTCCTTGCCACCGATCCGGAACTTCACCTGCTGCCACGCGAACCCGGCGAGGTCGGACGTCGTGAAGTACTTGCGCGCCGCCAGCCCGCGCGCGAAGTGGAACATCGACGCGCCCATCATCATCGTGTTGTCGACGTCGAAAAACGCGGCGGCGGTCAGATCGGGGACGACAGGCTGCGGCGGCCCCGGCTCCTTGACGGCGAGCTCCTCGGCGGCGGCGGCGGCGGCCCTGCCCTTCTCGGCGGCCTCTTCGCTGCTCTCGACGTCGACGGACTCGGCGAACTCCGCGGTCACGCCCAGCGGCTCGGCCGCGACGTCCAGGGGCGCCTCGTCCGGCTCGACGTCCGGGATCGGCGCGTGCTCCACCTCGCCGTTGTCGGACAATGTCTGCGCGTGCTCCAAGGCCACGGCGGCTTCGGCCGATGCTTCACCGGCCATCGCAGCCAGCCGCTCCAGCTCGCGGTTCTTGTCCTTGCCACGCCACAGCGCCACCCGCACCAGCCTCCAGTCAAGGATGTGGAAAGTGCTGGCCCCTAGTGTGTCATTGTCTCTGGGGTGATCGCCGGGGTGGTTGAGCGATCTTCACACCCTCGTTAGTGGTTGTGCGCAGGAAAGACACCATTGCGTCGCGGTCAGCCGATCCCGAGTTCCGGCAGTAATGGAATACCGGGGGAACTCGCCTCGGACGACTTCTCGACCGGCTCTTCGTCGGCCCCCGGGAGCGACGGCTCCGGCAGCTCAGGCACCTGCAGCGGCTCGTCCGGGGTGTCGTCGCCGGAGTCCTTGGGCTTGCTGGTCCTGCTGGTGGGGTCGAGGTCCGGCTTCGGCGCGGTCGGTTCCGGCAGTGGTGACGCGGCGTCCGGATCCGGCTTCGTCGACTCCGAACTCGCCTTCGGCTGCACCGCGACCTGTTCGCGCCCGCCGTTGGTGCTGTCACACCGTCCTGTCGCCGGGAGGGGGCCGATGACGTCGGACTCGTCGGCGGTCATCGTGGTGCAGTGGACGCGCCCGAGTAGCGAGCTCGCCCTGTCCTCGATGCTGTGCACCAGCTCGGTGCTTTGTCCGAACGAGTTCGCGACCGAGTCGGGGATGGCCGTGCTCAACGTCGCCAGCCGGTCGCCTGCCCGCACCGCCCACTCGCGCAGCATGGTGAGGTCGTTGTGGTCGTTCGTCTCGTCCGCGTTGTTGGTGATGACCCGCGACGCGATGATCGCCGAGCGGTCGAAGTCGATCAGCAGTGACTGGTAGCCGGACGCCTCGTCCGATGTGACACCGCCATCGGCGTCGTCCCGTTCCACCAGCGCGGTCAGCTCGTCGATGCGGGTCGACGCGATCTCGATGTGCTTGCGGGCCCTGCCCGAGTCGGAGAACGTCAGGTCGAGCGCGATCGACTCCGTCGTGCGCTTCAGGTCGTAGAGCAGGTCGCCGGGGATGGCGGTCTGCGAGATTTCGATGCCGAGCGCGCCAGCGGCGACGATGGAGGCCGCCGTCGCCGCGGCGAGCAGCGAGGCCTTGCGCTTCTGGCGGTGCCGGTGGGCGTCCGCGATGTGGCTGGTGGACGCGGGCTCGCTCGCGGACGTCTGCTCGACGTCGGTGTCGGTGTCGGCGGTGTCCGCTAGGGCGGTGGCTGACTTCGCCTCGATGGCCGCCAGGATCCGGTCGCGGCCGCTCGTGTCCAGCGCTGGCTGCGACCCCAGCTCGCGCAGCGCTGAGACGACCGTGAGCTCGTCGCCGAACTCCTGGTCGTCGTGTGTGTCGGCGTCGTCAACCAACCGGGCGAAGCGGTCGCTTCTGTCCCGGTTACGCCGATACCAAACGGGCTCGTTCACCCTGCGTCCCTACCTCCCAAGAGGGGTGTCCGGTGCTCGCCGGACACCGACGTCGTGCGCGTGTGTGGCGCGCGGCGCCGGTCGTTGTCTCGTTGCTGCTTCTTAACGACCCCAGAACCACGGTAGTTACGGCAGTCCCGCCAGGTGTGGCGTACGTTAACCCGTTCGAGTGTCATGAGAAGGTCCTTATGGCATGCCACGCGGCATGAGCTGCGCGAGCCTTCGCACGGCCCGGTGTTGTAGCGCCTTGATCGCGCCCTCGTTGCGGTCCATGATCTCGGCGGTCTCCGCGACGCTGAGGCCCTGCAGGAACCGCAGCACGATGCACTCGCGCTGGTCGTCGCCGAGCTCCTGGATGCAACGGAACAGCTCGTCCTTGGTCGCCATGGCGATGACCTGCTGCTCAGGCCCGGCGTCCGCCTGCTTCTCCGCGAGGAACGGCACGCTGCCTGCGTCGGCGATCTCGCCAGTTGCGATCTCCCTGCGGTACCGGCTGGACTTCACGTGATCGAGGATCAAGTTCCGGGCGATCGTGACAAACCACGCGCCGACGTCCCTGCCCTGGTAGCTGACCGAAGTGATGCGGCGCAACGCTCGCAGGAACGTCTCGCTGGTGACGTCCTCAGCCAGCTCCTTGTCGCCGACCCGGAACAGCACGTACCGGTAGACGGTGTCGACGTACTGGTCGTAAAGCATGCCAAAGGCAGCGGTGTCGCCTTGCTGGGCCGCGTGCACCAAGTCCCACGCCTGCTCAAACGCGGTGTCCTCGGTGTCCATGCTTTCCGTCGACTTCATTGCGATGTCGTCGCCGGTGTCCACCAAGCTGACAAGGGCATTCGACATGGTCTCCCTCGATCACGGCGCCGGTTACACCTAGTGGCTAGTGATGCCCGAGTTAGCTACTCGGGCGTAGGAAGCATACGTGGTGGTCACGCTCCTAGGTAGTGGTTGGACAAGACCAATAACTAGACGCTCATCCGATCGCCCTATGACGGGACCACTTCACCCGGTCCGGTGTGGCCTCCGTAACGATCGTGCGCCGTATTGACTACGTGCTGTGTTTGATTGAGACGTAACACCTGAGTTTACTCCCGACTCGGTGACAGCAAGGTGTCGTTTATCAGTCGGTGACCAGGTGGACGGCCGGGTCACTGTGGTCTCGGCGCCGGTCGCTTGCCATGCTGGTGGCCCCCTGTGTGCTTGGCCGTGTGAGCGACCGCGCGGACGACGTACCCCGATAGGAGAAGCCGTGGCTGCTGACGCGAACGTGGCCGACCTCGTCGCATCGGCGGCGGCGAACTGGCCTGCCGTCACGGCGTTGGTCGACAGTTCGTCCGAGCTGGCGCTGACCTGGCAGCAGGTCGACAACGCGGTCAACGCCGCCGCGGCTGCGCTTCGGGAGTCCGGTGTCGCGCGGGGTGATCGGGTCGTGGTGCGCCTGCCGACGTCGGCTTCCTACGCCGTCGCGGTGCTCGGAGTGCTGCGCGCGGGCGGGATCGCCGTGCCGTCGTCCCCGCAGTCGCCGGTCGCGGAGCTACGCGGGCTGCTCGCGCACAGCGGCGCGACCGTCGTCGTCACCACAACGGACGTCGAGTGGCCGGGGGAATCCGGCGCCGTGCTGCCGCCGCCCGACCTCGACGTCAATGGCAACTCTGGCAACTCTGCCGCGCCGGTCGAGCCGGTGACCAGCGGCGAGGACATCGCCATGCTCTGCTACACGACGTCGGCCAAGGGCGCGCCGCGCGGTGTGATGCTCTCGCACCGGGCGCTGCTCGCCAACGTCGCGCAGGTCGGACGGCTGCGGCCAGCGCCGGTCGCGCACGGCGACCGGGTGCTCGTTGCGATCCCGTTGTTCCACGTCTACGGCTTCGGGCTCGGGCTGTTGCAGGTGGCCGCGCGCGGTGCGACGGCGGTGCTCGCCGAGCGGTTCGACGCGGCGAGAGCGCTCGCGGACTGCCGACGTCACCAGATCACCATCGTGGCGGGCGTGCCCACGATGTTCCGGGAGTTCGCCGAGCGGCCCGCCGAGGAGCTGACGTCGGGCCTGGCCACGGTGCGGCTGCTGACGTCGGGCGCGGCGCCGTTGCACCCGAAGGTGCTCGCCGCGATCGAGGAAGCCACCGGGCTCGGCGTGTACGAGGGCTACGGGCTTACCGAGACCGCACCCGTGCTGACCTCCACGATCGTGACCGGCTACCCCAAGCCCGGCTCGGTCGGCAGGGCGATCCCCTGCGTCGAGCTGCGGCTGATCGGCAACGACGGCGCGGAGGTCGGCGCGCCCGTCCCGCTCGACGCGGACGACCCCGACGACCTGCTGGAAGAGGACGACGTCACCGGCCTCGTCACGGTTCGCGGCGACAACCTGTTCTCCGGGTACTGGCCGGACGGCTCCGGCGGCCCAGACGCGGACGGCTGGTTCCAGACCAACGACGTCGGCTACCTCGACACCGACGGCGACCTGCACCTCGTTGACCGCATCAACGACCTGATCATCGTCAACGGCTTCAACGTCTACCCGCACGAGGTCGAGGACGTCATCGCGGAGCTGCCCGGCGTCGCGGAGGTCGCCGTCGTCGGGGTGGTGGACGAACGCAGCGGCGAGGCGGTGAAGGCGGTTGTCGTCGTCGCGCCGTCTGCGGCGCTGTCCGAGCAGCAGGTGATCGACCACTGCACGGAGCAGCTGGCGCGGTACAAGGTGCCCAGCTTCGTGGAGTTCACCGATGAGCTGCCGCACACCGCGTTGGGGAAGATCAGCCGCACCCCGCTCCGCTGACGCCGTGTCCGACGTTCCCGACGTCGTGTTCAGCATTCCCGACGGCGTGTTCGGCGTTCCGGCATGATGGGCGCATGCACGAGGTGACCGTGATGACGAGGCAGGGCTGCTCGTTGTGCGTGACGGCGGAGCAGGAAGTCGAACGGATCTGCGGCGAGCTGGGCGTGCCGTGGTCGCTGACCGACGTCGACACTGACCCCGAGCTGCGCGCCGAGTACGGCGACCTGGTGCCCGTCATCCTCATCGACGGCAAAGAGCACGGCTACTGGCGCATCGAGGAGGACCGTTTCCGCCAGGCGCTGGCGTTCTAGTCGTCCTGTTGCGGGCGCTGAATGTGAGCATCTTCGGTCGCGATCACGACCAAACCTGCTCACGTTTGCCGGGCGACGTGAGCGCGGGCAGCCACTGGACGACGTAAGGCACTCGTAACCGCCGAGCGTGGGCCGGACGTCGGCGAGGCAGCGAAGATGGAGGCATGGACACCGCGCCTGGCCGACCAGACGACGCCGGGCCTTGCCTCCCGCTGGGCACGGCCGTTCTTGTTGTCGTGCTCGCGCTGTTCGCCGCCCTCACGGCGGGACACCTCGTCGCGGCGCTGGTCGGGCCGGGCGCGTCGCCGCTCGTCGCCGTCGGGAACAGCGTCATCGACCTCTCGCCGTCGTGGCTGGTGGAGTTCGGCAAGGACGTCTTCGGCACCAAGAACAAGCTTGTCCTGCTGCTCGGCATCGGCCTCGCGCTCGTGCTGATCGCCGTGGCGGTGGGCGCGGCATCCCGGCGCAGGGCCGCACCGGGCGTGGGGCTCATCATCGTGCTCGGCGCGGTCGGGCTCGCCGCCGTCGTGACCCGCCCGGAGCTGGGACAACTCGCCGCCGCCGCGCCGATCGCCAGCTTCCTCGTCGGCATCGCCGTGTTCCCATGGCTGCACCGGCTGGCGCGCGAGACACACGCGGGCGAGGTAGGCGGCGCAGGCGAGGCAGGTAACGCGGGCAAGGCCCACGCAAGCCCCACCGACGCCTCCCGCCGCCGCTTCCTCGGCTCCTCCCTCGGCGTCGCGGCGGGCGCGGGCGTCGCCGGGCTCACCGGGCAGGCGTTCGCGGGGCCGGACATCCAGGCGTCCCGCGCGGACATCGCGCCGTTCAATCCGGCAACGAAAGCCCCACCGCTCCCCACAGGCGCGGACTTCGCCGCCAACGGCACACCCACCCTGATCACGCCGAACCGCGACTTCTACACCATCCACACCGCACTGGTCGTGCCGCGCGTGCCGGTGGACGGCTGGACGTTGCGCATCCACGGCATGGTGGACCGCCCCCTCACCCTCACCTACGACGACCTGCGCCAGCGTCCGCTTGTCGAGCGCACCCTCACCCTCGCGTGCGTCTCCAACCCGGTCGGCGGCACGCTCATCTCAACCGCCAACTTCATCGGCGTCGACCTCCGCGACCTGCTCCGAGAGGCGGGCGTGAAACCCGGCGCGGAACAGCTCTACTCCACCAGCCACGACGGCTTCACCGCTGGCACGCCGGTCGACGTCGTCATGGAGCCGGATCGGCGCGCGATGCTGGCGCTCGGCATGAACGGCGAGCCGCTGCCGGTGTCGCACGGCTTCCCGGTGCGGATGGTCGTCCCCGGCCTGTACGGCTTCGTGTCAGCGACGAAGTGGCTGGTCGACCTCGAACTGACGACGTGGCGCGCCAAGCAGGGCTACTGGCAGCCGCGCGGCTGGGCACGGGAGGCCCCGGTCAAGACGCAGTCCCGCATCGACGGCCCGCTCGGCGACATCCAGGCGGGCGACGTCGTCGTCGCTGGCACGGCGTGGGCGCCGCACGTGGGTATTGTTGCCGTCGAGGCTCGCGTCGGCGATGGGCCGTGGCAGCAGGCCGAGCTGTCCACCGAGGTCAGCGTCGACACCTGGCGGATGTGGCGGGCGACCGTGCGGATGTCGCCTGGCGAGAACACGGTGACGTGCCGGGCCATCGACCGCACCGGCGCGACGCAGCCGGAGGTGGCGACACCGGTGGCCCCGGACGGCGCGACGGGGTGGCACAGCGTGCCGTTCACCGCGCGGTAGGCCGCACTACGGCGGCGTGGACGTGGGCCTGCTCACCCGTCACGACCACGGATTTTGTGCACGCATTCACAAGCGGCTACCGTAGGTACCTACACCTTGTGCCGCGCGCGGCGCTTCCTCCGCTTATTTGCTTCTATCGCAGGGGTTGTCCCATCGTCGCGTGCGCGGACAAATCGGTCAGCAAGGAGAGCAGGTGGCACGGGTACAACGTGATGGCGGCGACGACTCAGCGCCGACCACCGAGCTGCCGGCCGTGAGGGGTCAGGGACCTCCGGCAGTCAACGGGCGAGCGAACGGGCGCGGCGCGCCCATCCCCGCGGACAAGGCGCGCGTCATCCCCGAGGCCGCCGTGGCGCGGCTCGCCGTTTACCTGCGAGTGCTCTCCGGCATGGCCGAGCAGGGCGCGGTCACCGTCTCCAGCGAAGAGCTCGCCACCGCGGCCGGGGTCAACTCCGCGAAGCTCCGCAAGGACATCTCCTACATCGGCACCTACGGCACTCGCGGCGTCGGCTACGAGGTCGACGTCCTCACCAGCGAGATCGAGCGCGTGCTCGGGCTGACGCGGCAGCAGAAGGTCGCCGTCGTCGGCATCGGTAACCTCGGCCACGCCCTCGCGAACTACGGCGGGTTCCCCGGCAGGGGCTTCCCGGTCGAGGCGCTGTTCGACGTCGATCCCGACCTGATCGGCATCCCGGTCGGCGGCCTCCCGGTCAACCACATCGACGACATCCCCGACATCTGTGCCACGCGCGCTATCGCCATCGGCGTGATCGCGACGCCGCCGACCGCGGCGCAGGCGGTGTGCGACCGCCTCGTCGAGGGCGGCGTGCACTGCGTGCTGAACTTCGCGCCGGTCGTTCTCGGAGTCCCGGAGCACGTCGAGGTCCGCAAGGTGGACCTCGCGATCGAGCTGCAGATCCTGTCGTTCCATGTCGCCCGCAACGCGGAGCAACGTGCGAGTCGACGGACGGCGGCGGCGCGCGCATCCTCGAATGGTGAGGTGGTCTGAATGAACGTGCTCGCCGTGGGGCTCTCCCACCGCACCGCGGACCTCGACACCCTTGAGCAGGTCGCTGTCACTCAGGCCGAGCTGCCGAAGGTCCTCCACGAGCTGCAGCAGTCGCCAGACATCACCGAGGTCATGCTGCTCTCGACGTGCAACCGCATCGAGGTCTACGCGTTCGTCGAGGCGTTCCACGGCGGCCTGACGTCGGTGTCGACGGTGCTCGCGGACAAGGCGGGCGTCGAGCCTGCCGCGCTCTACGACAATCTTTACGTGCACTACGCCGCGGCGGCGGTGGAGCACATCTTCTCCGTGGCGTCCGGGCTCGACTCCATGGTGCTCGGCGAGACGCAGATCCTCGGCCAGGTGCGCGCCGCCTACGCCGACGCCCGCGACGCGGGCACGGTCGGCAGCGCCCTGCACGGCCTGGTGCAGACCACACTGCGCGTCGGCAAGCGGGTGCACACCGAGACCGGCCTTGGCTCGCTCGGCGCGTCCGTCGTCTCCGAAGCGCTCGCCGACGCGGGTGACGTCGAGGGCCGCACCGCCGTGATCGTCGGCGCAGGCTCGATGGGCGCGCTGGCGGCGTCGCAGCTGCGCAAAGCGGACGTCGGCCGGATCGTCGTCGCCAACCGCACGCTGGAGAACGCCCGCAGGCTCGCTGCGAACATCACCGAGACGGGTGGTGACGCGCACGCCGTCGAGATGGCCGACCTCGCCACCGCGCTCGCCGACGCCGACCTCGCGGTGGCGTGCACCGGCGCGCAGGATGTCGTCGTCTCGGCGGAGCACGTCCTGCCGAGGCAGGGCCGTCCGCTCGTCATCTGCGACCTCGGGCTGCCGCGCGACGTCGCACCGGCCATCGACGCCGTCGACGACGTGCGGATCGTTGACCTGGAGTCGGTGCGCCGCAGGATGGACACCAGCGCGACGTCCGACACCGCCAAGCAGACCGCGCGGGCGTCCGGCATCGTGCTGGACGAGGTGCGCGAGTACCTGGCCGACCAGCGCAGCGCCGAGGTGACGCCGACGGTCGCCGCGCTGCGCAAGCAGGCATCCGAGGTGGTCGACGCCGAGCTGCTGCGGCTGCACCGGCGCATGCCGGAGCTCGACGGCGACGTGCGCGACGAGGTCGGCAAGACCGTGCGCCGCGTCGTGGACAAGCTGCTGCACACCCCGACCGTTCGGGTCAAGCAGCTCGCGGCCAACCCGGAGTCCACCGACTACGCGGGCGCGCTGCGTGAGCTGTTCGGGCTTGACCCGGCCGCGCCGGTCGCGGTGTCGAAGCCCGCCGCGCACACCCCGAAACACGACCAGATCGACACGGATGGTGAAAGCCAGTGAGGGCTGTTCCCACGGTGACCAAGGCGATCAGGATCGGCACAAGAGGCAGCGGGCTCGCGCTCGCGCAGACGTCGACCATCGCCGAGCGCATCGAGCGCAGCGGGCAGCAGGTGGAGATCGTGACGATCTCGACGCCTGGCGACCGGTCCAGCGCGCCGATCGCGGAGATCGGTGTCGGCGTGTTCACGTCGGCGCTGCGCGAAGCGCTCACGTCCGGCGAGATCGACGTCGCCGTGCACTCGTACAAGGACCTGCCGACGACACCGGAGCCCGGCCTCGTCATCGCGGGCGTGCCGGAGCGCGAGGACCCGCGCGACGCGCTGATCGCCCGCAACGGCTTCTCGCTCGGCGAGCTGCCGCCCGGTTCGGTGATCGGCACCGGCTCGCCGCGCAGGGCGGCGCAGCTCCGTGCGCTGGGCCTCGGGCTCGAGGTCACCGGCATCAGGGGCAACATCGACACCCGGATGCGCAAGGTGTTCGACGGCGAGCTTGACGGCGTCGTGCTCGCCCGCGCCGGGCTCGCCAGGGTTGGCAGGCTGGCCGAGATCACCGAGACGATCGATCCGATCCAGATGTTGCCCGCTCCGGCGCAGGGCGCGCTCGCGGTCGAGTGCCGCCCGGACGACGTCGACATCGAGCACCTGCTCGCGTCCACTGTGGACGACAAGGCGACAAGGGCTGCCGTTGCGGCGGAGCGGGCGGTGCTCGCTCGGCTCGAGGCTGGCTGCAGCGCGCCGGTCGGCGCGTTGGCCGAGGTCGTCGAGGACCTCGCCGATGACGGTTCCGTCGTCGAGCGGCTGTCGCTGCGCGGCGTCGCCGCGACGGAGACCGAATCCGGCGCGGTCGACATGCTGCGGGCGTCTGCCACCGGCGAGCTGGCGGATGCCGAGAAGCTTGGCCGCGACCTTGCGGTCGAGTTACTCAACCTCGGCGCGTCCGCCCCCTCCGGTCCAGGGGCCTGACCCCGCTGGACCAGGTGGCCGCCGCCTCGTGAGCGGCAATCGCGGCGCAAGCCGCTGTTGCCACTGGCGAGGCGAGGTCGCCATGTACGACAACTTGCATTGCAACGCGGCTCGATGAGCGAGTCGTCGCGGTGCGACACAACTCCCAACAGCGAAAACCCGCGAGAACGACAGAGGAGAACGCAGAACATGACCCCCGCACGGACTTCAACCGGGCGAGTCGTCTTCGTCGGTTCCGGCCCAGGCGACGTCGGCCTGATCACGGCGCGGGCGACCGAGCTGCTCGGCAAGGCAGACGTCATCGTGACCGACCCCGATGTGCCGTCCACCGTGCTCGCGCTCGCGGGTGACGAGGCAGAGGTGCGCCCGGCAGTCGGCGAGTCGAGCGAGGTCGCCAAGGACCTTGCCGACGCAGCAGAGTCCGGCAGGCTGGTGCTGCGGCTGACCTCCGGCGACCCGCTGACCCGCCCCGCCGTCGTCGCCGAGACCAACGAGGTCGCCAAGACGTCCGCCGTGTTCGACATCGTGCCCGCCGTTTCGCCCGGCGTCGCCGTGCCCGCCTACGCCGGGATCGCGCTCGGCGGCGAGCACACCGAGGTCGACCTGCACACCGACATCGACTGGGCCGGTCTCGCCGGGACGCCTGGCCCGCTGGTGCTGAGCGGCACGTCGGCGCACCTCGCCGAGGCCGCGTCGCAGCTCATCGAGCACGGCCGCAAGCCGGACACCCCGGTCGCGGTCACCAGCAACGGCACCATCAACACCCAGCGCACCATCGACACCACGTTGTCCACCATGGCGGCGGACGTCGGCGAGGCGGTCGGCCCGCTGGTCATCACCATCGGCGACGAGGTCGGGGACCGCGCGAAGCTGTCCTGGTGGGAGTCGCGCGCGCTGTACGGCTGGAAGGTGCTTGTCCCGCGCACCAAGGAGCAGGCGGGGCCGATGGCTGAGCGGCTGGAGAGCCACGGCGCGACGTCGCATGAGGTGCCGACCATCTCCGTCGAGCCGCCGCGCAGCCCCGCGCAGATGGAGCGCTCGGTGAAGGGCCTTGTCGACGGCCGCTACCAGTGGGTCGTGTTCACCTCGGCCAACGCCGTCCGCGCGGTGTGGGAGAAGTTCACCGAGTTCGGTCTCGACGCCCGCGCGTTCTCCGGCGTCAAGATCGCCTGCGTCGGTGAGGCGACCGCCGCGAAGGTGCGCGGGTTCGGCATCGAGCCGGAGCTGGTGCCGGAGGGCGAGCAGTCCAGCGAGGGCCTGCTCGCGGAGTTCGCGCCGTACGACGACATCCTCGACCCGGTGAACCGGGCGCTGCTGCCGCGCGCCGACATCGCCACCGAGACGCTGTCCGCCGGGTTGGCGGAGCGCGGCTGGGAGGTCGACGACGTCACGGCGTACCGCACCGTGCGTGCGTCCCCGCCGCCAGCCGAGACCCGCGAGATGATCAAGACCGGCGGCTTCGACGCGGTGTGCTTCACCTCGGCGTCGACCGTGCGGAACCTGGTCGGCATCGCCGGCAAGCCGCACGCCCGCACGCTGGTGGCCTGCATCGGCCCGAAGACGGCGGAGACGGCGACGGAGTTCGGCCTCCGGGTCGACGTCCACGCCTCGAAGCCACTGGTCACCGTGCTGGTGGACGAGCTGGCGGCGCACGCGGCGAAGCTGCGCGCCGAGGGCGCGCTGCCGCCACCCCGTAAGGCCAAGCGCCAGCGCCGCTCGTCGACGTCCTCCTGACGGTGCTGCGGTGCCCTGACGGTCCGTGACGCTCGCACGACCTCGAAGTCGATCAACTCCCTGCGCCGTGTGACCATGTTGTGCCCGGTTCGCCTCCGGTTCTGGCGGTCACAGCGCGGGTAGTTGATCAACTCCGGTCGAGGCGGCAGGGCGGCAGTGCCCGAGAGCCTGGCCGTGGGCCGCCTCGCCGCCGCACGGCCGCGCCCGAGAGCCGCCTGACCGCTGACCCACACCGCCAGGGCTTACGCCGACCGGAGTACGGTTCCTGGTGTGTTTCCCGAACAGCGACCGCGGCGGTTGCGGAGCACACCGGCGATGCGGCGGCTGGTGCGCGAGACGACCGCGCGCCCACGACAGCTGATCCTGCCGATGTTCGTCGCCGAGGGGCTGTCCGAGCCGAAACCGATCGGCAGCATGCCTGGCGTCGTCCACCACTCCCGCGACTCGCTGCGCAAGGCGGCGGCAGACGCCGTATCAGCGGGCGTCGGCGGCGTGATGATCTTCGGCGTCCCGCGTACGCACGACGCCACCGGCTCGGCGGGCAGCGACCCGGACGGCGTCCTCAACGTCTCCCTGCGCGACCTCCGCGCCGACCTCGGCGATGACACCGTGATCATGGCCGACACCTGCCTCGACGAGTTCACCGACCACGGTCACTGCGGCGTCCTGGACGACAAGGGCAGGGTCGACAACGACGCCACCCTGGAGCGCTACGCCGAGATGGCCGTCGCGCAGGCCGAAGCGGGCGCGCACATGCTCGGCCCCAGCGGCATGATGGACGGCCAGGTCGCCGCCATCCGCGCCGCGCTGGACGACGCAAGGCACGACGACGTCGCGATCCTCGCCTACGCAGCCAAGTACGCCAGCGCGTTCTACGGCCCGTTCCGCGAGGCAGTGAACTCGCAGCTCAAGGGCGACCGCAAGACCTACCAGCAGGACCCAGCCAACGCGCGCGAGGCGATCCGCG
>WHTY01000108.1 GCA_009377475.1 Actinophytocola sp.
GCTCGACCACGCGAGGATGTGCTCCGACGTCGGCGCCGTCCTGCTCACCGGGAACGGACCGTCGCCGCGCGACGGCGGCTGGGCGTTCTGTTCCGGTGGTGACCAGCGTATTCGCGGCAAGACCGGATATCAGTACGCCGACGGCGAGACGTCCGACACGGTGGACCCGGCGCGGGCAGGTCGGCTGCACATCCTGGAGGTGCAGCGGCTGATCCGCTTCATGCCGAAGGTCGTGATCTGCGTTGTGCCCGGCTGGGCCGCCGGCGGCGGGCACTCGCTGCACGTCGTGTGCGATCTCACACTCGCCTCGCGCGAGCATGCGCGGTTCAAGCAGACCGACGCCGACGTCGGGTCGTTCGACGGCGGGTTCGGCTCGGCGTACCTGGCGAAGATGGTCGGGCAGAAGTTCGCGCGGGAGATCTTCTTCCTCGGGCGTTCGTACGACGCCGAGCAGATGCACGCGATGGGGGCGGTCAACGCTGTGGTGCCGCATTCGGAGTTGGAGGCGGAGGCGCTGCAGTGGGCGTGGGACGTCAACGGCAAGTCGCCGACGGCGCAGCGGATGCTGAAGTACGCCTTCAACCTGGTCGACGACGGTCTCGTCGGGCAGCAGCTGTTCGCGGGCGAGACGACGCGGCTGGCCTACATGACGGACGAGGCCGCCGAGGGACGTGACTCGTTCCTGCAGAAGCGGGAGCCGGACTGGACGTCGTTCCCGTACTACTACTGACGCCCCGCCGCGCCTCCCCCGCTCCGCCCCGCCTCTTCAGCCGGGGCCGCTCGCCGTCCCGCCGCTCAAGTTGATCAACTCCCTGCGGGCTGTGACCACGAGAACCGGACATCGCGGACACCGTCTGGTCACCCGGCGCAGGTAGTTGATCAACTAGGGGCAGCGGGCGCTCGCGGAGCCGTAGCGCACGTCTTTCAGCGCACGGCGGTGATCACCTTTTCGGTGCTGGCTCGTTGTCCTCGTTGTCACGGATGCACTCGGTGTCGAGAGTGTCTTGTCGAAGACGTTTCGAGGGGATGTCCATGCTGTCCAAGGTCAAGGTGCTCACTGCCCTGGTCGCGCTGCTCACCGGCGTCAGCGCGGTGCTGATGAGCGCGCCCGTGCAGGCGGAGACCACGCTCTACGCGCCGGTGTCGCCGACCGGATCGGCGTTGTTGACGACGCGGCCGGTGCCGCTGGTGGGGTCCGGCGAGGTGAGCGTCGGCGCCGTGGGGACCGAGGTGTACTTCACGCGGCGCACGAGCTGGCTCGTCTTCGGTCACCGTGCGCTGCTCGAAGGCCAGGTCGCCACCGTAGACGGGGCGCTGCCGGACGCGCCGGTGCGGCTGCTCGCCCAGCCGCACGGCCGATCGTGGCGGCCGATCGCCACCACCCGCACCAGCACCGACTCGGGTGTCTTCCGCTTCCGGCACAAGCCGTGGCGCACGACCCGCTATCGCGTGGAGTACGCGGGCGAGTGGGCGTACACGGCGTCCGAGACGGAGGCCGTCGTAAAGGTCCGCCGCAAGATCACCTCGGACCTGAAGCGCAACGCCGACGGCACCTTCGCCATGCGCGGCCACCTCGCGCCCAAGTCACCGGGCAAGACGGTGCGGTTGCAGCGCAAGACGTGCCGGTCCTGCTCGTGGTCGGTGATCAAGTCGACGTCAGCGTCGCGCGACTCGACCTTCCGGTTCCGCTTCTCGGGACCGTCCCGACAAGGCACCTGGTTCTTCCGGGCGATCACGCCGCGCGACCCGGCGTACCTCAAGAGCTTCGGCGACGTCTGGGCGTTGCGCCGCTCCTGACGCACCACCCTGCCGACATGCCCACGTCGACGTCCAAGATGTCCGGTCCTGGTGGGCATATCGGCAGGGTCTCACTCCACGGTGACGCTCTTCGCCAGGTTGCGCGGCTTGTCGATGTCCCGGCCGAGGCGCAGCGCCAGGTGATACGCGAACAGTTGCAGCGGGATCGTCAGCAGGATCGGGTCCAGCTCCCGCGTCGCGTGCGGCACGCGGATCTCGGCGTCCACCAGGCCGTGCGGCAGTTCGGCGTTGGTCACCGCGATCACCGGGCCGCCGCGCGCCTTGATCTGCTCGATGGTGCCGATGTTCTTGGCGAGCAGTTCGTCGTCCGGGACGAGCACCACCGACGGCATCGTCTCGTCGATCAGCGCCAACGGCCCGTGCTTCAGCTCGGACGCCTGGTACGCCTCGGCGTGGACGTAGGAGATCTCCTTCAGCTTCTGCGCGCCCTCCCGCGCGGCGGGCCAGCAACGCACGCGGCCGATGAAGAACATCCCGCGCGCGTCGCGGAAGCGGTCGGCGACCTTGGCGATCTCGTCCTCGGTCGCCAGGACGTCGCTGATCAGGTCGGGCAGCGTGGCGAGCCCCTGCACGATCCGGGTGCCGTTGGCGACCGACAGGTCCCGCACCCGCCCGAGCAACAACGCCAACAGCGCGAACGAGAAGCTCATGCTGGTCACGGCCTTGGTGGACGCGACGGACACCTCCGGCCCCGAGTGCAGCAGGACGCCGTGGCCGCACTCCCGCGCGATCGCGCTGCCGACGACGTTGACGACGCCGATGACCTGCCCGCCCTTGCGTTGCAGCTCTCGCACGGCGGCGAGGGTGTCCGCGGTTTCCCCCGATTGGCTGACAGCGACGTACAGCGTGTCGCCGTCGATCACCGGGTTGCGGTAACGGAACTCCGACGCCGGTTCGGCGTCCGCTGGCAGCCGCGCCAGCTCCTCGACCAGGTTCGCGCCGATCTGGCCCGCGTAGTACGCCGAGCCGCAGCCGAGGAACTTCACGCTGCGCACTGCCCGCAGCGCCCGCGCGTCCAGGTTGATGCCGCCCAGCCGCGCGGTGGCGAATCGCTCGTCCAGCCTGCCGAGCAGCGCCCGCCGGATCGCGTCCGGCTGCTCGTGCATCTCCTTGTGCATGAAGTTGTCGTAGCCGTCGAGCTGGAAGTCCGTGTCATCGACGTCCACAGTGGTCGGTGACTTCGCTGTGCTGCGAGCTTGCAGCGTGCTGGTGCGGTAGTCGTCCGCCGTGAGGGTGGCAAGCTCGCCGTCGTCCAGGTAGACGACGCTCTGCGTGTAGCGGACAAGGGCGGCGACGTCTGACGCGACGAACATCTCCCCGTCGCCCACGCCGAGCACGATCGGACTCCCGTTTCGGGCGACGACCAATTCACCCGGCCGAGTGGCGTCCATGACGACGATGCCGTACGCGCCCTCGACGTCTTGGAGTGCGGTGCGCACCGCTTGTTCGAGCGTCTCTGCGCCGTCGAGGGCCGCGGCGACCAGGTGCGCGATGGCCTCGGTGTCGGTGTCGGACGCGAACGTGACGCCGTCGGCGGTGAGCCTGGCGCGCAGCTCGTCGGCGTTCTCCAGGATGCCGTTGTGGACGACGGCGATGCGCTTGCTGGTGTCCTGCTGCGGGTGGGCGTTGACGTCGGTCGGCTCGCCGTGGGTGGCCCAGCGGGTGTGGGCGATGCCGGACGTCGCTGGCAGGCCGTCCCCGACGAGGTCCCGCAGCTCACCGACCCGCACGGCAGCCTTGGTGACCTTGAGTCGCGAACGATGCGGCACGGCGATGCCCGCCGAGTCATAGCCGCGATACTCCAGCCGGTGCAAGCCCTCCAGCAGGATCGGGGTCGCTTTTCTGCCGCCGACGTAGCCGACAATGCCGCACATGTGGTCCTCCCTCGTTAGCCCGTTCTAGCCATAGACGATGCGCCGCAGCTGGCGCTCCGTCACCTCGCCCGCGCCCACCGGCCGCCGCGCCAGTTCGGTTGCGATCTGCGTCCACGCCTCGACGTTCTTGCGGCCCCTGCTGCGCAGTTCGGCGTGCCGCCGCCGGACGTACTCCTCACGGCTCTCCGCGTAGTAGGCGATGACGTCGACGATCACGCGCGCCGCGACGTTCTCCGGCAATCCCGTCGTCCCTGCGACGTGCCGGACGAGGTCTTGCGGCGGGTGGTCGGAAGCGGGCACAAGGCTCAGCCTGTCACCCGGTCGGGTGTTTCGGCAATATTCCTGCCCGATTTCGGGCAGGGACGGGTTTCGTTGGCGGGGTTTCGGGGCGGCGGGTGCAATGAAGACGCCCTTCGTTGCGGAATACGCAAGAAAGAAGCCCTTCGTTGCACCGCCTCCTGTCCGGTGCCGCACAATCGTCCGGATGAACGTGGTGGAGGTCGACGGCTCACCCGAGGCCGTGCGCGCGCTGACGCGGGCGCTCTCGGACGCGCTCGACGGCGGCGACACCGTGCTGCCCCTCGCCTCGGGGCGCGCCAAAGGTGGCCTTGGGTACGCATTGTGTACCCAAGGGCACCTTGGGCTCGCCCCCGCCGTGGTGATCAGGACGTCTGGCTCCACCGGAACACCGAAGGGCGTGCTGCTGTCCGCCCGGGCACTCACGGCGTCGGCAGCGGCCACGCACGCACGGCTCGTCGGGCCCGGCCACTGGCTGCTCGCCACGCCGGCGCACTACATCGGCGGGTTGCAGGTGCTGGTGCGCTCGCTGCTCGCGGGCACCGAGCCGGGCGTGCTAGACCTGTCCGGCGGCTTCCAGCCGGAGGCGTTCACGCAGGTCAGCAAGGCCCTTCCGGAAGAAGGCCCGCGCTACACCGCGTTGGTGCCGACCCAGCTCGCCCGGCTGCTCGACGCCGGGAAAGCGGACGTCGCTGCGTCGTTCGACGCCATCATCATCGGCGGCGCCGCGCTACCTCCCGAGCTACGCGAGCGCGCCGAGGACCACGGCGTACGCGTGATCAGCGCGTACGGCATGAGCGAGACGGCGGGGGGCTGCGTGTACGACGGCGTCCCACTCGACGGCGTGCGCGTGGCGGCGGACGTGCCGGGTGCAGCGGGCGCGACGGCGGGCGCGGCGTCGGGGGCGGTGTCGGACACGGCGACGTCGGGGGCGGTGTCGGGCGCGGCGGGGCCCGGCACGGCCGGGGGCCCGGCGGGATCGGCGGGATCGGCGGGATCGGCGGGATCGGCGGGTGGCCCGACCGGCCGCGTGCGGCTCACCGGCACCGTCCTAGCGGACGGCTACCTGAACGACGACGCCGCAGCGTCGTCTGAGTCGGCGGCGTTCCGCGACGGCTGGTTCCTCACCAACGACCTCGGCCGCATCACCCCCGACGGCCGCCTGGAGATACTGGGGCGCGCGGACGACGTCATCAACACCGGTGGCGTGAAGGTCGCCGCCCACACCATCGCGGACGCCCTGCGCTCGCACCGGGGCGTGCGGGACGCCTGCGTCGTCGGCGTACCCGACCCCGACTGGGGCGAGGCAGTCGTGGCCGCCGTCGTCCCGGACGACCCCTCCCAGCCACCGGCACCGGACGACCTCGCCGCGCATGTCCGTGCCGCCCTCGGGGCGCCGTCCGTACCCAAGCGGGTCCGGTTCCTCGCGGAACTCCCGCTGCGCGGCCCAGGCAAGCCGGACCGCGACGCCGTGCGTCGGCTCCTGGGAGCGTGAGTTGATCAGCGTTGCTCCGTGAGTGACGGAGAAAAGCCGTCAAATCAGACGAAATCTCGTCACCCAGGGAGCAATGCTGATCAACTCAACGAGGCGGGGGTGCGAGCGGGGGGACGAGCCGGGTGGCGAGCCGGGTGACGGGCGGCGCGAGGCGGGCGGCGCGTGGCGAGCAGCGACACCGGACGTGCCCCCGTGGTGGCGCGAGGCATGTCGACGTCGGCAAGAATGCACCACATGGCAACGATCACCGCATGGGTGCAGGGCGCACGGCCGCGCACGCTGCCCAACGCCGTCGCTCCGGTCGTCGTCGGCGCGGGCGCCGCCGCCGAGCTGGGCGCGTTCTCCTGGCTGCGCTCGACGTTGGCGCTCATCGTCGCGCTGGCCCTGATCGTCGGCGTGAACTACGCCAACGACTACTCCGACGGCGTGCGCGGCACCGACGACGACCGCGTCGGCCCGCTGCGGCTGGTGGCGTCCGGCACCGTCGAGCCGAAATCGGTGCTCGCCGCCGCGCTGAGCAGCTTCGTACTCGCCTGCATCGCGGGCCTCGCCCTGGTGATCCTCAGCGGCGCGTGGTGGCTGATCGCGGTCGGCGCGACGTGCGTCGGCGGCGCGTGGTTCTACACCGGCGGCAAACGCCCCTACGGCTACGCGGGCCTCGGCGAAATCGCGGTGTTCGTGTTCTTCGGCCTCGCCGCCGTCCTCGGCACGGTGTACGTCCAGGCGGGCACGGCCAGCCTGCTCGCGCTGGGCAGCGCGGTCGCGGTGGGCGCGTTCTCCTCGGCGGTGCTGCTCGCCAACAACCTCCGCGACATCCCCAGCGACGCCGAGGCCGGCAAACGCACCCTCGCCGTCAAGCTCGGCGACGTCGGCACGAGGCGGCTCTACCTCGCGCTGGTCATAATCCCGTTCGCGGTCACCGTCGCGATGGCGTTCGCACTCCCGCCCGTCCTGTTGGCGACCATCACGGCGCTGGCGTTGATCCGTCCGGTGCGCACCGTGCTCAGCCGCGCGACCGGCCGCGCGCTCATCCCAGTGCTGGCCGACACCGGGCTGGCGCTGCTGCTGTGGGCGGTCGTGACCGGCGCGGTGCTCGCGGCAGCGCCATAGACGAACGCCATAGACGAACGTGAGTCGTGGTGGTCGCTACAACGACCAGAACGACTCACGTTCGACAGCGCAGCCAGCTAGGTCGTCAGTCCGACCAGCGCCCGGTCGCCAGGAACGACTCCAGCCGCTCCCGGTGCGGCGCGAGGTCCAAGCCCTGCTCGGCGATCCAGCCGTCGTCGTAGTACGTGTTCGCGTAACGCTCGCCGCCGTCGCATACCAGCGTCACCACGCTCCCGGTGCGGCCTTCCGCCAGCATCCGCGCGATCAGCTGGAACGCGCCGTACAGGTTCGTCCCGGTCGAGCCGCCCGCCCAGTGCCCGGTGCGTTCCCGCAGCAGCCGGATCGCGGCGAACGACCCTGCGTCCGGGATCGGCAGCACCTCGTCGATCACGCCGGGCAGGAACGACGGCTCCACCCGAGGACGTCCGATGCCCTCGATCCGGGACGGCATCCCGGTGCAGTAGTCCATCGCGCCGGTGCGCCAGGCGTGGTAGAAGGACGAGTTCTCCGGGTCGACGACCGCGATGCGGGTGGCGTGACGTCGATAGCGCACGTAGCGGCCCAGCGTCGCGCTCGTCCCGCCGGTGCCAGCGCCGACGACGACCCAGGTCGGCGCCGGATGCCGCTCCTGGCACATCTGCGCGAAGATCGACTCAGCGATGTTGTTGTTGCCGCGCCAGTCGGTCGCCCGCTCGGCGTAGGTGAACTGGTCAAGGTAATGCCCGTCGCAGTCGACCGCGAGCCGTTCCGCCTCTGCGTAGATCTCCGGCGGCCGGTCGACGTAATGACAGCGCCCGCCGTAGAACTCGATCAGTTCGATCTTCTCTTTACTCGTGCTGCGCGGCACCACGGTCACGAAGTCGAGCCCGAGCAGCCGGGCGAAGTACGCCTCGGACACCGCCGTCGACCCGCTCGACGCCTCGACCAGCACCGTTTCCGGCCCGATGTCGCCGTTGACAAGGCCGTACAGCAGCAGCGAGCGCGCAAGCCGGTGTTTGAGCGAGCCGGTCGGGTGCACCGACTCGTCCTTCAGGTAAAGGTCGACGCCCCACTCCGGCGGTAGGGGGAAGACGTGCAGGTGGGTGTCGGCGCTGCGGTTGGCGTCGGCGTCGATGACGCGCACCGCCTCGTCCACCCACGCGGGGTCGGGTCGACTCACGCTTCGGAACCCCGGTCGGCACGCTCCGTGTCCACGTCCGAGCCCCGGTCGCCGCGCAACTCCGCACGCAACCGGGCTTTCTCGGCTTTACGACGTTCCCCTCTGACCGCGAGACCCGCCGTGACGCGCGCGTTGAGCCCACGGAACAGCAACAGGCCGAGCGGGAAGCTGGCTACCAGCGCCACGACCAGCGCGACCAGCGGCGGCGCGCCCGCGAACGCGACGAGCAGCGCCGCGACCAGAACGACAAGGCCGAACCGTGCGAGCAAATAGAGCGTCAAGTCGACGCCGAAGCGGTCGTTAGTCCGTTCACTCACAAAAGACCACGTTACGCTTTCCCCACCGGGTTGAGTGACACCAGGACCCCGGCGGTACGGTGCGGGCCACGCGAGTCTTCGCGGGTTGCCACGGGATATGCGGAAGATCCGTCACGCCACGTCAGGAGGCTAACGCCCGATTCATGCCCCTTAAGGCCCTTACCTCCCCTTTACTATAAGCCAACCGTTCGAGTACTCGGCGCGTCCGGTGCAATGATTGTGGTGTTAATTGCCCATCCGTGGGTATCCGTGTGCCGCACGTACGTCATGCGGGGATCGTAGCGAAAGTCGTAAAGGAGGCTCGAAGGATGACCGCAACAGTGCCTCAGTCGGGGGGACGTCTGCTCACCCCTGGCGAAGTGGCATCTCTGTTCCGTGTCGACCCCAAGACAGTGACCAGGTGGGCAGCCGCCGGTCGCATCGGATCGATCCGGACCCCAGGTGGACACCGCCGGTTCCGCGAGGAAGAGGTCAACGAGCTGCTCGCCAAGCTCACGACCGAAGCCACCGACCTGGTCGAGTGACCGCCGGGAACGCTCCGGCGTAAGCATCGAGCCGAAGACGGCAGGGCGTGCCGTGTCGCACCCGCCTGCCGCCTTCGGCTCGATGCGTTTACCAAGAAGACCGAAAGTCAGCTGACTGGCACACTCGGCGACCTGCCAGTCGGCTGACTTTCGGTCGGATTGGTATCTACAAGCGGTTTACACGCATCTCAGCTCAGACGGGTTACCCTCGAAGTAGGCACCACCCCGCCACGGAAGGAGCGAGAATGCACTACCTGCTAGCCGCTATCGGTGCAGTGACGCTCGCGGTGATGTTGTGGCGCGCATATGCCTCCTCCGAGCGCGTCGGCGTGCCAGCCAAGCGCCCGCAGGTCGCTCCCGACGACGACCCCGACTTCCTGCGCAAGCTCAGCGAGCAGCAGCGCAAGAAGAAGAAGGACGACGATGAGGAGTAGCCCCGGCTAGCCGCCGCGTCGTCCCTGCCGAACGGCGAACACCCCGGCGCTACGGGCCGGAGAACCCGTCCGCGACCGCCGCACCGAGTTCGAGCAGCTTGGTGCGGGTCGCCCCATGCAACCGGTCCAGCTCGATCTCGGCGCCCTCTTCCAGGTGCGGATCGAACGGGATCTGGCACACCGCGCGCACCCGCGCCGCGAAGTGCGCCTCCAGCTTGTCCAGGTCGACCGACCCTGCCCTCGGCCGCACCGAGTTGATCACCGCGACGGAGCGTTTCACCAGCTCGCCGTAGCCGTGCGCGTCCAGCCAGTCCAACGTCGCCGACGCGCTGCGGGCGCCGTCCACCGACCCGGACGAGACCAGCACCAGCGAGTCAGCCAACTCGAGCACGCCCTTCATCGCGGAGTGCATCAGTCCGGTGCCGCAGTCGGTCAGCACGATGTTGTAGAAGTGCTCAAGCAGGTCGACCGCGCGCCGGTAGTCGTTCTCGGAGAACGCCTCGGACACGGCGGGGTCCTGCTCGCTAGCCAGGATCTCCAGCCTGCTCGGGCCCTGCGACGTGTACGCGCGGATGTCGCTGTAGCGCGTGATCCGGTCGGCGTCGCGCAGCAGGTGCCGCACCGTCGCCGTCGTCTCCATCGGGATCTTCTGCGACAGCGTGCCCCGGTCTGGGTTGGCGTCGACGGCGACCACCCTGTCCCCGCGCAACGAGGCGAACGTCGAGCCGAGCGTCGTGGTCATCGTCGTCTTGCCAACGCCGCCCTTGAGACTGAGCATCGCGATCTTGTAGCAACCCCGCAGCGGCTGGTTGACCCGCATGATCAGCTCGCGCTTCCTGCGGTCCTCCTGGCTCTCCCCCGGGTTGATCAGCCTGCCGCTTCCGAGGTACACGGCCTTGCGCCAGCCGGACTGCGGCCGCCGCTTCACCGGCCGGATCAGGTGCGCCGACGCCAGCTCGCCGTTCGCACCGGCGGCGTGCCTGCCCCGGTGCGGGTGCGGCGGCTGCGGATACTGCTGTCCCATCGGCGGCGCCTGCGGGTATCCCGGCGCGGGCGGCTGGCCGGGCACCGGCTGCGCGGCGGGCTGCGGGTAGTACGACTGCTGCGGCTGCGCGTACGGATCGCCGTTCGGGACGACCGGCGGCACCTCGTCGTGCCCGACGGGCTGGCCGGGAGCGACGGCGCGCCGCGGGTACGCCGCATGCTGGCCGTGGGTCGCGGGGAACTGGTGCGAGTCGGTTCGGCCCTCCGACGCCTCGTCGGCGTCACCCAGGTCAGCGGCGTCATGGACATCGCGAACATCGTCGACGTCGCGAACACCACCTAGGTCGCCCCTGCCACCGGCGTCGTCAACCTCACCGAGATCACCGAGGTCGCCGACGTCGCGGACGTCGCGGACGTCGTCGGTCGGCGCAGGGTACGCCGAGGTGGCTTCGTGCTTCGGCTCGCTCACTCCGGTCCTCCTGTGTGTTGCTGGGCACGCGCGAAGATCGTCATGTCCCGTCATCAACGACGGTAGCCGCCAGCCCGCCCTGGTGCATACTGTGCCGGTAGCTACCAATCCGACCGAAAATAAGCCGAACTGGCAGGTCAAGCGAGTGTGCCAGTCGGCCTACTTTCGGTCTTCTTGGTATTTCGCCATACGCACCACAGCGTTAGCCCACCCCGGCGTATGAATGCAGGCCAGCGGTGACCAGGTTGATGAAGAACAGGTTGAACACGACCATGGCGAACCCGGTGACGTTGATCCACGCGGCAGGCCTGCCCCGCCAACCTGCGGTGGCGCGGGCGTGCAGGTAGGCGGCGTAGATGACCCACGCGACGAACGCGACCGTCTCCTTCGGGTCCCAGCCCCAGAACCGGCCCCACGCGGCCTCGGCCCAGACCGCGCCGCACAGTACCCCGAACGTGTAAATCGGGAACGCGAGCACCGTCGTCCGGTAGGACACGCGGTCCAGCACGGAGCGGCCGGGCAGGTGCCCCGCCACCTTCGCGAACCGGGACGGATTGGACTCGTGCCTGTCGCGGATCAGGTACAGGATGCTGGCCACGCCGGGTACAAGGAACATGCCGGACGACACGATCGCCGCCGAGACGTGGATGATCAGCCAGTACGACTGCAACGCGGGCTGCACCGGCGCCGCCGTCGCGTACAGCATCGTGCCGCCGACGAACAGCAGAATCACGACCGGCAGCAACACGAACACCGACAGGTGCCGCACCGAAGGGTACTTCCGCAGCACAACGAGCCAGGTGATGACCGCGATCAGGCAGACGGCCATCATGTACTCGTACATGTTGCCCCAGGGCACGCGGCTGGTCGCCAGGCCGCGCAGCACGAGCGCCGCGAGGTGCAGCAGCACGCCGAGCACCGTCAGCGCGACGCCCATCCGGCCGAAGCGGGCCGCGCGCGACGTCGTCCGCCGCGCGGCTGGGGTCAGCGGCGGCGCGTCCGACGCGCCGATCGCGTTCGACGCGGGAGTCAGCGTCGCGGGATCAGTCGCGCCGCTCGCCGACACGCCGACCAGCTCGCGCCGTGGCGCCGCCGTGCGCAGCCGACCCGCGCGGCCGAACGCCTGCTCGACGGCGAAGAACACCATCGCGAGGACGTAGATCAGCGTCGCGGTGTTGTACGACCAGTCGCTGAACCGCGACAGGGTCTCGTCAACCGGCATTACGGACTCCTCG
This sequence comes from Actinophytocola sp., assembly GCA_009377475.1. Classification (GTDB taxonomy): domain Bacteria; phylum Actinomycetota; class Actinomycetes; order Mycobacteriales; family Pseudonocardiaceae; genus Haloechinothrix_A. The sequence continues at coordinate 11,717 of WHTY01000108.1, forward strand.
TGTCCTGATTGAGCAGGTCAGCGGCGATCTCGTCGAACTCGTCGCCGTAACCAGCCTGGTCGGTGCGCGCCAAGCCACCGACCTCGACTACGGTACGACCCTCGCCGTCCGGGACGACGCGGACCCACACCCGCCGCCGCTTGACCAGCAACGACAGCGCCAGCCCGACCAGCATCGCCACGGCGAAGCCGAGCACCCACAGCTGCGTCGGGTCGTGCGACACCTGCAACGACACCCAGCGCTGGACGCCCTCGAACGAGATCTCGGTGCCGTCGTCCAGCGTGACGGACTCGCCGACCCGCAGGTTCTCCCGCGCGACCCGCTCCAGCGCGCCCTTCTCGACCTGGGACTGGTCGATCGAGAAAATCGACTGGCCGTAGCCGGAGTCGATGCCGAGATCGCCCTTCATGACGTCGACGGCGACGGCGGGGTCGGTCAGCCGGGGGCCACCCGAGCTGAGGATCTTGCCGTGGAACACCGGCGTCGGCGCGAACAGCCCGGTGATGGCGAGCTGGTTCTCCCTGCGCTTTTCCGAGTCGGTGATGCCAGGCGGGTCGAACTTCGTCGCGCCGTCGGAGAGCAACGTCGTCTGGTCGGCGGGCCGCCACTGCGTCGCCTGGGTGCGCTTCTCGCCGTTCGGGAAGGTCACGGTGAACACCGGCGCGAAGCCGTGACCGAGCAGGTAGACGCGGTCGCCAGCGGTGCGTAGCGGCTCGTTGACCGCAAGCTGGTACGGCCGCCAGGTGTTGCTGGCGAGCTCGGCCCCTGAGGAGTACTCGAGGTCCGCGCGGTACTGGAGGGGCTGGCCGATGTCGGTGTAGGTCGGCTGGAAGTCGTTGACCCTGACGCAGAACGGGTTGAGCCCGGTGCCGTCCACCCGCAGGCCGGGGTTGAACGAGTCGTAGGCGTAGATGCCGGAGTTACAGAACTCCGAGCCGTCGGCGTGCACGATGACCTGGCCCTCGTAGGAGAACATCTTGCCGATGGCGAACGCGACGATCAGCCCGAGCATCGCGAAGTGGAACAGCAGGTTTCCGGTCTCGCGCAGGTAGCCCTTCTCCGCGCTGATGCTGCGGACGCCCTCGCCTTCGTCGCGTTCCGACGAGCGCCAGCCCTTGAGCCGCGACCGGGCCGCCGCGAGGACGTCGTCGGCGTCGCTGGCCACGGCGCCGGTGGCGTGGTGCGGCAGCCGGGACAGGTTGCGCGGGGTCAGCACCGGCCTGGCGCGCATCGAGCGGACGTACTCCCCGCTGCGCGGCACGAGGCAGCCGACCAGCGAGATCATCAGCAGCAGGTAGATCGCGGAGAACCACACGCTGCCGTAGACGGCGAAGAAGCCGAGGTCGTCAAGCAGTTCGCCCCACCAGCCGTGCTCGGCGATGTACTGCTGCACCTTCGGCTCGTTGAGCGAGCGCTGCGGCAGCATCGCGCCGGGCATCGCAGCCAACGCGAGCAGGAACAGCAGGATCAACGCGGTGCGCATCGACGTCAGGCCGCGCCAGGTGTTGCGGACGAACGCGAGCGCTCGGCGTGCGGGCGTGGCGCGGTAAGGCTGTTGCTCCTGCTCAGTCACAGTGGCAGCTCCACGTCGGAGATGAAGGCGTCCCGCATCCAGCCGACCAGCTCGCCCCACAGCCCGGTCACCAGCATGATGCCGACGACGAGCAGCAGTCCCCCGCCAGCGAGCTGGACCTTGCGGCCGTTGCGGCGCAGCCAGTCGGTCGCGCGAACGGCCCAGCGCGCGCCGTAGGCGATCAGCACGAACGGCAGTCCGAGGCCGAGGCAGTAGACCAGCACGAGGAAGAAGCCGCGCGCCGCCGTGTCGCCGGTGGAGCTGGCGATGGCGAGGACGCCCGCCAGCGTCGGGCCGATGCACGGTGTCCAGCCGAGCGCGAAGATGCCACCAAGCACCGGCGCGCCCGCGACGCCGATCTTCGGCACGGCGTGGAAACGCGCCTCGCGTTGCAGCATCGGCACCATGCCCAGGAAGACGAGCGCCATGGCGATGGTCAGCACGCCGCCGATGCGTTCGAGCAGTTGTTGGTTGACCAGCAGCGTGTCAGCCAGCCACACCAGGCTGCCGACGGTGGCGGCGAAGACGGCGGTGAACCCGGCGACGAACAGCGCGGCGGCGACGACCACGCGGAACCGGCCCTGTTTGACGCGGCGCTCGGCGTCGGTGTCGGCCTCAGCGGCGGTGTCGGCGTCGGTGTCGGCGGCGGTCCCGGTTGCGTCGGCCCCGGCCTTGGCGGCGTTGACCTCAGCGGCGGTTGCGGCGGGCGCGTCCGCCCCGACCAGCGCGGCGAGGTAGGCGAGGTAGCCAGGCACGAGCGGCACGACGCACGGCGACGCGAACGAGATCATCCCCGCGAGCAGCGCGACGCCCGCCGCGAGCAGCAGCGGACCCGATGTCGCTAACTCGGTGATGGCGTCCACGTAGCTCAGGGTAGGCAGTGACCTACGTCCTACCGTCGCCGGGCGGGCGCTGGGCCCAATGCGCTGAACGACGCTTTCGCTGCGTTGGGTGCAGCGAACGACGCTTTCACTGCGTCAGACGAATGACGGCTATTGCGCTCTCGGGGTTGAGCGCCGCGTCGCGAGCACTGTTGATCTACTTTGCTCCTTGAGTTACCAAAATTCGTTCCGAATGTCCGGTTCAGATGGTCACCCAGGGAGCAAAGTAGATCAACTAGGCGCAGCAGGCCTCACCGCGCCCCGCCTCACTGGGCGGCGCGTTCGTCGGCCAGCCGCTCCACGACTGGCAGCAGGTCCTCGGCCAGCAGTTCCTTGAGGAAGACGACGGCGACGCGGTGTTGCTTGTCCAGCACGATCGTGGACGGCACGATGTTGCGCGGGTAGCCCTTCAGCGCGAGCAGCGAGCGTCCCGGCGGGTCGTAGATCGACGGGTACGTCAGGCCACGGTCCCGCATGAAGTCCTGCGGCGCGCTGCGGGAGTAGTCACGGACGTCGATGCCGAACACCACGGCGTCGTCCTTGGTCTTCTCGTAGACCTCCTGCAACTCGGGCGCCTCGCGGCGGCACGGCCCGCACCACTGGCCCCAGATGTTGATGACGACGACCTTGCCCTTGTAGTCCGCCGTCGAGATGGTCTCGCCTTCGTGGAACAGGTCCTCACCGGAGATCTCCAACGACTGCCGGTTGGGGCCGTCGTAGTGGATCTCGGTCTTGCCCTCTGGCGCGACGAAGTTGAACTGGCTGCCGCTGACCACGGCGTCGTCGCCCGTGCTGCACGACGTCAGCGCCAGCAGCACGACGGCGGCCAGCGCGGTGATGCGGCGGGCTGTCATGCGCCGCGCACCTTCGGGTCGGTGTGACCAGCCGGTTCGCAGTAGTCGATGTCCACCAGCATCTCGCCCTCGAAGACCAGGCTGGTCAGCGAGGCGAGTGAGCACTGGCGGCTGCGCGGGTCGTGCCACAGCGGGCGCGCTTCGAGGAAACGCCGCAACGTCCAGATCGGGAGTTGGTGCGACACGCACACCGCCTCACGGCCCTCTGCGGCGGCGCGTGCCCAGTAGGCCGCGCCCAGCATCCGGCGCGCGACCTCGCGGTACGGCTCGCCCCACGAAGGCAGGAACGGGTTGCGCAGCTTCGACCAGTGCCTCGGCTGCCACAGCACGCCGTCCCCGACCGACACTCGCTGTCCCTCGAAGGCGTTCTCCGACTCGATGAGCCGCTCGTCGGTGGCAACGTCGAGTCGATGCGCTGCGGCGATCGGCGACGCCGTCTCCTGCGCCCGCTGCAACGGCGACGCGACGACGCGCGCGATGTCGTGGTGCACAAGGGACTCGGCGACCGTGATGGCCTGCCGCTGTCCCAGCTCCGAGAGCTTGTACCCGGACAGCCGTCCGTAGAGGATGCCGTCCGGGTTGTGCACCTCGCCGTGGCGGAGGAAGTGCACAATAGTCCTACCGGCCCGAATCATCTCAAGGCCTCCGCGGCCGCCTGCGCGGCCTGCGGCAACGCGGCCTCGATCCGCTCGAACGCCTCGTCGTCCATCGCGGCGTTGACGAACCACGCCTCGAACGCGCTCGGCGGCGGGTAGACGCCCTGCTCAAGCATGGCGTGGAAGAACGGCGCGAACCGGAACGTCTCGGCAGCGGCGGCCCCGGCGTAGTCGTGCACCGGCTGCTCGGTGAAGAACACCGACACGAGGTTGCCTGCGAACTGCACGGTGTGCGCGACACCGGCCTTCGTCAGCGCCTCGTCGAGCAGGCCGCCTAGCCGCTGGGCGTTGGCGTCCAGCGCGCGGTAGACGTCGGCGTCGGCGTGGCGCAACGTCGTCAGGCCAGCCGCGACGGCGACGGGGTTCCCGGCGAGCGTGCCAGCCTGGTAGACCGGGCCGCTCGGCGCGAGCGAGGCCATGACGTCGGCGCGACCGCCGAACGCTGCGGCGGGCAGCCCGCCGGACATCACCTTGCCGAAGGTGTAGAGGTCGCCAGCGACGCCGTCGATGCCGAACCAGCCGGACGACGACACCCGGAAGCCGGTCATCACCTCGTCCATGACAAGCAGCGCGCCGTGCTCGCTGGCCAGGCGCTTGAGCTCGGCGTTGAATCCCTCGCGCGGTGCGATGGCACCCATGTTGCCAGCGGCTGCCTCGGTGATGACGGCCGCGATCTCGCCGCCGTGGTCCGCGAACGCCTTCCGCACGGCGTCGACGTCGTTGTACGGCAGCACGATGGTGTCGGCGGCGGACGCGCCGGTGACGCCGGGCGACTTCGGCAGGCCGAGCGTGGCGACGCCGGAGCCAGCCTCGGCGAGCAACGCGTCGACGTGACCGTGGTAGCAGCCCGCGAACTTGACGATCTTGCTGCGGCCGGTGAAGCCGCGCGCGAGGCGGATCGCGCTCATGGTGGCCTCGGTGCCGGAGTTGACCAACCGGACCTGCTCCACCGGCGCGACGCGCTCGATCAGCGCCTCGGCCAGCTCGACCTCGCCCATGGTCGGCGTGCCGAACGACAGGCCGGAGCTCGCGACGGAGCGGACGGCGTCCACCACGGCGGGGTGGGCGTGGCCGAGGATCATCGGGCCCCAGGACGCGACGAGGTCGACGTAGCGGTTGCCGTCGGCGTCGCGGAGGTACGCGCCGTCACCGGCGACCATGAACCGCGGCGTGCCACCCACCGCGCTGAATGCCCGTACCGGGGAGTTCACACCACCGGGTGTCACCGCTGTCGCGCGATCGAACCATGCCTGCGACTGCTCGAAACTCATGTTCGCAGTCTCCCAGGCGCCGCGCTCTGACGGCGAGGTGGCCTTGGCCAGACGTGCCGCGGCGATCAGCGGCAGGCGAGGTTGGCAAGCACGGCCGCGAGCGCGTCCGTGCCCGCAAGGCAGTCCGCTTCCTCGGCGTGCTCCGCTGGCGAGTGGGAGACGCCGGTCGGGTTCCGCACGAACAGCATCGCGGTGGGGATGCCCGCCGTTGCCAGGATCCCGGCGTCATGGCCAGCAGCCGTCGGCAGCAGCGGCGCGTGGTCGATGAGCGTGGCAATGCCGTCCCGCAGCGCGGGGTCGAAGTCGGTCACCGTGGTGTACGACTCCGACGTGACCGCCACGCCGACGCGGTCGGACTCACCGGAGGCGGCCGCCGCGGCGCCGATATCCGCGACGACGTCGTCCAGTGAGGCTTCGTTCCGCGCGCGGGCGTCGAGCCAGCCGGTGACGGCCGATGGGATCGCGTTGGTGCCGTTGGGTTCGACCAGCACCCTGCCGAAGGTGGCCCGCGCGTCGTTGCCCTCGGCAGCGGTACGGGCCGCGAGCACCGTGCTGGCGAAGGTGAGCATCGGATCGCGACGGTCATCGGGCAGCGTGGTGCCCGCGTGGTTGGCCTCGCCGGTGAAGTCGAAGCGCCAGCGACCGTGCGGCCAGATCGACGTCGCGACGCCGACCGGCCGGTCGAGGTCGACCAGCCCGCGCCCCTGTTCGACGTGCAGTTCGACGAACGTTCCGATGCGGGAGAGCGCATCGTCGTCCCTGCCGATCGCGGCATGGTCGACGCCCGCCTTGGTCAGC
>WHTY01000159.1 GCA_009377475.1 Actinophytocola sp.
CTAGGGCGTGTCTCACGGATCTTCGTGTGCGGGGCTGCGGAGCCAGATCTTGATCGATGCGACGTCGATGGTGCCTCGGAAGATGTAGTCGCGTTTGTCGGTGCGCATGGCCACTGCTCGGAACGCCTTGAGCTTGTTGAAGGCGCGCTCGGTGGTGTTGCGGTCTGTGTAGGCGTTCGGATCGAACGCCGGGGGCCGACCGCCCCTGCTGCCGCGTTTGAGGCGGGCAGCGATCTGGTCGGTCTTCTCCGGGATGGTCGCGGTGATCCCGCGTCGCCGCAGGTGAGCGCGGATCTTCTTGGTCGAGTACGCCTTGTCGGCCAGCAGCCGGCCGGGCCGGGTCCGCGCCCGGCCGGGCCCGGACCGTGCGATGCGCAGCCTACCCATCAACGGCTCGAACGCCAGCGAATCGTGCCGCTGTCCCGCGGTAGTCACCCGCGCCACGGAGCGACACCGCCGGTCGGCCAGCAAGTGGATCTTGGAAGTCAGCCCGCCGCGGGAACGCCCCAGCGCCTCCCGATCCCGGCGCGCGGGCTCGCGGGCCGGGGAATTCTTGTCATTCGACCCCGCCCCCCGTGTGGGCCGGTGCCGACGCCTGCTCCTCCAACACCGGGGTCAGCCGCTCCGGCGCGACGTCCTTCGGCGGAGCGTGCCGTGCGCCCGCGGCGTGCTGATGGGCGCGCACGATCGTGGCATCGACGCCCACCGTCCACTCCGCACCCTCGGCTGCATCGCAGCCGGTGCGCAACCCGTCCAGGATCTTCTCCCACGTCCCATCCGCTGACCAGCGTCGATGCCGACCATAGACGGTTTTCCAGTTCCCATAACACGGCGGAAGATCACGCCAGGGAGCCCCCGTCCGAGTCCGCCACAACACGCCGTTGATGACCATCCGGTGATCCACCCACCGGCCACCACGCCGCGGCGTCCGATCCGGCAGCAGTGGCTTCAGCCGCTCCCACTCCTCATCGGTCAGATCATGACGATCAAGCATGTCCCGGTTCTACCGGCCCCCACCTCCAAGATCCGTGAGACACGCCCTAGACCGAAATCACCATCAACAGCACCGAGCACCCGTGGTCCGCTACGTCTCCGCCCAGGGCGTGGGCTTGGCCTTGCTCGGCATCGTGAGCATCCAGAGTGGACAAGCACTCGCCAAAATCGCGTTCCCGCTGGCGGGACCCCTGCCGATCGCCGCACTGCGCTTCGGATTAGGAGCGATGATCCTGCTGCTGCTCTGGAGACCACGACTGCCCACGCATCGGCCAACCCAGCTCGCCATCATCGCGCTCGGCACCTCACTGGCCGGCCTGAACGTATTCATCTACCTAGCCTTCGCGCGGCTCCCGTTGGGCCTCGCCACCACCCTGCAGTTTCTCGGTCCCCTGGCCATCTCCCTCAGTGGATCACGACGTCGACTGCACGCGGTGTGGGCGTTGCTGTCAGCCCTCGGGGTCATGGTGGTCGTGGGCGATCCAACGGGCAGCATCTCAGCAACCGGAGTCGCCTTTGCACTGATCTCCGCAGTGTGCATGGGCGCATACATTCTGCTCAGCGCCGAAGTCGGCGCCCGGACCCGCGGCGGAACCGGCCTCGCGCTGGCAACTGCCTGGGCAGCCCTCCTCACGATCCCCCTGGGCATCGGAGCGGATCCGGCCGCACTGACCCACGGCCCGGTTCTGGCCGCGGGCCTTGCCGTGGCCATCCTATCCACGGTCCTAGCCAACTCCTTCGAACTACACGCCCTCCGCAAGCTCCCCGCCAGCGTTTTCGCCGTCCTGGTCAGCCTGGAACCCGCCATCGCAGCCCTCGCTGGCCTTGTGCTTCTCAGCGAACACCTAACAGTGTGGCAATGGTTCGCGATCGGCTGCATCGTGACCGCCTCCATCGGCGCCACCCGAACGCATAACCGTACGCCCGGGTCACTCAGATGATCCGCCTGGTGTGGGCCGATCGACGCACGCGACCTCGGCGCTGTCGTTTCCGCGCCGCAGCAGTGACATGAACAGGCGCCGCGAGCACCATTCGCGCCCAGGTCGCCGCGGGAGGGGAAGCACGAGTCGCCGCGCCGCCGGTGCGGTTGCGATCGTGGACGATCGCGCGGCGACTCGTCATGACGCCATCCCGCCAAGTTCGTCGATGCGCGGTGCTTACTCCTCCAGGGGCACGTCGTCGTTCACCGCCTGGTCGTCCACGGGTGTCGTACCGTTGAAGCTAGAGTTTCTTACCCGATCGGGCCGGTCAGGTAGCGCTGCAGCGTCGGGGCCACCGCCGCGACAAGCTGTTCGGGGTCAGCCGACGCGGCCGGCTCGAAACGCGCGACGTAGCGCACCATACCGAGCCCGACCAGCTGACTGGCACAAGAGCCGCACGCAGCTGCGGCTGATCCGCCTCTATCGTCGCCACGATCCAGCCGAATATGTTCTTCATCAGTATGTCTCGCAAGATGCTCGACGCCTGCTCGTATCCCGCGATGCTGCGCACCAATGCCGCGAACACCCCGCCGTCGGCGGCATCCCACACCGTCAGGAACCGGCACACGATCCGCTCACCGAGTCGACCGGGATCTCCGTCGAGCACATCGTCAAGCAAGCGTTCCGGATCGAACGGCAATCGGAAAACGGCCGCGGTGAACAACTTCTCCTTACCGCCGAACCAATGATTGACCATGCCCGAGTCCACACCGGCACGAGCAGCGATAGCCCGGACGGTCGCGCCCGCATAACCATGCGCGATGAACTCGACTCGTGCCGCGTCGAGCAAGTCAGATCGCGTGTCCTCGCCTCCTGGGCGACGTCCGCGTTCCTTGTGCACGACCGGGATGCTCACGGGCTATTCGGCGAGCCTGTCGGCGAGCTCGGTCAGGTTCGCTACGACTACATCGGGTGGTGTTCCGTCGGGCTCGAACAACCCGTTCCCGCGATCGACCCACGCCGCCCGCATGCCCGCGGCTTCGGCACCGATGTCGTCGAACGGGTTGGCCGAGACCAGCCGCACCTGTTCGATCGGCAGGCCAAGTCGCTGTGCCGCATGCCGGTACACGGCTGGCGACGGCTTGTACACGCCGACCTCGTCGACGCTGATACAGGTCTCGAAGAACTCGGTGAGTCCGGTGTTGGCCAGCAGCGCGTCGAGCATGTGCGGGGCACCGTTGGAGAACACGGCCAGCGCATAGCCCTGGCCCCGAAGGCGCTCCAGGCCCGGCACGGTATCGGGGAACGGGTCGAGGTCGTTGTACTGGCTGATCAGCTCGTCCCTGGCTGAGTTGTCGAGTTCCTGCCCGGCTGCGGCGAGCGCATGGTCCAGCGCCTTCCGGGTGCACCACTCGAAGTCTTCGTAGCGGCCCATCACCGACAGCCGGAAGGTCAGCTCAAGCTGCTTCCTGCGCCAGCTCCCGGCGACCTGAACCGCAACCTCGTGGCTCAGGTGCTGCTCGAGCCTGCGCCAGATCCCGATTGGGTCAACGAGCGTGCCGTACACGTCGAACGCCAGCGCACCTGCTGTAGGAATCGTCATCTCCTCCCATCAGTACTTGGCCCCGCTCGGAGTTCCGGCCCGGGCATCACCCGTCGAGCTGGGATAGTACTGCCGTGGTGAACGCGTCCGGGTCTTCGATCTGCGGGTAGTGGCCGAGGTGGCCCAGTTCGATCACCGACGCTGCCGGGCGTAGCTCACGCAGCCCGTCCAGCACATGGGGGGTGGCGACCGGGTCTCGCAGTCCCCAGACGAACCCCGCTTGTCCCTGCCAGCACCGGATGGCGCCGTGCCAGCGGTCGGCATACGTCGTTCGTTCCCGAACGTACGCACACAGCAGATGCGCGATCCGGTGGCCGTTGCCGTGGCTGATCAGCGACCACTGCGCGGCGGCTTCCCTCGGATCCAGCGGGTGGCCCTCCGAGAACAGCCGTGCGAACTCGCGGGTGAACATCGGCCGGCTGGCCAGACTCGCCAGCAGCGGACCCGCCGGACTCTGCAGTAACCGCTGGATGGGCCGCAGGCTGGCCCGTTCGATGATCAGGCCGCCGTTCGTCAGAACCACCCTGCGCAGGCGGAACGGAAGTTCGCCGTCGAGCTCGCGGGCCATGAGCTCGGTCGCGACCGAGGTGCCCATGTCGTGCGCGACGACGTCGATGGGCTTTCCGGCTGCGTGCGCCGCGACGACCTGCTCGACGATGTCGGCGTGTTCGACGATGCTGTAGCGGTGCGGTCTCGGCTTGTCCGAAAGTCCGAAGCCGAGGAAATCGAGCGTCAGCGTTGCCCTGCCGGGTAGTCGCTCGATCACCTCTCGGAAGTCGAAACCGCTCGACGGGTAGCCGTGCAAGAAGAGGATCACCGGAGGGTCACCGCCGGTGCCGCGCACGAAGATTCGGCGGCATCGGTGTCCTGCCAGCCGCCGTCGCGCTCGACGGCGGACTCAGAAGGTGATCACCTGATATCCGTCGTTGACCAGCGTTCTGATGCTGGGATGGCCTTCGTATTCATCGAGCAGGTGCACGTGCGCGTCTTCGACGGTGTCCTCGGTGTGAAATGCCTTGGCGCAGAATCCGCAGGCACCGGCAACGACGTCGTGCACGGCGTGGTAGAGCTTGTGCGATTTGTGTCCGGGGTCCGACAGAACGCCGGGCCATTGGGTGCCCGCACCGTCGAAGATCAGGCGGACGTCGTCACCGGCGTCCTTGAACTCCTTGGTGGCGACCAGGGCATTGACGACACGGCCCAGGTCCCCGTGCGTTTCGGTGTCGGCCAGGACGACAACGGCTGCCTTGGGCATCGCTGGCTCCCTTCCCGCTATTGCTGTCCGAATGGATGTCACCTTGGGTACCCGCCGGAAGACCGGTCGACGCGGAACTGTCATCGACCTGACAGTCGCCGCGCGAGTCACGCCTTCAGCAGATCGTTGACCACAGCGGCGACCTGGTCGGGATGGTCCTCGGGGACGAAGTGCTTGCCGCCGTCGATCCCGATCAGTTCGGTGCCGAGGTCCGCGGCGAGCCGCTGCCCGTAACGGAGCTTCTGGAACTGGTCAGCGACACCCCAGATCACGGTGCCGGGCAGGTGTAGCTGCGACAGCCTACTGGCGATCGCCAGGGTGTCCCGCTTGTCGAGCGCCGACATCTGGGCGAACAACGACCGCGCCGCCCCGTGTGTCTCGTAGGCCTCCCAGTGCTCGCGGATCGATTCCTTCCCGATCGCGGTGTCGTCATGGCCGCGGCGCAGCAGCGACACGAACATCGGATAGATCGCGAGGTCGGGCAGTTGACGTAGCGCCTGCGGCATCCGTTGCATGGCCTTCACGCTGGGGATGGGCCAGGAGTCGTAGCAAATCGAGTTGATCAGTACCAGCCCACTGACCTGCTCCGGATGGCGAGCGGCGAAGATCTGCGCAACCCCGCCGCCCAGGTCGTGCCCGACGATCGCGGGCTTCTCGATACCGACATGGGCCAGCCACATCCGGAGATAGTCCGCTTGACTGGCGACGGAGATGTCCCGCTCACGGCCGGCGGGCATGCTCTGGCCGTATCCGACCATCTCCCACGCCAGACACCTCGCGCTGGTCACCAGCGGCAGCACATGCCGCCACAACCTGGGCGAGGTGGGAATGCCATGGAGGAACACCACAGGCTCCCCATCGCCCTGGTCCGTCCAGCGCATACCGATGCCGTCGACAGTTGCCGAGCGATCGTTCATGGCGACTCCCTTCGACTGCGCGCGGCAGACAGCTCGATGAGCCCGCAGGTGCACACCTGCTCGTCAGCGTTGCCCGTCGGGCCAGGTCAGCAGCGGGGCGTTGATCACGACGTCGGTGCGCTCGGCGGTGAGCTGTCCGGTGTTGATGGCTTGCTCCACGTGCCCAGCGGAGGTGAGTACCCGGGGTTCGGCGTCGTCAACCCAGGTCAGCATGATCAGCTGGCGCAGCGGGGTGTAGCCGGGGTCGCCGGGGGCGGTGTCGAACACGTCGGGCTGGAAGCCCATAGGCCCGCGTGGCCCGTCGGGTTTCACGCCGTTGGTGAACACATACACCGGGCCGAGCGCTGCTGGTGGCGTTTGGGCGAGTTCGGGCACGGTCACCACCGGTGAGCCCATCATGTCGGTCAGCGTCTGGGAGATCTCGGGGTCGGAGGTCTCGGTGTGCGCGAAAAACACCTGCTCGCCGCCGTAGTAGGCGGCCACGGGCGGGAATCGAGGCACGTCGGCGGCCATACCCGCCATGTCACCGCCCATGCCTCCCATGTCCCCGCCCATGTCATCGCCCATGTCCTGGTCCATGCCGGCCATGGGCATGCCCTGCTGTGGGCTGGTGCCGCGGTCGAGGCCGTAGGTCCACCATGCGCCGAACCCGAGCACGACGATGGCGATGGCCGCGGCGATGGCGATCCACGATTTCACCGAGCGTCCGTCGACCACGGTGTGTAACCCGCTGGGGCGGTCTTCGGTGGTCTCGGTGTCACCGGATGCCGCTGCGTGGTTCTGCCGACGTGCGTTCATGCCTGGACCTTTCCCTCGGTGGCGTGGCCGGTGACCCGGACGCCAAGCTCGTGGAGGTGTTCGCGGATCTCGTCCTCGCCGACCTTGTTCGGCTGGTACACCACCTCGACCGTGCTGCGCTCGTGGTCGGCCACGGCCGACCGGACGCCCTCGGCTTGGGGCAACGAGTGGCCGATGTTCTCCGCGCAACCTGCGCAATGCATGCCCGCGACGACGAGCCGTAGCACCCGTTCCTGCTCGGAGGGCGCCTGGGCGTGGCCGGCGCCCTCCGGTTCCGGAGCACCGGGCACTGGCTGGGCCTCCTTCGCTGGCTCGCCGCGGCCGCTGGGTGCGATGCGGCGGAACAGGCGGGAGGCGAAGGAGTCGGTCAGCACGGCGGTGACGCTGGCGATCATCGCTATCATGGCCCAGATCGGGTGCACCAGCCCGGTGGTGGCGGCAGGGACACCAATGCCGTTGAACGCGAACGCTAGGGCGAGGTTCTGCTTGGTCTTGGCATAGGAGCCGCGCCCGATCTGGTAGGCGTCCATGACCGCGCCGAGCCGTTCGCCCATGACGACGATGTCGGCGGACTCGATGGCGATGTCGGTGCCGGCGCCGATCGCGATGCCGACATCGGCCTGGGTCAACGCCGGGGCGTCGTTGATACCGTCGCCGACCATGGCCACCCGCCGGCCAGGCCGCTGCAGTTCACGGACCCGGTCAGCTTTGTCTTTGGGTAGCACCTGGGCGAAGACCTGCTCGATGCCGACCTCGGCGGCGACCGCCTGGGCGGTGCGCTCGTTGTCCCCGGTGATCATCACCGGCACCAGGCCCGCATCCTTCATCCGTGTCACGGCGTCGGCGGCGTCGTCCTTGATCGCGTCGGCGATCCCGACCAGCCCGGCAAGCTGGTCGTCGACAGCCACCCCGACCACGGTCCGGCCCTGTTCTTCCAGCCGGTCGCGGTGCTCTTCGCCCGCGGCGATGTCGATGCCTTCGTCGGCGAGGTAGCCGAGCTTGCCCACCAGCACCCGAGCGTTGTCCACAGTGGCCCGTACGCCCCGGCCGGGGTGCGCGCGGAAATCCGTGGCGTTGGGTGCGTCCAGCCCGAGTTGCTCGGCGGCATCCTCCACAGCGCGAGCCAACGGGTGTTCGCTGGCGCTTTCGGCCGCGGCCGCCCGCCGCAACAGCTCGTCCTCCGAACCGGACAGGGCGACGACGTCGGCCACGGCGGGCTCGCCCCGGGTCAGCGTGCCGGTCTTGTCCAGCACCACGGTGCGCAGCTCGCCCATGATCTGAAACGCCTCACCGGAACGCATCAGGATGCCCCGCTCGGCGGCCATGCCCCCGCCGCGGATCATCGCCAACGGGGTGGCCATCCCCAGCGCGCACGGATACCCCAGCACCAGCACCGCCAGGGCGGCGAACACCGCGCGGAACCAGTCCGGCCCCTCGCCCCGGAGCGCGGGCCCGACCGTCCACAGCAGCACCGCGAACACGGCGAACCCCAGCACCCCGCGCACGAAGTACGTCAGGACCACATCCAGCAGCTGCAGCACCCCGGGCCGCAGCGCGCGGGCCTCCTCGATCGATCGGGCCACCTGCGCCAGAAACGACTCCTCCCCCACCCGAGACACCCGCACCACCAACGTGCCGGTCTGGTTGATCGAGCCACCGATCACCGCGTCGCCGACCAGCTTCTCCTCCGGAATGGGTTCCCCGGTCACCAGCGCCTGATCCACCGCGGAAGCCCCCTCGGTGACCTCACCGTCGACCGGGATGTTCTCACCCGGCCGGATCCGCACCAGCTCCCCCACCGCGATCTCATCAAGTGACACCTCGCGTTCGGTGCCATCGCGGATCACCCACGCGGTGTCGGGCCGCAGCTCCAGCAGCCTGCGGATCGCCTGACCCGATCGGGTGCGCACCA
>WHTY01000056.1 GCA_009377475.1 Actinophytocola sp.
CGCCGAGGCAGACACCGGTAGAACTCCCGGCGAAACCCGGCCAGATCCCCGAACGCGTCAACGCGCTCGCCATCGTGCACACTACTCACTGCGGCCCTTGTTGTTGATCTTGTTGCTGTCGCAAGAAGCATGATCAACCAAGGGCCGCTTCCATGATCAACCGGGGTCACCACACACCCGACCAGGGGTTAAACGACAAGCTAAGGTGCAACTCGCGGCGATTAGGGTGAGACTCGCGCGGCGGAGACGTCAGAGGCCGAGCTCGCGGGCGATCAGCATCCGCTGGACCTCGCTGGTGCCCTCGCCGACCTCGAGGATCTTCGCGTCGCGGTAGAACCGGCCGACCGGGAACTCGTTCATGAAGCCGTAGCCGCCGAAGATCTGCGTCGCCTCGCGCGCGTTGTCCATCGCGGCGTTGGACGACGTCAGCTTCGCGATCGCCGCCTCCTTCTTGAACGGCTCGCCGCGCAGCATCTTCGACGCCGCCGCGTAGTACGCCAGCCGCGCGTTGTGGGTGCGCATCTCCATGTCGGCCAGCTTGAACTGGATCGCCTGGTACGAGCCGATCGTGTTGCCGAACGCCTCCCGCTCGTGCACGTAGCGCAGGCACTCGTCAACGCAGCCCTGCGCGAGACCCGTTGACAGCGCGGCGATCGCGATCCTGCCTTCGTCCAGAATGGACAGGAACTGCGCGTAGCCGCGACCCTGCTGGCCGACCAGGTTCTCCCGCGGCACCCGGACGTCGTCGAACGACAAGCCGTGCGTGTCGGAGGCGTTCCAGCCGACCTTGGAGTACTTCTTCTCCACCGTGAAGCCCGGCGTGCCGGACGGCACGATGATCGCGGAGATCTCCTTGCCGCCGTTGTCCTTCGTTCCGGTGACGGCGGTGACGGTCACCAGCGACGTGATGTCGGTACCCGAATTGGTGATGAACGACTTGCTGCCGTTGATCACCCAGCTGTCGCCGTCGAGCTTCGCGGTGGTCTTGGTCGCCCCGGCGTCAGAGCCGCCGCCGGGCTCGGTGAGACCGAACGCGCCGAGCTTCTCGCCCCGGCACATCTCGGGCAGCCACTGTTCCTTCTGCTCGTCGGTGCCGAACCGGTAGATCGGCATCGCGCCGAGCGACACGCCAGCCTCCAGCGTGATCGCCACCGATGAGTCGACCCGCGCCAGTGCCTCCAGCGCCAGGCACAGGGCGAAGTAGTCCCCGCCCATGCCGTCGTGCTTCTCGGGAAACGGCAGGCCGAACAGGCCCATCTCGCCCATCTGCGCGACGATGTCGTAGGGAAACTCCTCGCGCTCGTAGAAGCCACCGATCACCGGTGCGACCTCGCGCTGCGCGAAGTCCTCGACGGTATTGCGCAGCGTCTCGTAGGTGTCGTCCAACCGGACATCGATCATGACTCTTGCTCCTCATCTTTGCCTCACACGCCGACTGGCTTGATCCGCGCTCAGTGCCACTGGTCGCTTTACTCCCGGTGCCGGTCGCGCGTTTCGCTGCTCTCGCGCGGAGTCACCACGGCGAGGGTTTCCTCGAGTGCGACCTTCTGACCCGCCTTGACCGATATTTCACTCACGACGCCGTCGATCGGCGCGGTAATCGTGTGTTCCATCTTCATCGCTTCGACGACCAGCAGCGGCTGTCCCGCGCTGACCTCGGCGTCGAGTTGGACCTTGACCGCGAGCACGGTGCCCGGCATCGGGCTGGTGACCGGGCCCGCCTCGCCCGCCGCGGCGGCGTCGACGTCGAGCAGCGAGTGCTCGCCGACCGCCCAGGTGCGCCCGCCCTCGGCCAGCCACAGCGTGTCGGTGCGCGTGTCCTGCACCCGGCCGTAGGTTCGGCGACGGCCGCCGTAGGTGAGCTCCAGGGTGTTATGAAGGGCTTCTTCCTTGCGCCTGGCGTTAGTAAGAATCCCTTCGTTGCGCCCGCCGCCGCGCCAGAGCGCCCGCGCGGGCGTCGGCTCGCCGTCGTCCACGGTGACGGTGGCGTTGGCGGGGGTGCCGGTGACGCGCACGGTGACGTCACGGCCACCGCAGGACAGCCGGAACGCCGTGCCGATGGCGCCGCCGAGCCGCCAGCCGGTCGGCACGTCCCACGGGTCCACGGTGGCGCCCGCAGGCTGCATGCCGAGCAGCTCGTCCAGCGCGGCGGCGGCGAACACCTCGTCCGGCACCGGGTCGGCGGCGGCCAACCGCTCCGCGAGACGGTCAACCATCTGGGTGTCCATGCGGCCCGCGCGGACGTCGTCGTTCGCGAGCAACGCGCGGAGGAACGGCACGTTGGTGACGACGCCGAACACCGCAGTGTCCGCCAACGCCTCGTCCAATCGGGCGAGTGCCTGGTCCCGGTCGTCACCGCGCGCGATGACCTTGGCCAGCATCGGGTCGTAGTCCGAGCCGATGACGGTGCCGGTTTGCAGGCCGGAGTCCACGCGTACCCACTCATCGGACGGTTCCGCGACGCCGAGCACGGTGCCGCCGGTGGGCAGGAAGCCGGACGTCGGGTCCTCGGCGTAGACGCGGGCCTCCATGGCGTGTCCCTCGAGGCGGACGTCGCCCTGCGCGGTGCCGAGCCGCTCCCCCGCCGCCACCCGCACCTGCTGTTCCACCAGGTCCAGCCCGGTGACCAGCTCGGTGACGGGGTGCTCGACCTGGAGCCGCGTGTTCATCTCCATGAAGAAGAACTCGTCCGGCCGGTCGGCGGACACGATGAACTCGACGGTGCCCGCGCCCGCGTACCCACACGCCTTGGCGGCGTCAACAGCGGACGCGCCCATCCGCGCGCGAGTGTCGGCGTCGAGCAGCGGCGACGGCGCTTCCTCGATGATCTTCTGGTGGCGTCGTTGCAGGCTGCACTCGCGTTCACCCAGGTGGATGGCGTTGCCGTGGGTGTCGGCGAGCACCTGGATCTCGATGTGGCGCGGGCTGGCGACGAACCGCTCCGCCAGCAGCCGGTCGTCGCCGAACGCCGACCGCGCGACCCGTTGCGCCGACTCGATGGCGTCCGCTAGTTCGCCGGACTCGTTCACCACGACCATGCCCTTGCCGCCACCGCCGGCGGACGGCTTCAGCAGGATGGGGTAACCAAACCCGCGGGGGGCTCCGCCCCCCGCGTCCCCCCCGAGCGAGCGGAGCAACTCGTCCGGCGAACCAGACATGCCGGGCACCACCGGTACCCCGGCAGCGGACACCGTCCGCTTGGCGCTGATCTTGTCGCCCATGGCGTCGATCGCCTCGGCGGGCGGACCGATGAATACCAGACCGGCATCCGCACACGCCCGTGCGAACGAAGCGTTCTCCGACAGGAAGCCGTAGCCGGGATGGATCGCCTGCGCGCCGGTGCGTTTGGCGGCGTTGAGGATGGCGTCGATCGACAGGTAGCTCTTGGCTGCGGCGGCGGGTCCGATACGCACCGCGACGTCGGCCTCGCGGACGTGGCGCGCATCGACGTCGGCGTCGCTGTAGACGGCGACGGACGTGATGCCCATGCGACGCAGGGTGCCGATCACCCTGACCGCGATCTCACCTCGGTTGGCGACGAGGACTGTCTCGAACACTGCCCCTCACATCCTGAAGACGCCGTAGCTGATGTCGTCCAGTGGCGCGTTGGCCGCCGCCGAGAGCGCGAGCCCCACGACGGTGCGGGTGTCGGCCGGGTCGATGACGCCGTCGTCCCACAGCCGCGCCGTCGAGTAGTACGGGTGACCCTGGTGCTCGTACTGCTCCCGGATCGGGTCCTTGAACGCCGCTTCGTCCTCAGCCGACCAGGTGTCGCCGCGTCGCTCGATGGCGTCACGACGAACCGTGGACAGCACCGACGCGGCCTGCTCGCCGCCCATCACGGAGATGCGCGCGTTCGGCCACATCCACAGGAACCGGGGTGAGTACGCCCGCCCGCACATGGAGTAGTTGCCCGCGCCGAACGAGCCGCCAATGATCACGGTCAGCTTCGGCACCCGCGCGCAGGCCACGGCGGTGACCATCTTCGCGCCGTGCTTGGCGATGCCGCCCGCCTCGTAGTCCTTTCCTACCATGAACCCGGTGATGTTCTGCAGGAACAGCAGCGGAATGGACCGCTTGTCGCACAGCTCGATGAAGTGCGCGCCCTTCATCGCGGACTCGGCGAACAGCACGCCGTTGTTGGCGATGATGCCGACCGGGTGGCCGTGGACGCGGGCGAACCCGGTCACCAGCGTCGTGCCGTACTCGGCCTTGAACTCGGCGAACCGGCTGCCGTCGGTGATCCGGGCGATGACCTCGCGGACGTCGTAGGGCGTGCGGGAGTCGGTGGGCACCACGCCGTACAGCTCGGTCGGGTCCACGGCGGGTTCCTCCACCGGGGCGACGTCCCACGGCCGGGGGGTGCGCGGACCGAGCGTTGACACGATCGAGCGCACGATGCGCAGCGCGTCGGTGTCGTCCTTCGCGAGGTGGTCGGTGACGCCGGACTGGCGGGCGTGGACGTCACCGCCGCCCAGCTCCTCGTCGGTGACCTCCTCGCCGGTCGCGGCCTTCACCAGCGGCGGGCCGCCGAGGAAGATGGTGCCCTGGTTTCGCACGATGACGGCCTCGTCGCTCATCGCGGGCACGTACGCGCCGCCCGCCGTGCAGGAGCCGAGCACGGCGGCGATCTGCGGGATGCCGCGCGCCGACATCGTGGCCTGGTTGTAGAAGATGCGCCCGAAGTGCTCCCTGTCGGGAAAGACCCCGTCTTGTTCCGGCAGGAACGCGCCCCCGGAGTCGACCAGGTACACGCACGGCAGGTTGTTGTGCAACGCGACCTCTTGCGCGCGCAGGTGCTTCTTCACCGTGATGGGGTAGTACGTGCCACCCTTCACGGTGGCGTCGTTCGCGACGATCACGCACTCGCGGCCGGACACCCTGCCGACGCCGGTGATGATCCCGGCGGCGGGCGCCTCGTCGTGGTACATCCCGTTCGCGGCCAGCGGCGAGAGCTCGAGAAACGGCGACCCCGGGTCGAGCAGCGCGTCGACGCGGTCGCGCGGCAGCAGTTTGCCGCGCTCCACATGCCGGACCCGTGACTTCTCCGGCCCGCCCTGCATCGCCTGCTTGACGCGGCCGTTCATGTCAGCGACGAGCCGGCCATGCTCGGCGGCGTAGCGCTGGAAAGTCTCCGATGCCGGGTCGGCGTCGGATCGCAGCGGCGTTGCGTCCATTCCGCGTTCCCTCACCCCGTTAGTAGTCGTTAACTCGCTCTCCGATGTTAGTATGCGTTAACGGATCCGTCTACCCGGGAGAGCTTTTCACAAGTGTGCCGGTGGGGCCCGCCCGCAGGGAGGGTCGCAACGGCGCACCGCAGGTGAGAACCGTCATGGACGGAACCTGCCGAGGTGAAGAGCCCGACCTCTGGTAAGACACTGTTCAGCACTTTCGAGGGGAGCAGTTCGCGGTGACTGAGGCACGCGACACGGACACCGCGCCCCGCGCGGTCACCGGCACACCGTCACGACGGGAGCAAATCCTGGCCGCAGCGGCGGAACTGTTCGCCCATCACGGCTTTCACGGCGTCGGTATCGACGACATCGGCGCCGCCGTCGGTGTCTCTGGTCCCGCACTCTACCGCCATTTCCGCGGCAAGGACGCGATCCTCGGCGAAATGCTGACCTCGATCAGCCACAACCTGCTTGACGGCGGCATCGCGCGGGCGACAGCGGCCGAGACCGCGGCCGAGGCGTTGAGCGCCCTCGTGCGCTTCCACGTCGACTTCGCGCTGGACCACCCCGCGCTGATCACCGTGCAGGAACGCAACCTTGGCAACCTCCGCGACGAGGACCGCCGCGAGGTCCGCACCTTGCAGCGTCGTTACGTCGAGGTCTGGGCGAGCACCATCACCGACGCGATGCCCGACGTGCCGCTGCCCAAAGCACGGTCCAGCGCGCACGCGGTGTTCGGTCTCATCAACTCCACCCCGCACACCCGCTACCTCGGCAGAACCGAACTGGCGGACCTGCTCACCGATATGGCGCTGGGAGCACTTCACGCGGCCAGATGATCTCGTGTTTGATAGTGCACGTGGACGCCGACTTTCCCGGACAAGCCCGACTCGCGGCACAAGCGACACGTGCCCTGAGCGCCGCGCGGCGTGGTGACGACGCCGCAGCGCTGACCCAGGCCAGCGACAACGTGCGTGACCTGGTCATGCTGTTGTTCAGCGAGTGCGGCGTCCTCGTATCCGCGCTCGGCGACGGCGGCGCCACCCCGGTCAAGGTGCAGGTGTTCGACGACGAGGGCAGCGAGGTCTCCATCGACCAGGCCGACCCACCGGTGCGCACCGCCGTGCGCACGCTGCTCGCCGAGATGCACGGCAACACCGACGACGCGCGGCAACATGTCGCCATCGCGCTCGACAACGCCGAGCCGGAGGAAGTGGACAGCCTGGTGCTGCAGGCGCTGCGCTGGACCCTGCGGCTGGCAGGTGAGTGCGTCGACCGTGGCCTCGACGTGCCGGACTGGATCACCGACGCGCTGGCGGACGACGAACCATGACCTCGCTCGCCAGCGTCGTCAACCGGGTCGGCCCGACGTTGCTACACGCCGTCGTGCTGCCGGAAGGGGAGCGCAACGTCGCTGACGTGGTGATCGCCGAGGCTGGCTCGCACGGCACCCATGGCTCGGCGCTGCGTGCTGGCCTGATGCACCTCAACGCGGGCGACCTCGTGCTCGCGGTCGCGGCGACCACGGTCGACGACGCCGTGGAGCTCGTGCGCGAGAGCGCGGCGTGCTCGGCGGCGGCGGTCCTGCTCAAACCGCCACTCGCCCGCCGGGCGGCCGTTCGGAAGGCGGCGACCGAGGCCGAGATCGGACTGATCGAGGTGCACGCCAAGACGTCGTGGGCGCAGTTGGTGTGGCTGCTGCGCACGGTGCTGGACGCCATCGCGGACGAACGGGAGGCCATCGACGCGCCCGAGGCGGGCTCGGCGGACCTGTTCCGGCTGGCCGACGCGGCGGCGTCCGTGGTGGACGCGCCGGTGACCATCGAGGACACCAACTCCCGCGTGCTCGCCTACTCCGCGCGCCAGGACCTCACCGACCCCGCGCGGGTCTCGACGATCATGGGACGGCGCATCCCGGACGACGTTCTGGCGCGGTTCCGCTCGCGCGGCGTGTTCCGGGAGCTGTCCACCGGCAAGCAGACGATCTTCGTACCCGCACAACAAGACGGCACGCTGCCCCGGCTGATCGTGCCGATACGGATGGGCGGCGAACTGCTCGGCTCGATGTGGGCGGTGGTGGACGGGCCGGTGTCCGAGGAACGCGCCGCCGCCTTCGCCGACGCCGCTCCGGTGGTCGCGGTGCACCTGCTGCGCAGGCGGGCCAGCGCGGACGCGCACCGGCGCGCGACGGCCGAGCTGGTGGCGGGGTTGCTGGACGGCACGGCCAGCCCGCGCCGGGCGATGGCGGAGCTGGGCATGACGGCGGCGGCGCACCGGGTCGTCGCCGTCGACACCGGCGGCAAACACCCCGACGACCACCCGCGCGCCGAGGGGCTGCGGCTGGCGCTGCTGGAGCGCGTCGGCAAGCGCATCGGCGCGCACGCGCACGGCTGCACGCTCGGCGGCGTGCTGTATCTCGTGGTGCCCGCCGAGCGGGCGGACTGGTCCGACCTGCGGCACGTGCTGGCGAAGGAGTCGGCGGCGGCCAAGCGCACGTTCTTGGCGGCGGCGGGCACCCGGCGTCCGGCGGCGGAGCTGTCGCAGTCCCGCACGGAGGCGGACGAGGCGCTGGGCCTGCTGCGCGCCGAGCTGGTCGAGGGTCCGGTGATCAGCTTCAATGAGGCGTGGACGTCGTTGACGCTGCACCGGGTCGCGACCGCGACGGCGGGCTCGGGTGTGCTCGAACTCGGCCCGCTGGAGTACCTGCGCGAGCAGGACCGCACCGGCAAGACCGCGTACGTCGACACCCTCTACGCCTGGCTGCGGCATCCCGGCGACCCACGCGCGGCCGCCCATGAGCTGCGGATTCACCCGAACACGTTGCGTTATCGGATGCGCAAGCTGCTGGAGCAACGCGACATCGACCTTGACGACCCCGACGTCCGGCTGGCGCTACTGACCCAGCTCGTGAGCATGCGCTGGTCCTGACGCTGCGTGGGGCTCGTTACGCCGAGAACGTGCCGTGATCGCTGTCGTGGCGCAACTACGGTAACGGGACAACATTGTCGTGCCAGCACGATGACATTCGGTGAGTCTGGGTACACCGTTGAGGTGTTGACCGGCAGAGAACCATCGGAGGCACACCGTGCGTATCGCAGTCCCCCGCGAGATCAAGAAGCATGAGTACCGGGTCGCGGCGACCCCGGCAGGCGTGCACGAGCTGACCGAGCGCGGTCACGACGTGTTCGTGGAGGCTGATGCGGGGGCTGGCTCGGCCATCAGCGACGAGGAGTATCTCGCCGCTGGCGCGAAGGTGCTGTCCAAGGCGGAGGACGTCTGGGCAGAGGGCGAGCTGGTGCTCAAGGTCAAGGAGCCGATCGAGCAGGAGTACGCGCTGCTGCAGCGAGACCAGGTGCTGTTCACGTACCTGCACCTCGCGCCGAACCGCCCGCTGACCGACGCGCTGCGGGGCGCGGGCACGACGTCGTTCGCGTACGAGACGGTGCAGCTGCCGTCGGGCGCGTTGCCGCTGCTCGCGCCGATGTCGGAGGTCGCTGGCAGGCTCGCGCCGCAGGTGGGTTCGTACGCGATGCTGAAGCCGAGCGGCGGGCGCGGTGTGCTGCCTGGCGGCATCCCCGGCGTGCACCCGGCGCGGGTGACGGTGATCGGCGGCGGCGTCGCGGGCATCAACGCCGCGCGGATCGCGCTGGGCATGGGCGCCGACGTCGAGGTGCTCGACACCAACGTCGACAAGCTGCGCCAGATCGACAACGACTTCGGCGGCCGCATCCGCACCCTGACGTCGAACGCGCTGACGCTGGAGGAGTCGATCCTGCAGGCGGACATGGTGATCGGCGCGGTGCTGGTGCCGGGCGCGCGGGCGCCGAAGCTGATCTCCAACGCGCAGGTGGCGCGGATGAAGCCGGGCAGCGTGCTTGTCGACATCTCCATCGACCAGGGCGGCTGCTTCGCCGACTCCCGGCCGACCACCCACGACGACCCGACCTACCTCGTGCACGACTCGGTGTTCTACTGCGTCGCGAACATGCCGGGCGCGGTGCCGCGCACCTCGACGTACGGGCTGACGAACGTGACCCTGCCGTACGTGCTCCAGCTGGCGGGCAAGGGCTGGCGCGCCGCGGCGCGGGCCGACGAGCCGCTGGCGCTGGGACTGACCACGCACCAGGGCGCGCTGGTCAACGAGCCGGTCGCCATCGCGCACGGCATCGAGCACACCGCACTGGAGTCCGTGCTCGGCTGACGTTCGAGGTTGGGCGGCGGACGTCGGCGTCCGCCGCCCGCGCCCCACGATCCGAAGTTGATCTACTTCCTGCGCGCTGTGACCATCAGAACCGGACATCACGGACACGACGTGGTCCTGCCGCGCGGGAGCCCGCGCTCCCTGAACGTCGGGCAGCCGGGATAGCGTGATCGGCATGCGGTCATGGTGGGGCTGGGGCACAGTCGATCAGGCAATCAGCGACGCCGAGTGCGTGCAGCTCGCGGGCCAACTCCCTGGCCTGCCGGACACGCCACTGCCGGTGCCGGACCCAGCGGACCTCGATCTCCCCAGACCCCGCACGCAACCACCTGCCTCGCTCGCATCGTTGTGCTCGGCCAGCGACGCCGACCGAGCCTCGCACGCCTATGGCAAGGCGTACCGGGACGTCGTCCGCGCGCTGCATCGCAACCTCCCGAACCCGCCGGACGTCGTGGCCTACCCGCGCAACGAACGCGAAACCGAAGCGCTGATCGACTGGGCGGCGGACGCCGGGGTCGCCGTCGTCCCGTACGGCGGCGGCAGTTCCGTCGTCGGCGGCGTGGAGTATCGGGGCGAGCGGCCGTGGCTGTCGCTCGATCTGTCCAGAATGGACCAAGTGCTCGACGTCGACGCCACCAGCAGGGCGATCCGGGTGCAGGCGGGCACCCTCGGCCCCGCGCTGGAGGACCAACTGCGCCCGCACCGGCTGACCATGCGGCATTTCCCGCAGAGCTTCGAGTTCTCCTCGGTCGGCGGCTGGCTCGCCACCCGCGCTGGCGGGCACTACGCCACGCTGCACACCCACATCGACGACTTCGTGGCGTCGCTGCGGGTCCTGACGCCGAGCGGTGTCAGCGAGTCGCTGCGCGTCCCGGCCTCCGGCGCAGGCCCCTCGCCCGACCGGTTCTTCCTCGGCTCCGAAGGCATCCTCGGCGTCATCACCGAGGCGTGGCTGCGGGTGCAGGACCGGCCGGCGCACAAGGCGTCCCGGTCGGTGTCGTTCCCGTCGTTCGCGGACGGCCTCACCGCGATGCGCGCCATCGTCCAAGCTGGCCTGTACCCGGCGAACTGCCGCCTGCTCGATGCGGGCGAGGCCGCGCTCAGCGGCGCGAGCGCGGACGGCGCCAGCGTGCTCGTGCTCGGCTTCGAGTCGGCGCACGTCCCGGTCGCCGCGCAGTTGGACGTCGCCATCGACTTCGCCCGGCAACACGGCGGCACCCCGGCCGAGCCCAGCGCCAACGACGACAGCGCGGTGGGGTCGTGGCGTTCGGCGTTCCTGCGGATGCCGTATCTGCGCGACGGCATCGCGCGGATGAGCGCCATCGTCGAGACGTTCGAGACGGCCTGCACGTGGGACCGCGCCGAGGAGCTGTACGCGTCCGTGCGCGACGACGTCGGCGCCGCCGTGCAGCGGGTCACCGGCGCACCCGGCATGATCAACTGCCGGGTCACGCACGTCTACTCGGACGGTCCCGCGCCGTACTTCACCGTCATCGCCCCTGGTCGGCGCGGCTCCGAGATGGCGATGTGGGACGAGATCAAGCAGGCGGCCAGCGAGTCGCTGCTACGCAACCGCGCCACGATCACGCATCACCACGCCGTGGGCAGGGACCACGCTGCGGCGTACGAGCGGCAACGACCGGACCCGTTCGCGACGGCGCTGCGCCACGCCAAGACCGCGCTCGACCCGGCAGGCGTCATGAACCCAGGCGTGCTGGGAATCTGAACAGCGAGGGGCGGCCCGCTCGACCAGCCTGGGGGTCACCGGGAGCGGGCCGCCACCACCAGCTTAAGGGAACTTCCACGCATTTCGCTGCATCGAAGGCGTAGATTCTCGATATACCCGCGCGCGATGCTCCACATGGCTCATGTGATGCTCGGCAAGAGGTGGGAGCGACGGGAGGCGATGCAGTGCACGACGGCAGCGGCCGGATCGAGGTGCGGCAGCTCAGCAAGAACTTCGGGTCGGTACGCGCGGTGGCGAACCTCAGCTTCACCGTCGCACCCGGCTCCGTCACGGGGTTTCTCGGCCCCAACGGCGCGGGCAAGACGACGACGCTGCGCATGATCCTGGGGCTGGTGACGCCGTCGGAAGGCACGGCGACGATCAACGGCATGCCCCACGACAAACTCGGCAACCCCGCGCGAGTGGTGGGCTCCGTGCTGGAGAACGAGGGATTCCATCCGAAACGCACGGCAAGAAACCACCTGAAGGTGTACGCGGCGGCGATCGGGGTGCCGGACCGGCGCGTCGAGGAGGTGCTCGCGGCGGTCGGTCTCACCGAGGCAGGCGACCGCCACGCGGGCGGGTTCTCACTGGGCATGCGGCAACGGCTCGCGCTCGCCACCGCACTGCTGGGTGACCCGCAGGTGCTGGTGCTGGACGAACCGGCCAACGGCCTCGACCCGGAGGGCATCGCCTGGCTGCGGAGCTTCCTGCGGGACTTCGCCAAGCAGGGCCGCACCGTGCTGGTGTCGAGCCACCTGCTCGCCGAGGTGGAGCAGACCATCGACCAGGTCGTCATCATCAGTCACGGCCAGACGATGTACTACGGCCAACTTGCGGACCTGCGCAACGCGCAGCGGCCCCGCGTGCTGGTGTTGCCATCCGACCACGACGCGCTGTCCACGGCGTTGCGGGAGGAGCAGATCACCGAGATCGAACCGGCCGACGACGGCAGGCTCGCCGTGATGAACACGTCCGCGCGGCTGGTCGGTGACATCGCGCTGCGGGCGGGCGTGGCGATCTACGGCCTCGAAGAACGGCACGCCGACCTGGAGAACCTGTTCTTCCAGCTCACCAGCGGGCAGTACACGGCGGCGCCACCGCAGCAACTCGGCGTGCCACCGCAGCACCCACAGGACAAGGGCAACACCGGATGGGGAGGTCAGCGCTGATGGGGAGGCTGATCAAAGCGGAGTTCCGCAAGATCCTGTCCACCAAGCTCTGGTGGGGACTGCTGATCATCGCGTTGCTCGTCGCGGGAACGTGGGCGGGCATGCTGTCCTCGGTGTTCGACGATCTCGCAGCGGAGCTCAGCCGCTCGGAAGTCATGCGGCTGGCCGGGGTGCGGCTCAACGAGATCTCGTTCTCGGTCCTGTTCCTCACCAGGGCGATCAACATCGCAACGATCTTCCCGATGCTGTTCGGCGGGCTCGCCATAGCCAGTGAACTCGGCCGCAAGACGATCACCACGAGTTTCCTGACCGCCCCGAACCGGGCGATGCTGCTCGGCGCGAAGGGCATCACCTACGCGATCTGGGGCGCGATCTACGGCATCGCGATCATCGGGGCAGCCACGCTCGGCATCGTCATCGGCAGCGGCGGTGATCACCTTGTCGGGTTCTCGACGTGGCTGGCGATCGCCGCGGCCGGCGTGTTGTCCTGCGTGCTGTGGACATTGCTCGGGCTCGGTGTCGGCGCGCTGATCGGCTCGCCGGTCGGCACGGTGATCGTGCTGCTGGTCTACGGTCTCGCGCTCGGGCCGATCAGCGACCTCGTGTTCACCGGAATGGCCGGGGGCGACGCGAACGTCGCGGGCGCGTTGCCGAACGGTGCCGCGAACGGACTCACCGGCTCCACGGCGGCCGACACGCTGGCCGACGAGATCCAGGCGAACGCCACCGGCATGTCGAAGGTGTCAAGCGAGCTGCTTGAGGGTTTCCAGGACACCGCGCGGCTCGCCGCAGGCGGGCTCGGGTCGTTCGGGCTGCTGGCCAGCGCGGCGATCTTCTTCGCATGGGCGATGGCGTTCCTCGCGCTCGGCCTGTGGCGCACGCAGTCCCGCGACATCACCTGACGCCGTCGCCACGTTGCGACTGTGAGTCGTTGCGGTCGTGATCGCGACCACAACGACTCACAGTCCGGCGCCGTCCGGATTGGTCGCTGCCAACACTGCCTAACCTGGATGGTGTGTCCATCACGATCACACAGCCGTCCGGCACGCCGCCGTCAGGCGCGACGTCGTCCCATGACGACGAGCCGCGCCACACCGGTCCGGGCTGGATCCGGCGGTTGGCTGCCGCGTGCTGGCAGCACCGGACGCTGGTGCTGCTCGCGTTCGGCGCGGCCGTGCTCGGCGTCGGCCTGCAGGCGGCAGGACCGCTGCTGATCAAGGTCGCCGTGGACGACGCCGTCGCGGGCAAGACCGCCCGGATCGGCTGGCTCGCGCTCGGCCTTGGCGGGCTGGCGCTGCTCACGTTCTGCAGCGCGTTCGCCCGTCGTTACCTGGGCGGACGGCTGGCGCTCGACGTCCAGCACGACCTGCGGCAGCGCGTGTTCGGCGCGGTGTCACGGCTGGACGGCGGCAAACAGGACTCGCTGCGCACCGGGCAGATCGTCTCCCGCGCGATCACCGACCTCCAACTCGTCACCGGCATCCTGATGCAAGCGCCGCTGTCACTGGGCTCGGTGGTGTTCGGCGGGCTCGCGCTCGGCGCGATGCTGTGGATGTCCCCGACGTTGACGCTGATCGCGCTCATCGTCGTGCCCGGCGTCGCCATCGTGCTCGGCATCAGCAGGCGGCGGCTGTTCCCCGCCACATGGACGGCACAGCAGCGCGCCGCTGACCTGGCACAACACGTCGAGGAGACCGTCACCGGCGTCCGGGTCGTGAAGGGTTTCGGTCAGGAGTCGCACGAGGTCTCGAAGCTGGACCGGACGGCGACGACGCTGTTCGCGGAGCGGCTGCGCGCCGCGCGGCTGTCGGCGGTGCCCACGGCGACGACGTCCGCGCTGCCTGCGGTGGGCCAGGTCGCCGTGCTGGCGCTGGGCGGGATGCTCGCGCTGCACGGCGAGATCAGCCTCGGCACGTTCGTTGCGTTCGCGGCCTACGTCTCCGCGCTGATCGGCCCGGCGCGGATGGTGGCGAGCCTGATCGTGCAGGCGCAGACGACGCGCGCGGGCGCGGAGCGCGTGTACGAGCTGATCGATGCCCAGCCCGAGGTCACCGACCGCCCCGACGCACGGGGCCTGCCGGACGGCCCG
Organism: Actinophytocola sp.; assembly: GCA_009377475.1. GTDB lineage: Bacteria > Actinomycetota > Actinomycetes > Mycobacteriales > Pseudonocardiaceae > Haloechinothrix_A. Next base: position 14,363 of record WHTY01000056.1, read on the forward strand.
CTGTCGGTGCGGCTCGACGACGTCCGGTTCGGCTACACCCGCGACGACCCGGTGCTCGACGGGCTTTCGCTGACGGTGGCACCGGGCGAGACCGTCGCGCTGGTCGGCACGGCGGGCTCCGGCAAGTCCACGATCTCGCTGCTGCTACCCCGGTTCTACGACGTCCACGGCGGGTCGGTGCGGCTCGGCGCGCCCGGCTCGGAGGAAGACGTCCAGGACCTGCGGCTGGCCGACCTGCGCTCGGCCATCGGGGTGGTGTTCGAGGAACCGTTCCTGTTCTCGGCGTCGATCCGCGACAACATCGCCTACGGCCGTCCGGACGCCACCGACGCCGAGGTCGTCGCGGCGGCGCAGGCCGCGCAGGCGCACGACTTCATCACCGCCCTGCCGGACGGCTACGCCACCCTGGTGGGTGAGCGTGGACTCACCCTGTCGGGTGGTCAGCGGCAGCGGCTCAGCCTCGCACGGGCGTTGCTGACCGACCCCAGGGTGTTGCTGCTGGACGACGCGACGTCGGCGGTCGACACCGCCACCGAGGCCGCCATCAACGAGACGCTGCGCGCGGTCACCCACGGCCAGCGGACGACGTTGCTCATCGCACACCGCAGGTCGTCGCTCGCGCTGGCCGACCGGATCGCCGTGCTCGACGAGGGCCGCGTGGTCGACATCGGCACCGAGGCGGAGCTGCTGGCGCGGTCGGCGTTGTTCCGCAGCCTGGTGGCGGGGTGTCGTGAAGGGCATCTTATGGGCGCCACACGCCCTAAAGATGCCCTTCACGACACCCGCTGGCCGGACACACCGGACGCCGAGGACGCTAACGACGCCAGGGCGCTGGCGCTCAGCGCGACGCAGCGCACCACACCGAGCGCGGCGGCATCTGGCAGGCCGGGGGCAGGCAGGGGCGCGGGCGCGGCGGTCGACACGCCGCCGACGCCGGAGTTGATCGACGCCGTGCGCAGGCTGCCGCCCGCCACCGACCGGCCGGACCTCGGCACCGAGGACCCGGCCGCGCCTGACCCGCACTTCCGGCTCGCCAAGATGCTGCGGCCGGTGCGCTGGATCCTGGCGGCCGTCATCGGCCTGGTCGCCGCCGACGCGCTCGCCTCGGTCGCGCTGCCGTCGCTGTTCCGCTACGGCGTGGACAACGGCGTCAACACCGGCGCGGCGAGCGTCGTGCTCGGCGTGGCGGCGTTCGGCGCGGTGATCGTCGCGGCGGACTGGCTGGTCATCGCGGCACGCGTGAAGCTCACCGCACGCGCCGGGGAGAGCGTGCTCTACCTGCTGCGGGTCCGCTGCTACGCCCACCTGCAACGCCTCGGGCTGGACTACTACGAGCGCGAACTGTCCGGCAAGATCATGACCCGGATGACGACGGACGTCGACGCGCTGTCCCGGTTTCTCCAAACCGGGCTCGCCACCGCCGTCGTCAGCATGCTCACCATCGTCGGCATCGCGGTCGCGCTGCTGCTCACCGACTTCTCGCTGGCGCTGATCGCGCTGTCCGTGCTGCCCGTGCTGCTCGCCGCGACGGCGGTGTTCCGACGTCTCTCGTCGCGCGCCTACACCGAGGCACGCGAACGGGTGAGCGTCGTCAATGCCGACATGCAGGAGAACGTCACCGGACTGCGCACCGCGCAGGCGTTCACCCGCGAGCGGCACTCGGCGCGCGCGTTCGCCTCCCGCAGCGACGCCTACCGCCGCACCCGCCTGCGCGCGCAGCGCTACATCGCCACCTACTTCCCGTTCGTCGCGCTGCTCTCGCAGGTGGTCGAGGCGGTGGTGCTCTACGTCGGCGCCGGCCAGGTCGCGGCGGGCACGCTCACTGCTGGCGTGCTGACGGCGTTCCTGCTGTACCTGTCGCTGTTCTTCTCGCCGGTCCAGGAGCTGTCCAGCGTCTTCGACGCCTACCAGCAGGCCAAGGTCGGGCTGCGGCGCATCGGCGACCTGCTCGCGACACCGACGTCGGTGCCGCCGCCTGCCGATCCTGTGACACCACCCGAACGGCTGTCCGGTGAGGTGGCGTTCAAGGACGTCCGGTTCGCCTACCCCGGCTCGGACACCACGGCGGTGGACGCACTGTCGTTCGACGTCGCGCCTGGCGAGACGGTCGCGCTGGTCGGCGCGACCGGCGCGGGCAAGTCGACCGTGATGAAGCTGCTCGCACGGTTCTACGACCCGACGTCCGGTGCGGTGCGCATCGACGGCGTCGACGTCCGCGACTACGACCTCCCTGCGCTGCGGGCGCGCATGGGCATCGTGCCGCAGGAGGCGCACCTGTTCTCCGGCACCGTCGCCGACAACATCCGCTACGCCCGCGCCGACGCGACCGACGACGATGTGGAGGCAGCGGCACACGCGGTGGGCGCGCTGGATGCGATCGCGACGCTGCCGTCCGGGTTCCACCAGCAGGTCGGCGAGCGCGGGCAGTCGCTGTCCGCAGGGCAGCGGCAGTTGATCGCGCTCGCCCGCGCCGAGTTGGTCGACCCGGACATCCTGCTGCTGGACGAGGCGACGGCGGCGCTGGACCCCGCCACCGAGACGGCCGTGCTGACCGCGACCGAGGAGCTGGCGCGGGCGAGGACGACGTTCGTCGTCGCGCACCGGCTGGCGACGGCGTCCAGGGCGGACCGGATCATGGTGCTGGACGGCGGCCACCTCGTCGAGCAGGGCACGCACGCCGAGCTGCTCGCGGCCGACGGCGCCTATGCCCGGCTGTGGCGGTTGGGCGACGGCAGCAGCGACGGCACAGGCGCGACGGACCCAGCGGCTCCAGCGCCGTCACACCAACGCGGGCAACACCTCGCCGAGTGACCCGCGCAGCACGACGTCGGCAACGTCGTCGTACGGCGTCTCGGTGGCGTTGCAGACGACGACCCGCGCGCCGCTGCGGGCGGCCAGCCCGACGAGCCCGGCAGCGGGATGCACGCTCAGCGAGCTGCCAGCGGCCAGCAGCAGGTCACACGCCTCGACCTCGTCGCGGGCGCGGGACAGCACGGCGGCGTCGAGCGCCTGCCCGAACGAGATCGTGGCCGACTTGAGGATGCCGCCGCACACCAGGCACGGCGGGTCGGCCTCGCCAGCGGCCACCCGGTCAAGCGCCTCGCGCATGTCACGGTGCTCATCGCAGGTCAGGCACGCGGTTTCGTACAGCGTGCCGTGCAGCTCGATCACCGTTGCCGGGTCGCTGCCCGCGCGCTGGTGCAGCCCGTCGACGTTCTGCGTCACGATCGCGCGCAGCTGACCCGACCGCGCCAGCGTCACCAACGCCTCGTGCGCGGCGTTCGGCCGCGCCTGCCAGCCGGGGTGGTTCAGCCGCGCCTGCCAACTGCGCTGTCGCAGTTCCTGGTCGGCGACGTACTCGTGGATGTTCGACAGCCGCTGCGCGTCGGGGTCGCGCGTCCACACGCCGTTGGGGCCACGGAAGTCGGGGATGCCCGAGTCGGTCGACACACCCGCTCCGGTCAGCGCCACCACCCGCTGCGCGCCGCTGACCAGCGACTGTGCCGTGCGCACCTGGTCGAGATCGTCCGTGTGAGGCATATCGTCCATGATGCCAATCACGGTGTGATGCGCGCTGGGTCACGTTGACACCGACCGGCGCACGCCGCCGTCACACGGGTGGAAGAATGAGCCCGGCGCTTCGCACAGCATGACGTGCGGGGTGGGCGGGAACTTATCTCACCTCGTCGCGCGTCAGGGCGTTAGCCTTGAAGCGCGACAGGTTGATACACCCATACGACAGACGGATAGAGGCGAGTCCCAGCCGTGTCTAGCAGCAGCCCTGCGTCACAATTCGGCCCCAACGAATGGCTTGTCGAGGAAATGTACGAGCGCTACCTCGACGATCCCAAGTCAGTCGATGCCGCGTGGCATGACTTCTTCGCCGACTTCACCCCGACTGGCGCAGGTGACGGCTCCACGCAGGACGGGACGACGACCGCGACCGGGACGTCCGCAGCGGTCAGCGACGACGGGATCGGCACAGGGGGCACCCCAGCGCCGCGGCCGACGCCCCAGCCATCGCCTCGCCAGCAGGCCCCCGCCACGCCGAAGCAACAGCCCCGCCCGCAGCAGCAAGCCCCGCGAACCCAGCAAGCCGCACCGGCACAGCCGGCTCAGCAGCCGCGGCAGCCCACGCAACAGGCCAAACCAGCGCAGAACGCGACGCAGCAGGCCAAGCCCGCCGCCGGTTCCGGCAAGAAGGAGCCGGAGCGCACCGCGCTGCGCGGCGCGGCTGCCGCGATCGCCAAGAACATGGACGCCTCGCTCGCCGTGCCGACCGCGACCAGCGTCCGCGCGGTGCCCGCCAAGCTGATGGCGGACAACCGCATCGTGATCAACAACCACCTGGCGCGCACGCGCGGCGGCAAGATCTCGTTCACTCACCTCATCGGCTACGCGATGGTGCGGGCGCTGCGGGACTACCCGAACATGAACCGCCACTACGAGGTGGTCGACGGCAAGCCGAACGCGGTGACGCCGGAGCACGTCAACCTCGGCCTCGCCATCGACATGAAGGGCAAGGACGGCCAGCGCAACCTCGTCGTCGCCTCCATCAAGGCGGTCGAGGACATGTCGTTCCTGCAGTTCTGGCAGGCCTACGAGGAGATCATCAAGAAGGCCCGCACCAACAGGCTCACCGCGGACGACTTCGCGGGCACCACGATCTCGCTGACCAACCCGGGCGGCATCGGCACCAACCACTCAGTGCCCCGGTTGCAGAAGGGCCAAGGCGCGATCATCGGCGTCGGCGCGATGGAGTACCCGGCGCACTTTCAGGGCACAAGCGAGGTCGCGCTGTACGACCTGGGCGTCAGCAAGATCATGACGCTCACCTCGACCTACGACCACCGCATCGTCCAGGGCGCGGAGTCCGGCGAGTTCCTGCGCCGCATCCACCAGCTGCTGCTCGGCGAGGACCGGTTCTACGACGACGTCTTCACCTCGCTGCGCCTGCCGTACGAGCCGGTGCGCTGGATGGAGGACATCCCGGAAGGCGCGATCGACAAGACCGCGCGCGTGCTCGAGCTGATCGAGGCGTACCGGATGCGCGGCCACCTGATGGCCGACACCGACCCGCTGAACTACCGGCAGCGCCGCCACGAGGACCTGGACATCCTCTCGCACGGCCTCACACTGTGGGACCTGGACCGCGAGTTCGCCGTCGGCGGTTTCGCGGGCAAGCAGCGGATGAAGCTGCGGGACATCCTCGGCGTGCTGCGCGACTCCTACTGCCGCACGGTCGGCGTGGAGTACACCCACATCATCGACCCCGAGGAGCGGCGCTGGCTGCAGGAGCGCATCGAGGTCAAGCACTCCAAGCCGCCGACGTCGGAGCAGAAGTACGTCCTGTCCAAGCTCAACGCGGCAGAGGCGTTCGAGACGTTCCTGCAGACGAAGTACGTCGGGCAGAAGCGGTTCTCGCTGGAAGGCAGCGAGACGGTGATCCCGCTGCTTGACACCGTGCTGGACAAGGCGGCTGAGCACGAGCTGGACGAGGTCGTCATCGGCATGCCGCACCGTGGTCGCCTCAACGTGCTGGCCAACATCGTCGGCAAGCCGATCTCGCAGATCTTCCAGGAGTTCGAGGGCAACCTCGACCCTGGCCAGGCGCACGGCTCCGGCGACGTGAAGTACCACCTCGGCGCAGAGGGCAAGTACTTCAGGATGTTCGGCGACGGCGAGACCAAGGTGTCGCTGACTGCCAACCCGTCGCACCTCGAGGCGGTCGACCCTGTCCTGGAAGGCATCGTGCGCGCCAAGCAGGACATCCTGGACAAGGGCTCCGAGGGGTTCACCGTGCTGCCGGTGCTGCTGCACGGCGACGCGGCGTTCGCTGGCCAGGGCGTCGTTGCTGAGACGCTGAACCTGGCGCTGCTGCGCGGCTACCGCACCGGCGGCACCGTGCACGTCATCATCAACAACCAGGTCGGCTTCACCACCGCGCCGCAGCACGCGCGGTCCAGCCAGTACGCCACCGACGTCGCCAAGATCATCGAGGCGCCGATCTTCCACGCCAACGGCGACGACCCTGAGGCGGCGTACTGGGTCGCCAAGCTCGCCGTCGACTACCGGCAGGCATTCAACAAGGACGTCGTGATCGACATGATCTGCTACCGCCGCCGGGGCCACAACGAGGGCGACGACCCGTCGATGACGCAGCCCGCGATGTACGACATCATCGACGGCAAGCGCAGCGTCCGCAAGACCTACACCGAGTCGCTGATCGGGCGCGGTGACATCTCGGTCGAGGAAGCCGAGACGGCGTTGCGGGACTTCTCCAGCCAGCTGGAGCACGTCTTCAACGAGGTCCGCGAGCTGGAGAAGCACCCGATCAAGGCGAGCCCTTCTGTCGAGGAGCAGCAGCAGGTGCCCGCCCAGGTGCCCACCGCGATCAGCACGGAGACGCTGGAGCGGATCGGCGACTCGTTCGTCGACCTCCCGGACGGCTTCACCCCGCACCCGAGGGTCAAGCCGGTGCTGCAGCGCAGGCACAAGATGTCCCGCGAGGGCGGCATCGACTGGGCGTTCGCCGAACTGCTCGCGTTCGGGTCGCTCGCGATGGAGGGCAAGCTGATCCGGCTGTCCGGCCAGGACTCGCAGCGCGGCACGTTCACCCAGCGGCACTCGGTGCTGGTCGACCGCGAGAACGGCAGGGAGTACTCGCCGTTGGCGAACCTCGCCGATGAGCAGGGCCGCGTGATGGTCTACAACTCGGCGCTGTCCGAGTTCGCCGCCGTCGGGTTCGAGTACGGCTACTCGGTGGCGCAGCCGCGCGCGCTGGTGCTGTGGGAGGCGCAGTTCGGTGACTTCGTCAACGGCGCGCAGACCATCATCGACGAGTACATCTCCTCCGGTGAGGCCAAGTGGGGCCAGCTCTCGCCGCTGGTGCTGCTGCTGCCGCACGGCCACGAGGGCCAGGGCCCGGACCACACGTCCGGCCGCATCGAGCGGTTCCTGTCGCTGTGCGCGGAGCACTCGATGACCGTCTCGGTGCCCTCCACTCCCGCGAACTACTTCCACCTGCTGCGCAGGCACGCCCTCGACGGCGTCGACCGGCCGCTGATCGTGTTCACGCCGAAGTCGATGCTGCGCAACAAGGCGGCGACGTCGGACACCGAGGACTTCACCGAGGGCTCGCGGTTCATGTCGGTGATCGACGACGTCGATGTCGAGCCGGGCGCGGTGCGCAAGGTGCTGCTGACCTCAGGCAAGCTCTACTGGGAGCTGGCAGCCGAGCGGGCCAAGCGCGGCGCCAACGACGTGGCGATCGTGCGGATCGAGCAGTACTACCCGCTCCCGAAGAAGAAACTGGCCGAGGCGATGGCACGGTACACGTCGGCGCAGGAGGTCGCCTGGGTGCAGGAGGAGCCGGAGAACCAGGGTGCGTGGCCGTTCTTCGGCCTGAACCTGCCCCGCCGGGTCTCCGACGTGTTCGACAAGCCGTTGCAGGTGGTCTCGCGGCGGCCGATGGCGGCGCCGTCGGCCGGTTCACCTCGGGTGCACGAGGTGGAGCAGAAGGCCATCGTCGAGAAGGCGTTCGAGTAACCGTGACCGAGTAAGACGTTTTCTCGTTTCCCTGGGTAACTAGCCAGGTGACGAGCGTGCGCGGTATCGTTCGCTCAACGCCGGTCGACCCCCAGGACCGGCACCCGGCCCCGGCGCTCCCTCCCCCCTCGGCGCCGGGGCTTCTTCTTGCCCACCCCGCGAGTCACACCGTATTTGGCGCGAGTCGCACCGTAATCCGCGCGAGTCGCACCGTACGGCGGCGGGACATTGACTTCGCCAGGCATATTGCTCCGAGAATGCGACACACAGCATCAAAACAGACACGAATCGCGCAATAGCCCTGGCGAAGCCGAGCCTGGCAGTGTCCGGGACTGGCCGGGTGGACGTGCGCTGGCGACGTCCGAGGCTGCGGCGTCGCACCGTCCCGAGCGGGGCCAGAGACCGCACGCGACCGCGGGGCGCGCGCCATGCGCACGCCCCGCGGCTGTCACGTGGGAAGGAACCTCCGCATCACCTCACAGTTCGAGCTGCCAGCTGTCGATGTATCCGGTGTCGCCGGAGTAGACGTCCTGCACCCGCAGCGTCCAGGTGCCGTCCGCGTCGTGGCTGGAAAGGTCACGGTTGACGCTGCCCTGCACGTTGTCGGCCGAGTCCCAGTAGCTGGAGTTCTTCAGCCGATACGCGGTGCCGTTCGGCGCGATCAGGTCGATGACAAGGTCGCCCCGGTAGGTGTGCTTGATGTCCACCGTGATCGTCGACGACGAGGATGCCTTGCGCCCGCAGTCGCTGATCGTGATCGGACTGCTGGCGGTGCCGCCGTCCGGGATGTTCACGTTGGTGTCGTTGGTGCCGGTGCAGCCGGTCGGGTCCGGGTCGGGCGGCGGGGTGCTGCCGCCGGATCCGGTGTAGAGCAGCCGGTTCGGCGTGTCGCTCGACGGCACACCGCTGATCTTCCCGGTGGAGGCGTTGTCCACGATCGCGGCGTGCACCTGACTCGGCGACGCCGAGGTGTGGTCCGCGAGGTACAGCGCGGCGGCACCAGCGACGTGCGGCGCCGCCATGGACGTGCCGGAGATCGTGTTGGTGTCCGAATCGGACCCGATCCACGCCGACGTGACGTCGACGCCCGGCGCGTACAGGTCGGTGCAGGCGCCGTAGTTGGAGAACGACGCCGCGCTGTCCGAGCTGTTCGACGCGTTCACCGTCAGCGCCTCACCCACGCGGGCGGGTGAGTAGCCGCAGGCGTCTTGCGGGCGGCCGAAGAAGTCGCCGTTGCCGGACGCGACGGCGTAGGTGACACCCGAGTTGATGGAGTTGCGCACGGCGTCGTCCAGCGCCGACGACGCCCCGCCACCGAGGCTCATGTTCGCCACCGACGGGCCGCTCGCGTTGTTCGTCACCCAGTCGACACCGGCGATGACGCCGGAGTTCGAGCCGGAGCCGTTGCAGTCGAGCACGCGCACGGCGATGAGGTTGACCTGCTTGGCGACGCCGTAGGTGCCGCCGCCGACCGTGCCCGCGACGTGTGTGCCGTGACCGTTGCAGTCGTTCGCCGCGCCGCCGTCGACCGCGTCGTAGCCGCTGGTCGCGCGGCCGCCGAAGTCGTTGTGGCTGGTCCTGATGCCGGTGTCGATGACGTAGGCGTCCACATTGGACGCGGTCGTCGAGTAGCTGTACAGGTCGTTGAGCGGCAGATCGCGCTGGTCGATCCGGTCGAGGCCCCACGGCGGGTTCGACTGGTCGTCGGTGAGCTGAACCCGCTGGTCCTGCTCGACGTAGGCCACCGCGGGGTTGTCGGCGATCCGCTCGGCGGCGCGCTGGTTCATCGTCGCCGCGTAGCCGCGCAACGCGGTGGTGTACGTGTGGGTGACATCCGCGTCGTACCGCTGGGCGTGCGCCCTCGCCTTGTTCCCAACGGAACTGGCTGACACACCGTCCTCGAAGACGACGATGTAGCTGCCCTTGATCGCGCTGTCGCTCTGTGCCTGGGCGATCTGCGGCTTACTCGAATCCTGGTCCGCCGCGGCCATGGCTTGACCGGACAGCGCGGCGAGGGCGGTAGCCGTCGCCACGACTCCGATCTTGGCCCAGGTTCTGCGCCTCGTGTGGGGCGACTTACTCACGATGGATCTCCTCCTAGGCAGGGTTAGCGCGCGCCCTTGTCGGACGCGCACTTCTAGGGGTGAAACACGTTCGGGTGAACGCTGCTCATGAGGCTAAGAGCGCGCCATTACCCGGAACAGGGAGCGATCATCGTCACCGATCTGCCTATGGACCCAGCGCACATAGTCGTTCTCACCGCGCGAACCGCCGCACTGCGCATGACACCGGACAGCGCTGGACGACGTTCACCTGCGGAAACTTCCCCGCACTCCACGCATTACCGCCACCGGGCATGAAAGTGAACAACGCGTCACCGCACGGTTGCCGCCGGGGTTCGGCACGGTGCGGGCGGGGTCCGCGACGAAGTTACGCCGTGCGGCGGTACGACACTGGTCCCTACGGCCGCGCCGGATGCGGCCATAGGGACCAGTACTGAAGGTCTGTTTTACGCGAGCTTCACGCGACGCCGTCCGCCGTCGCCGCCTTCGCCACGGCGGCGGCGACCTCGGGACCGACCCGGGGGTCGAGCGCGCTCGGCACGATCTTGTCCACCGACAGCTCGTCGGCGGCGACCGCGGCGATCGCGTCGGCGGCGGCGAGCTTCATGTTGTCGGTGATCGCCCGCGCGCCCGCGTCCAGCGCGCCCCTGAACACCCCGGGGAACGCCAGCACGTTGTTGATCTGGTTCGGGAAGTCGCTGCGCCCGGTGGCCACCACGGCCGCGTACTTCGACGCGATCTCCGGGCGCACCTCAGGGTCGGGGTTCGACAACGCGAACACGATCGACTCGTCGGACATCAGGCTCAGCAGCGACCCGTCGATGGTTGCCCCGGACAGCCCGAGGAAGACGTCAGCGCCGTCGAGCGCTTCCGCGATCCCGCCGGACAGGCCGGCGCGGTTCGTCGACCACGCCATGTCCTGCTTGATCGGCGACAGGCCAGGCCTGCCGACGTGGATGATGCCCTTCGAGTCAAGCAGCGTGACGTCGCCCACCCCGGCGTTCTGCAGGATCTTCGTGCAGGCGATACCGGACGCACCCGCGCCGGAGACCACCACGCGCTGCTTGCTGATGTCGCGGCCGAGCGCCGTGTTCGCCCCGCGCAACGCGGCGAGCACCACGATCGCGGTGCCGTGCTGGTCGTCGTGCATCACCGGGCAGTCGAGCGCGTCCTTGAGCTTGGCTTCCAGCTCGAAACAGCGCGGCGCCGCGATGTCCTCGAGGTTGACCGCACCGTACGACGGGCGCAGCCGCACCAGCGTCTCGACGATCTCGTCCACGTCGGTGGTGTCGAGCACCAGCGGGATCGAGTCGAGCCCGCCGAAGGTCTTGAACAGCACCGACTTACCTTCCATCACCGGCAGCGACGCGCTCGCCCCGATGTCGCCGAGCCCGAGCACGGCCGTGCCGTCGCTGACTACGACCACGAGCCGATTCGCCCAGGTGTAGCGCGCGGCGAGCGAGGCGTCCTCTGCGATCGCGGTGCTGACCTTGGCGACACCCGGCGTGTAGGCGATCGACAGCTCGCGCGGGCCCGAGATCGGCCGCGTCGCGCCTACGGACAGCTTGCCGCCCTCGTGGCCTACGAAGATCTCTTCGTTGGTCACCGGAGTTGTCGCGGGGACAGTGGCGGAGCTGGCCAGGTCGTTCATCGTGGTTCCTGTCATCGTGTTCTCGGTGTTCGACGGACCGGTGTGTGGTGCCATGAGTCGTGCCATGTGTCGTGCCTCAGCCGTGCCTCGTCGACGCCCATTCCCGCCTGAACGATCGCACGACGGGATCGGTTCATCGTCTCATGACATGTCCGGACCTGGTTCGGGCCAGCCGCGATTTCGACGACATCACGTTTCGCCGTGCGTTTAGCCCGTACCGGGAGCGCGCTGGAACGGTGCGGTGGCACCGGCGTCACAGGGCGCGATGTCCGGCTTCGCCGCTCGCTTCAGGGTGCACCGCAGCGGCAGCGGACAGCGTGGTTACTCCTAGTCTGACAGGTCCGGCAAACAGGTGGCGCGGCGGACCACACACCCGTCCGCACTGCGCCGCTGACATGCGAGAGTTGCGGTCATGCAGGTAACTGAGCTGGCGGTGCCCGACGCGTACGTCTTCACGCCTACCACGTTCCCCGACGACCGTGGCCTGTTCTGCACGCCGTTCCAGGCTGCCGCGCTGCGGGAGGCGACCGGGCACGGGCTGCGGGTGGAGCAAACCAACCACAGCGTGTCCCGGCGCGGCGTGATCCGGGGCATCCATTTCGCCGACACACCCCCTGGCCAGGCCAAATACGTCTACTGCCCGCGCGGCGCGCTGCTCGACGTCGTCGTAGACGTCCGGGTCGGCTCGCCGACGTTCGGCCAGTGGGACGCGGTGCGGCTCGACGCCGAGTCGTACCGCGCGGTCTACATCTCCGAGGGCATCGGCCACGGCTTCGTCGCGCTCACCGACGACACCGCGATGAACTACCTGTGCTCGACGGGCTACAACCCGAGCGCCGAGCGCGGCATCAACCCACAGGACGAGGCGCTGGGGCTGCCCTGGCCCGCCGAGCGCGACCCGGTGCTCTCCGAGAAGGACACGGCCGCGCCCACCCTGGCCGAGGCGGCCGAGGCGGGCATCCTGCCCGACTACAAGGACTGCGTCGCCCGCTACGAGGAACTGCGCGCCGAGGCCGACGTCACTTCTTGGGCGTGACCCAGATCGTGATGACCGCCTCGGTGATCGGCTTGCCGCGCTTGTCGTAGATCGTCACCGGCACCGGCAGCTCGACACCTTCCGCGCCGAACGTCGGAAGCTCCGGCAGCTCAGCGACCGCGCGCAGTCCGGTCTCGGCCTTGGCGACGTAGCTCACGGTCATGCCCTTGGGCAGCCACCGGTGCGTCACCGGCACCGTGGCCTCGGCGAGCATCCCCATGGCGATCTCGGCGAGGTTGCAGGTCGCGATGGCGTGAAAAGTTCCGATGTGATTATGGACGCCGAACCACTTCGGCGCGGCGACCTCGCACCGGCCCGGCTCCATCGCCCGCACCGTCGGCAGCACCGTGCTGAAATAGGGTGCCTTCAGCGAGATGGCCGTGGAGAACAGCCGCTTGCCGCCCGGTTTACTGGCCAGTCGCCGCCACAGCGCCAGTGTCGGCGGCGTGCGGGTCTCCTGCGTCGTCTCAGCCATACCCAACTCCTATCTACTCGCGAGTAGCTTGCCACAGAACTCGCTCGCCCGACGCCCGAATCGACTGTTAGATGAGTCCCAGCCCCCGACCCCAAGGAGGAAACCAGTGCCCGATCCGCGCATTCGCCGTATGCGGCCGGACGACGTCGACGCCGTCGTCGGCCTGGTGTATGAACTGGCCGACTACGAGAAGGCGCCGGACGAGTGCCACCTCACCGCCCACCAGCTCACCGCCGCGCTGTTCTGCGAGCGCCCCGCGTTGTACGGGCACGTCGCAGAGGTCGACGGCGTCGTTGTCGGCTGCGCGCTGTGGTTCCTGAACTTCTCGACGTGGCGCGGCGTGCACGGCATCTACCTTGAGGACCTCTACGTCCAGCCGGAGCAGCGCGGCAGCGGGCTCGGCAAGGCACTGCTGACGACGCTGGCCGAGGAGTGCGCCGCCAACGGCTACCAACGGCTGGAGTGGTGGGTGCTGAACTGGAACACGCCCGCGATCGAGTTCTACGAGTCGCTTGGCGCCGAGGCGATGAGCGAGTGGACGGTCTACCGGCTCACCGACACACCGCTGGCCGCCCTCGCACGGGAAGACACCGACGGCTAACGGCCATCACACGACCGGGTGGCTCATGCCGCCAACCGAGCCACCATCACCACACTGTGATTACTCGCTGTCAACACGCTGCGGGTACTCGCCGAGTGCCCAGGCCCGCGATGGCGCGCGGAACAACAACACGACGAGCAGGACGACCATCGCGAAGATCGGCACACCCCACAGCAGTTGGCCGGACGGACCAAGGGCGTACCAGCCAAGGCCCCCCACGATGAGCGCGAGCACGAACGACGGCGTGCGCGCCCAGGTGTGGCCGAGCAGCAGGCCGATACCGCAGGCGACCACGCCCGCGCCGAGCAGCGCGTAGTAAAACGCCTGGCCATAAACGCTGTTACCGCCAGCGGTTTCGCTAGCGCCGAACAGTGCGTCCACGAGCAGCACCACGGCGAACACCACCGCGGCCATGCCGGGCAACGCCGTCAGCACCCCGGCGACACGGATCTCGATGGGAGCGGGAAGGAAGAGGTCGTCGCGCCGCACCAGATTCTCACTGTCCTCACTGGCCTCATGGCCTCGCTGTAGTCGCGTTCCGCGGGGGCGGACGCGGAACGCCACGAGCCCTGCGGAATACTGTGCGTAAGCGACATCGATGGTAGCGCCACCCACTCGGACGTTTCCCCACTGGCGTCTACCTACGATGATCGTGGTGTCGTCAGTGATGAGCCGGCGGTCGCCGGGGTGCGCTTGTTGCCGACGAGGACCGGTCCAGCGTAGCGGGATCGGCCAGTAGGACAACACAACCGAAGAAGGGAGCCGTACGCTGCGGGCATGCGCGCAGTTCTTGTCGTGAACCCGCAGGCTACAGCGACAACGCCTGGTGGGCGGGATGTGCTCGCTCACGCCTTGGCCAGCGAGGTCAAGCTCGACGTGGTCGAGACGACCCATCGCGGGCACGCCGCGGAGATCGGCGCGGCCGCCCGTGACGATGGCGTCGACCTCGTCGTGGCGCACGGTGGCGACGGCACCGTGAACGAGGTCGTCAACGGCATGCTGCCCGCGGTCGGCGACGGCCGCGGCTCGCGCGCCGACGTGCCGATGCTGGCCGTGGTGCCTGGCGGGTCGGCGAACGTCTTCGCTCGCGCGCTCGGGTATCCGGCCGACCCCGTTGAGGCCGCCCACGTGCTGCTGGACGCGCTCGTGCGCGACCGCAGCCGCCGCATTGGGCTCGGCACGGCCGACGACCGCTGGTTCACGTTCAGCGCTGGCATGGGCTGGGACGCCGACGTCGTGGCTGGCGTCGACCGAATCAGGGGCAAGGAAGCCAGTCCCGGCCTCTACACCAGGGTCGCGGTGCGGTCCTACTTCTGGCCGGCGCACAGCAGGCCGCGGCTCACCCTCACCGTGGACGACGACGAGCCGGTCACCGTGCGCAGCGCGTTCCTCTCCAACGCCGATCCGTGGTCCTACCTGGGACCTCGTCCGATCCGGCTCAACCCGGGTTGCACCTTCGAACGCGGCATCGGTGTCTTCGCGCCCCGCAGCCTCGACATCATCAGCGTGCTCGGCTACCTCCGGCGTGCACTCAGCGCGGCGGGCTGCCAGCCGAATCGGCGGTTGGTGCAGCGTGACGACGTGCGCGCGGTCAGCGTGAGTTCGGAAAAACCGGTAAACTTGCAGGTTGACGGGGACCTGGTCGGGGCGAGAACCAGCGTCGAGTTCCGGAGCGTCGCCGACGCGCTGACCGTCGTCGTATGAGCGCCGGATAACCCTTCGCCGCCCGGCTTGATCAGCACGGGCAAAGTGGCGGGTACCACTCGTCGCTCGGTTAGGTCCGTTCACCGCAGCGCCTCGTCAGAGACAAGTTCATTTTCCACTGGAATCCGCAGGTCAGAGGCATAGCCCCCCGGGGTGAGCTGACTCACCGATCTTGGGAAACCCCTTGCCGAAGCCAGCGGTTCGTGAAAGCATTCACAAGCACCCCAAGAACGACCGCCATTGACGACCGTGGCGCGGGCTTCTCCGCGCCGCCATGAAGGAGCACAGAAATGGACTGGCGCCACCGCGCGGCCTGCCGAGACGAGGACCCCGAACTGTTCTTCCCCGTGGGAACGAGTGGTCCTGCGTTAGTGCAGGAAGCCGAGGCGAAGGCCGTGTGCCACCGCTGCACCGTCGCGTCTGACTGCCTGGCCTGGGCACTGGCCAGCGGCCAGGACGCTGGCGTGTGGGGCGGCATGAGCGAGGACGAGCGGCGAGCGCTCAAGCGTCGCCGTGCCCACATCGGCATGCGTACGGCCTGATTCCGAAACATTCGGAAAAGCCTCTCGCAATACATCAGCGGAAAACCGGTACCGCATACGGCGGATACCGGTTTTTCTGCTGTCTAGGGACATATCCGCGCGCCTCTTTCACGGCCGTCGCGCCAGCGGAATCCGCAATGCGGCCACGGTGCCACGCGGTTCTCTGCCACGCACGGACAACGAGCCGCGCAGTTCGGATTCCGCGAGCGTCCGCACGATTTGCAGCCCGAGGCCGTCCGCCCGTTCCAGGGAGAAGTCGGCGGGCAGTCCCCTGCCGTCGTCCGAGATGGTGACGTCGAGCCAGCGCGCCGACCGGGACGCGCCGATCGTGACCGTGCCGGGCTGGCGCGGGTCGAAGGCGTGCTCGGCTGCGTTCTGCACCAGCTCGGCGAGCACCATCACCAGCGGCGTCGCGATGTCCGCCACGACGCTGCCGAAGCTGCCCTCCCGCGTCAGCTTGACCGACGACTCCGCCGTGGTGACCTCGCTGAGCATCGGCAGCACCTTGTCCAGCAGTTGGTCGAGGTCGACCCGCTCGTCGACCGACATCGACAGCCGCTCGTGCACCAGCGCGATCGACGACACCCGGCGCACCGAGTCCTCCAGCGCGTGCCGGGCGTCCTCGCTGTGCGTGCGGCGCGACTGGAGCCGCAGCAGCGCCGCCACGGTCTGCAGGTTGTTCTTCACCCGGTGGTGGATCTCCCGGATGGTGGCGTCCTTGCTGAGTAGCGCGCGGTCCCTGCGCTTGACCTCCGTGACGTCCCTGACCAGCACCAGCGCGCCTGCTGGCACGCCAGCGGGCCGCAGCGGCAACGCCCGGAACAGCACAACGGCCCCTGGCCGGGACTCGGCCTCGGTGCGGCTGCCGGGACGGCCCTCCAAGGCGTCCAGGATGCGGTGGGAGACCTCGGTGGCGTCGAACGGGTCCGCGATCAGCGAGCGGGTCAGCGGCGCGAGCCTGGTGCCGATCAGCTCCGACTCGAAGCCCATCCTGTGATACGCCGACAGCCCGTTCGGGCTGGCGAAGACCACGGTGCCGGACGGGTCCAGGCGGATGAAGCCGTCCCCGACGCGGGGGCTGGTGTGGACGTCGGTGAGCGATTCGGTGTTCGGGAACGTGCCGTCGACGATCATCTGGCACAGGTCGGACGCGCCCGCGAGATAGGCGATTTCGAGTGAGCTCGGCACCCTCGGCAGGGTGAGGTTGGTTTCCCTGCTCAGCACCGCGATGACCTCGTCGTCGAACGAGACCGGGATGGCTTCCCGGCGGATCGGCACGTCGCGGTTCCAGTACGGGTCCTCTTCCCGGAAGATCCGCACCTCCCGGATCGCGCGCACGAGCTGCGGGTAGTCCGCGATGGCCAGCGTGGTGCCAACGACGTCTTCCGGGTGCGCGGTCGCGCCGGTCGTCGGGCGCGCCTGGGCGACGCAGGCGAACTCGACGCTGCCCGCCTCGACGTCGTCGATGGCGGTACTCGGCGCGCTGGCGGCAGCCTGGCCGGTGTAGTCGTCGTTGGCGCCGGTGTCGATCGGCACCCACAGCAGGAAGTCCGCGAACGACAGGTCCGCAAGCAACTGCCACTCCGCGACGACGGTCTGCAGGTGATCGGCCGCGTCGCCGGAGAGACTGGTGTGCTCGGCAAGCAGATCGGCGAGCGTGCTCATGCTGGCATCAAACCATCCCCGCCTGGGTCGTCGGCGTCGGTGGCCCGCATGGCAGACTCGGAAGCGCACACATGGTGATCAGCGGCGATCGCGCCGCCGATCCGGCACCGACAAGCAAGGAGACAGCTATGTCGAAGCGAACTCGTAAGCGTCGCGACCGCAAGAAGAAGGGCGCGAACCACGGCAAGAAGCCGAACACGTAACGGACGTCCGCGCGGGACCTCGTTCCGGCGAACGCCACCGCTGCCGTCACCCGCGTCGGCGCCGTCACCCGCGTCGGCGAGCCGTGGGCGACACCGGGGCAGCGGCAGAACGTGAGAGGTCCCGCGCGACGACCAAGCCGTCAGCGCCGTTCCTCGCGCACCTCGGCGGAGAACTCGGTCACCGAGTAGCCGGAGCGCTCCTCCACGGTCTTGCGGATCGTCGCCTGGAGTCGTTGTTTGAGCTGGTCCGGCGCGTGGTCGCCGCCGCACTTGCGCGCCAGCAGCTGTTTGATCTGCTCCCCGATGCCGTACTCCTCAAGGCACGGCGGGCAGTCTTCGAGATGTCGTCGCAGCTCGGCCTCGTGGTGCTGGGTGCACTCCTTGTCCAGCAGCAGATAGACCTCGGCGAGAACCTGCGTGCAGTCGGGGCCCTCGGCGTCGGAGCACTCGCCCGTCATCGCGTCGTCACCTCCTGGCCCTGCCTGGTGAAGCCACGGTCGGCCGCGACGTCCGACAGCAGCTCACGCAGCTGCGAACGGCCCCGGTGCAGTCGCGACATCACGGTTCCGATCGGCGTCTCCATGATTTCCGCGATCTCTTTGTACGCGAAACCTTCGACGTCGGCCAGATACACGGCGAGCCGGAAGTCCTCCGGCAGCTGCTGCAGCGCGTGCTTCACGTCGGTGTCCGGCAGCTTGTCCAGCGCTTCGAGTTCGGCCGACCGCAGGCCACGCGACGTGTGGTTGGCCGCCTGCGCGAGCTGCCAGTCGGTGATCTCCTCGGTCGGCTGCTGCACCGGCTGCCGCTGCCGCTTGCGGTAGCCGTTGATGTAGGTGTTGGTCAGGATCCGGTACATCCAGGCCTTGAGGTTGGTGCCC
>WHTY01000002.1 GCA_009377475.1 Actinophytocola sp.
CGCCGGATACGCCGACCTCAAGGTACCCATCCCCTGGTGGAACAACCGCACCCTACGATTCACCTTCCCACCCCGCTGACCACCGCCCGACAGCACACGTGAGACCTCAACACAATTACCGCACCGGGAATCGAGGTTAGGTGCGGCGGAGGAGGGGAAAGCTGAGCACCAGCAGGACGCCCGCGACGACGAAGATCGAGGAGTAGCCCTTCGTGTCCTCGAAGGCGAGCACCGGCAGTGACGCGGTGAACTTCACCGTCAGTCCCGCGAGCAGCGGCCCGATCAGCACGCCGAGCCCGCGGCTGAGCCCGAACACGCCCGCGCCCGTGCCGTGCTCGGACAGCCGGGGCAGCAGGCCCATCAGCAGGGAGTACGGCAGCGTCATCAGGATGACGGCGGCGAAGGCCACCGGCACGACGGCCGCCAGGAACGCGGTGTTCGTCGTCAGCACGGCGGGCAGGAGGCCGATGGTGAACACGACCAGCCCGAACCGCATCGTCTTGCGGTGGCCGTAACGGTCGGCGAGCGTGCCGGACAGCGGCGCCGCCAGGATGGCCGCCCCGCCGACCAGCGCCAACGCGGTGGACGACTGATTCAGCGAGAAGCCGAGGCCGATGGTCAAGTACAGCACCACGAACGTCCGCAGCGCGGCGACCGCACCTTCCCAGCAGGCGTTGGCGCAGAACCACGCCCTGATCCGCGCGTCCCGCGCCAAGATGCCGATTCCGTGCGCGATGCTCGTGCGCTGTGCCGGCGGGGACGGCGACGGCCATGGCTTGCTCCGCAGCGCCAGCCACAACCCCGCCGTGAACAGCGTGATCGCGGCGGCCCCGACGAGGAACGGCAACGGTTGCGCGAAGCTCAGCAGGAACCCGCCGCCTGAGATGCCCAGCAGCAGTCCCGCCGAGCGCATCCCGCCCTGGAAGCCCAGCGACCTGCCCCGGAACTCGTGCGGCACCAGGTCGGGATAGAGCGCGTAGTACGGTGTGTAGTACGCGAAGTAGCCGATGAAGAACACGCCGAGCGCCATCACCAGCAGCGTGAGCGTGCCCGCGGCGAGCGGCATCACCACCAGCGCGGCGACCGCCACAACGCCGCCGCCGGCCACGATGGCCAGCCTGCCGCCGAACCGGCGGCTCAACTGGTCCGACACGCCGCCCGCGAGCACCGGCACGAACAGCGAGAACAGGCCCTCCCCGCCGATGATCAGTCCGGTCACCGCTGGCCCGGACAGCTCGTGGATGAGGACGGGGCCGTAGGTGGTGACCAGGGTGTAGGCCAGGGCCATGCCGAAGGCGGGGGAGCCGAGCGCGAACAGGAACGTGCGCTCGTTCCACTGCAGCGCGCGGTGCGACACCGAGGCCCTCGCGTCCCGATGCGCCTCCTCGGCGGGCATCCTGGCCTCCTTTCGGCGGTTCGGTGTTCAGCCCTGCGTCGGCGGAGCGTCAGCGCGCGCTGTCGATGTCGCTCGTGCCGCCTGCGCCGTCGGTGCTGCCTGCGCCGTCCTGTGCGCTGAGCACCGCGAGCCCCGCCGCGAACGCCGTCGACCCGCCCGCGAGCACCAGCACGAGCAGCCGGCCCCGGCGCGGTAGACGTCGCCAGGACGCGAGCGTCGCCCCGGTGTCCACCGCGTCGGCCGCGCCACCGGCGATGATCCACGGCAGCATGTCTTTCCCGTTCGCCGCAGCGGCGGCCATGCCGACGCCGAGGCTGAGGTCGCGCCCGCCGAGCGCGCGGGCGAGCACCGCTCCGGCGTGGGGCGGCCGGACCCTGCCGACCCACGGTCGCGCGACGACCGCCGGTTTGGCCAGGGCCACGACGCCGAGTGCGGCGCGCGCAAGCCCCCACAGCCCTGCGGCGGGCCGTGCTGCGCGGGTGAGATCCCGGCTGAGATCAGTGGTCATGGGCGCTCCTCCTCGGTGGCCTCGTGTGGTTGTCGCGGCCGCCCGTCGTGAGGTTGCACCGGTTGCACAGTGGACAGTCCGCTTCCTCAACCTGTAGCGCGCTTGCTGGCCGAGCGCCAGTTGGCGC
Source organism: Actinophytocola sp. (assembly GCA_009377475.1). GTDB lineage: Bacteria > Actinomycetota > Actinomycetes > Mycobacteriales > Pseudonocardiaceae > Haloechinothrix_A. The sequence continues at coordinate 2,032 of WHTY01000002.1, forward strand.
ACAGCGGCGCACCACGGGGGTACCCGGTGTCGAAACCCGCGCACAGCAACCTGGCGCCGGGCAACGCACCGGCGCCAGGGTCGTCGTGGTAAGGCTCAGCCCGCCCGTCGTGCGAGGCCGCCCGACGCGATCGCGACGACGATGGCCACCACCGCGAGCACCGCGTGCAGGATGTTGTCCGCCGTGTCGACCGGGATGAGGCCGAGGATGTCGGTGCCAGCGGCGAAGCCCCAGATCGTCACCACGCCGTAGACGACGCCGAACGCGAGCAGGCCGACTGCCGCCGCCGTCCCGTTCGCCATCACGGCCAGCAGGAAGACGCCGGTCGCGATGTGGACGACGTTGTGCCAACCGTTCACCGCGAAGCCGAACAGTTGGCCGCTCTCCAAATTGTCGCCGACGGTGAAGCTGCTGTCGCCGAGAAAGAAGCCCAGGATGCCCGCCACCACGAGGACGACGCCGACGACGCCCGAGGTGAGCTGGGCCAGCGAGCGGGCCGCCCCTGCGGTGGACTTGCTCGCCTGAGTATCCGGGTCCGAGTTCATTGGTTTCTCCTTCCGATGCGGAAGCACGGGTGTGTTCTGCTGGCTGAACTACACACCTCGGAACGCTGCGACGCTGGCTGAATACCCTGGTGACCGGCGTGTTTGACCGGATCGGGTGACATGGCCGGTCTGTGCTCATCGGCCGGGCCCGTAGCGGGTTCGTACGCTGCGAACCATGACGGCGGCGTACCCACTTCGCTTCTCCGGCACGCACCGAGACACCGCGTCAGGGCGCGAGGGTGTCGGCGTCGGCGGCGAGGTCGCGCCACCGCAGCACCGGACGTCCACCCAGCCTGCCCGCGCTGTTGGCTGCTGCCGCGACGGCGAACGCCGCCGCACGCCGGGTGCCTTCGCCGTGGGCGAGCGCCGCGGTGAACGCGCCGATGAGCGCGTCGCCCGCGCCGGTTGTGTCGACGACGTTGACGTCGAGCAGCGGGAACAGCTGCCTGCCGGTGCGGCTGACGAACAGGTTGCCCGCGCCGCTGACGGCGAGAACGACGAGGGTGGGGCCGTACTCAAGCAGCCGGGTCGCCGCGTACGCGGCGGTGGTGACGTCGGTGATCGGCTGCCCGGTGAGCAGTCGCGCCTCGTGCTCGTTCGCGCGGATCACGTGGGTGCGGGACAACACTTCGGCGACGTCGTCCTCGGACCCGCTCGGCGCGCCGTAGAGGATGACCCGCGCGCCCGCGTCCCGCGCCAGTCGCGTCGCGAGCAGCATCGCGTCGAGCGGCTGCTGCAACTGGCAGAGCACCCACCTGGCGCGCTTGATCAGCGACGACGCGGCGAAGACGTCGCCCTCGGTGAGCAGGACGTCGGTGGGGATGTGCTCCAGGTACCGCCACCGGTGCGTGTTGTCCACGATGTCGGTGATCAGCGCCGTCTGCGCGCCCTCGCGGGAGACGACGTGGCTGACGTCGATGCGGTCGCTGCGGGCCTGCTCAAGCAGCCGCGCACCGACGGAGTCGTTGCCGACGACGCCGACCAGGGAGACGGGCACCCCGAGCTGGGTGAGCGTGACCGACTGGTTGGCGCCCTTCCCGCCGAGCATCTCGCGGCGCGTGCGCACCGCGGCGCTGCCGTGCGGGCCTGGGACGTCATCGACCCTGAGGACGAGGTCCCGCGCCACCTGTCCGAGCACGACTACCTCATCCGCCATGGTTCAGGCATACCCCAGAGCGGGGCGGATTCACACCACCGGGGTAGTGGCTGGTGTCGTGAAGGGCATCTTATGGGCACCAGACGCCCATAAGATGCCCTTCACGACACCTCCACCCCTCACTCCAGCGGGTCCGTGTCCGGCCCGAGCACCCGGTGCGTCAGGCGTTCGGACTGCGGGGGGATGTCGTGCACTTCGGCCTCCAGCCCGGCGACGCGCGCCTGGTCGAGCACCGACCGCAGGACGAGCGCGCCGGTGGTGTCGATGCGGCCGAGCCGGTTCAGCTCGATCACGAGGCGGGTGGCGTCCGGGTGGTCGGCGAGCGCGTCGAGCAGCGCGGCGTCCAGCTTCTGCGCGGTGCTGAACCACAGCACGCCGCGCGGGGTGAAGGTGAGCACGCCGTCGTGCTCGGCGACGTCGATCTCCAGTTGCAGCGACCGCCACAGGAACACGCCGATCGACAGTGCCACCCCTGTCACCACCGCCAGGTCGAGCCGGGGCGCGAGCAGCAGCGTCGCGGCGAACGTCGTCCAGGCGATCAGCGCCTGCGGCAGCGACAGCCGCCACAGCCGCCACAGCGGACGGATGCGCATCAGGCTGATCACCGACACGATCACGATCGCGCCGAGCACCGCAAGCGGCAGCGGCTCAAGCACGGACGCGAACGGCAGGAACGCCAGCACCGTCAGCCCGGTGAACGTGCCCGCCATCCTGGTGCGTGCGCCGGAGAGCCGGTTCACCGAGCTGCGGGAGAACGACCCGCCGCACGGCATCCCGCCGAACGCCGCCGCCGCGACGTTGGCCGCGCCCTGGCTGATGAACTCACGGTTGGCGCTCCACCGGGTGCGGTCCTCCGACGCGAACCGCCGCGAGATCGACGCCGCCTCGGAGAACCCGATCAGCGCGATGATGACGCCTGACAACAGCAACGGCGGGAGCTTGGTCCAGGGGAGTTCGTCCAGCGTGAACGGCAGGAACCCGGACGGGACCGGGCCGACGACGTCGCCGGAGTAGAAGCCCGCGCCGGACACCGCCATGCCGACGAGCGCCGCCACCAGCACGCCGGGGAACAGCGCGTGCAGCTTGCGGCCGCCGAGGATGAGCACCGCCGTCGCCGCTGTCATCAGCAGCGCCGCGAGGGCCCAGCGGTCAGGATGCGCGAGCGACCACACCGCCGGCAGGATCGGGTTGTCGTAGTCGGGTGGGATCACGCCGAGCGCCTTCGGGAGCTGCGAGCTGGCGATCAGGATCGCGGCGGCCGGCACGAACCCGAGCAGCATCGGCTGCGACATCAGGTACGCCACCCAGCCCGCGCGCAGCAGCCCCAGCGCCACCCTGGTCACGCCGACGACGAGGGCGAGCGCGAGCCCGAGGCCGACGTACTCCGGGCTGCCCGGCGTCGCCATGGTGCTCAGCGCGCCGAACGTCAGCAGCGACGTGATCGCGACCGGCCCGGTCTGGAGGTATGGCGACGACGCGAACAGCGCCGCGACGATCGGGGGCAGCGCCCCGGCGTAGAGGCCGACGATCGGCGGCATCCCGGCGAGGTCGGCGTAGGCGAGCGACTGCGGAATGCCGATCATGGCGACGGTGATCCCGGCGAGCAGGTCGTGCCAGAGCCAGCTGCGCAAGGGCGGTCGTCCGCCCTGGTCAGTGCGTCGCATCGCCGCCAGCTCCCGCAGGTTCACTCATCACCTCGTTGTTCTCACACCACACTCAGACAACACTCAGAGGCAGCGGCACCCCCGCCAGGGACCGCGTCACCACCGGCAGTCGCGTCGCCACCTCGGTCAACGCCATGGCGGACGGCGCGTCCGGCGTGCTGGCCACCACCGGGGTACCCGCGTCGCCGGACGCGGTCAGCGCGGCGTCGATCGGGATCTGCCCGAGCAGGTCGGTGTCCAGCTCGTCCGCCAGCCGCTGACCACCGCCGGTGCCGAACAACGCCGTGTGCCTGCCGCACTCGCAGGCGAGCGCGCTCATGTTCTCCACCACCCCGGCGACCGGCATCCGCATGTCGCGCGCCATCCGCCCCACCCGTGAGGCCACCGACTGCGCCGCGACCTGCGGCGTGGTGACCGCGAGCAACGCGGCCTGGGGGAGCAGTTCCAGCAGCGACAGCGTGATGTCACCGGTACCGGGCGGCAGATCGATCAGCACAATGTCAGGGTCGTCCCAGTGTACGTCGGTCAGGAACTGCTCTAACGCCTTGTGCAGCATCGGCCCGCGCCACACGACCGGCTCGTTCTCGTCCACGAAGAACCCCACCGACATCAGCCGTACCCCGTGCGCCTCCACCGGCAGCATCAGCCCCTTCAGCGCCACCGGGTTGCGCCGCACCCCGAACAGCTGCGGCACCGAGTAGCCCCAGACGTCGGCGTCCAGCACGCCCACCCGCTTGCCCTGCGCGGCGAGCGCGACCGCGAGGTTGGCGGTGATGGTGGACTTGCCGACGCCGCCCTTGCCGCTGGCCACGGCGTAGACGCGGGTGTGCTCGCCGATGCCGGTGGCGCGCTGTTCCCGCAGCCGCTGCGACAGCGCCAGGCGTTCCCGCTCCGACAGCGTGCCGAAGCTGACCTCGACCGCGCTGACCCCGGCGACCGACAGCGCCGCCGCCGTGACGTCCTCGCGCAGCCGCTCCCGCAGCGGGCAGCTGGACGTCGTCAGCGCGACCTCGACGTGCACCCGGCCGCCGCGTCCGGCCTGTGCGGCGCGCAGCATGCCAAGCGAGCCCAGGCTCCGGTGGATCTCCGGGTCCTCGACGGCGGCGACGGCCTCCCACAACGCCGCCTCGTCGACGCCGGTGGTGCGCAGCCGGGTCAGCATGGTCATTCGGGGCTCTCCGTCCGGTAGCCGCGCCGGGTCGGCGCGAGGGGGCGCATCATGAACTCCGGCCGTCGCTGCCCGTCCGGCCCGAGCGCGGGCGTCGTCTTCGCCAGCCACTCCCGGTACACCTCGGCGGAGCGGCGGGTGTCGACGTAGACGTCGCCGTAGCGGTCCTCCGGCCGCGCCGGTTCCATACTGACCTTCTGCAGCCAGCAGTGCATGCCGGAGTGCGGGTCGGGGTGCACCGCGAACGCCAGGTTCTGGTGCACGCCGGGGTCGCTCCAGTCGATGCGGGACGAGTCCGGATCGGACGAGTCGAACGGCGCCACACCGCCCTTGTGGCGCAACAGCCAGGTGTGCTCACCGTCCAGATGGGACAGCTCCACCATGCCGGACACCCACCGGCTGCCCTCGCCGGGATGCAGCCGCCACCGTCCCATGTGGTGCGACAGCGCGCACACGCCGGGCCGGATGCCCTCGGTGACCCACACCCGCGCCACGAAGTAGCCGATCTCGGTGCTGATCCGCACCAGGTCGTCGGTGCGCACGCCGTGCCGCTTGGCGTCGGTGGAGTTCAGCCACACCGGGTGGGTGTTGGAGATCTCGTTGAGGTACTTGGCGTTGCCGGAGCGGGTGTGGATCAGCGTCGGCAACCGGAACGTCGGGACCAGCACCAGTTCGCCCGCGTCGACGTCGATCTCCCGCCGCGCGACGTGCGAGCGGATGTAGCCGGGCGTGGCATGCTCGCCCTGGCCCCAGTCGCGCATCGCGGTGGCGAACACCTCCAGCTTCCGCGACGGCGTGGGCCAGCCGAACGTGACGTCGCCGTCGTCGTGGCGCACGCCGACCGCGCCCGCCTCGCCGAACACCGGCGCGACGGAGTCCAGCGTGACCGGCTTGCGCACCACGCCCTGCTCGTCGACGTCGGTGTCCGCCTGCTCGTCGTCGGTCAGCGGGCGCTCGTCCACGCGGTAGACGTCGGTGTCCACCTCCACCACGCCGTAGCGGCGCATGTACTCCAGCGGCGTCATGCCCTGCGCGGCGGCCTTCTCCGGCAGTCCGGGGACGCTGTGCTCGAACACCCACCGGTAGTAGTCGTCGGTGGTCATCTTCTCGCCGGAGCGATACGGCGACTCGAAGTACTTGGTGATGCCCAGCGCGCCGTCCGGGTCGATCCGCCAGGACAGCTCGAACCAGAACTCGTTCTCCTCCCACACCTCGCCGGGGTTGGCGTCGCGGGTGTCGGTGTAATCCTGACCCAGCTTGTCCATCGCGACGCGGCGCACCGGCTGTCGGAACCCGAGCCACCGCCCGGCGTGGGTCTCATACGAATGGGTGTCGTGGCGTTCGCTGGAATGGCCCATCGGCAGCACGTAGTCGGCGAACTCGGCGGTCTCCGACCACGTCGGGGTCAGCGCGACGTGCAGTCCGATCTTGTCGGGGTCGGTGAGCGTCTCGATCCAGGTGAAGCCGTCCGGGTTGGTCCAGATCGGGTTGTAGACGCGGGAGAAGTAGACGTCGAGGGTCCCGCGTCCCTCGCGGAGGAAGTGCGGCAGCAGGAACGACAGCTCGTTGGTCGCCAGGGGGTATTCGCGGGGCCAGATCAGCTCGTTCCAGTGCTCGTGGTGGCCGGGCATGTTGGGGCCCTGCGGGATGAACTTGTGCCACCCGTTCGGGCTGGTGCCGCCGCGTCCGCCGATGCTGCCGGTCAGCGCGAGCACGAACCACAGCGCCCGCGCCACCTGCCAGCCGCCGAGGTTGCCCGCAGCGGCGGCGCGCCAGATGTGGGCGGAGAGCCTGCCGTCGCAGTCCGCGACGATCTCGGCGATCTCCGCGATCCGCTCGACCGGCACCTGCGCTTCCTCGGCGGCGAAGTCGAACGTGAACTCGGCGTAGTCGGCGGTGATGCGGTCGAGGAAGGTGTCGAAGTCCTGCGCGGCGTCCGGGTGGAGTTCGGCCAGGTAGGTCTGCCAGTTGAGCCAGCGGCGCAGGAACGCCTCGTCGATGCGCCGGGTGCGCAGCAGGTACGACGCGACTGCGAGCAGGATCGCGGCCTCGCTGCCCGGCCACGGCGCCAGCCAGGCGTCGGCGTGCGCGGCGGTGTTGGACATCCTCGGGTCGAGCACGACCAGCTTCGCGCCGGACTGCTTGCCCTCCATGATCCGCTGGGCGTGCGGGTTGAAGTAGTGCCCGGTCTCGAGGTGGCTGGACAGCAGCAGGATCACCTTGGCGTTGGCGTGGTCCGCCGAGGGTCGGTCGAAGCCGGTCCACAGCGACATGCCGAGCCGGGTACCCGCCGAGCAGATGTTGGTGTGGGTGTTGTGGCCGTCCACGCCCCAGGTGTTGAGGACGCGCTCGGTGAAGCCGTCCTCGCCGGGACGTCCGACGTGATACATGACGTCCTCGTGGCGGCCATCCGTGATCGCGGTGCTGATCCGGCTCGCGATGTCGTTGAGGGCGTCGTCCCAGCTGACGCGCTCCCACTGGCCCGCGCCGCGCTCGCCGGTGCGCCGCAGCGGGTAGAGGATGCGCTCCGGGTCGTTGAGCTGGTTGACGGTCGCCGGTCCCTTGGCGCAGTTTCGCCCGCGCGAGCCGGGGTGCGCGGGGTTGCCTTCCAGCTTCTTGACCGAGAGGTCGTCCTTGTCGACGTAGGCGAGCAGCCCGCAGGCGCTCTCGCAGTTGAAGCACGTGGTGGGGATCAGCATGTAGGAGTGCGGCACCTTGCGCGGGTGTGCCTTGGCGTCGTACTCGACGTGGTTGTCCCACGAGGACACCGGCGGGAAGTTGCGCAGGTGCTCGTGACGGCGGGCGCCTGGGAGGTCCGGTTCTACGCTCATGTCGATCCTCTCAGGACAGTGGGACGTCTTGGCCCGCGCGGACGAACACGCTCTCGTAGATCAGCAGGGCGGCCTGGACCAGCAGACCGGCCACGGCGGCGACCAGCAGCGTGCCCGCCGCCCATGCGGTTCCGGCGACGGCGGCGGCGAGCGCGGCGAGCCCGACGCCGCCGGTCCAGAACAGCCGGGCGTAGCGGCCGTGGGTGACCATGTGTGCGGCGGTCGCGGCCTGCTTGCTGGTGTGCCTGCCCAGGAACTCGAACAGCACCATCACGACGTGCCCGAGCGTGCCAAGCGTCAGAGCCGCCAGCAGCAGGGCGGTCGCTTCGGCGTCAAGCCCGGCGCCGATGCCAGCGAGCGCCATGGCGCCCGCGCCGACCATGACCGCCTGCACGATCAGGTGCCAGAACAGCAGCGGCGACTGCCACAGGTCGCGGCCCTCGGCCTGACCGAACAGGAACCCGGTGTAGCCCGCCGTCATCGCGGCGGCGACCAGCGCGGGCACGGCCAGCCAGTCGTAGACGGTGTCGGGGGCACCGAGGATGCCCGCCGCCAGCCACGCCGTGAACAGCGCCGCGCCCGCCGCGAGCACGATCGCGCCCCAGAACATCCACGAGCGCGGGTTGGGTTTGAGCAGGATGTAGAGGAACCGCTCCGGGCGTTTCAGGTCCCAGACCAGCAGCGCGCCGGTGATGCCGATGCCCGCGACGCCGAGCGCGGGCGCGACGACGTCGCCCACGACGGCGAGGTCGATGCCCGCCAGGTGCGCCAGCGCGGCCAGCAGCATCGCGCCCGCGCCGACCGCCTTGGTCCACAGATACGTCGTCACCCGCCAGCCCCACGGGCGGGGGTGGGCGGTGTTGAGGGTGGTGCGGGCCTGGGTGACCGGGTCGGTCGGCAGGTCGCGGGAGACCTCGCGGCGGTGCTCGTCGGGGCGGGCCCAGAGGTAGGAGTCGCCGACCGGGGCGGCGGTCGGGTCCAGCACGGCGCGGTCGGCGCCGAGGTAGAAGACGTTCGGGCCGGTGTTCTGTTCTGCTCCGGCGCGCGCACCTGCGTGGGGTTCTGGTTGACCAACTTGGCGATGCCGCTCTGCGGGTCGTCCAGGTCGCCGACCCAGATGGAGTGAGTGGGACAGACGACGACGCACGCGGGTTCGAGCCCTTCGTCGACGCGGTGGGCGCAGAAGTTGCATTTGGCGGCGGTGTTGGTGTCGGCGTCGAGGTAGATGGCGTCGTACGGGCAGCCCTGCATGCACGCCTTGCAACCGATGCAGCGCTCGTTGTCGAAGTCGACGATGCCGTCGTCGCGTGTGAACAGCGCCTGGGTCGGGCAGATCGTCACGCACGGTGCGTCGGTGCAGTGGTTGCATCGCATGACCCCGAAGTCACGGGTGGTAGCGGGGAACTCGCCCGACTCGACGTACTTCACCCAGGTGCGGAACTGGCCGACCGGGACGTCGTGCTCGGTCTTGCAGGCCACGGTGCAGGCATGACAGCCGATGCAGGTGTGCTGGTCGATGGCGAAGCCATACCGCATGGGGCGACCTCCGAGGGCGAGCACCGCGAGACGTCACTGACTCACTGTGACCGTATTAGCGGTGCACTCGGCGCGGTACTAACCTTGGCTTTGGGAGGTCCAAACCTGGGCTTGGGAGTGGGAGGTGGGCGCCGTGCCGTTGCCCTCGCGGGTGCCCGAACTGGGCGCGCTCGACCTGCTGCTCAGCGTCGCGCGCCTGGGCAGCCTGGGCAAAGCGGCCCGCGAGCGCGGCATCTCGCAGCCCGCCGCCGCGTCGCGAATTCGCACGATGGAGCGACTGATCGGTGTGCCGCTGATCGTCCGCTCCAACACGGGTTCCCGGCTCACCGAGAACGGCGCGATGATCGCCGACTGGGCGCGGCGGGTAGTCGACGCGGCGGGCGAGCTGGACGCGGGCATCGAGGCGCTGCGCAACGAGCAGGCCAGCCGGGTTCGACTGGCGTGCAGCATGACGATCGCGGAGTACCTGTTGCCGCGCTGGTTGTCCGAGCTGCGACGACGACTGGCCACGGCGTCGATCGGCTTGCAGGTCGTGAACTCGGTGCTGGTCGCGGAGAAGGTGCTCAGTGGGGACGTCGATCTCGGGTTCGTGGAGGGCGCCGAAGTCAGCGAGGGGCTGGAGTCGCATGTGGTCGCCACCGACGAGCTGCTGCTTGTGGTGCCGCACAACCACGTGTGGGCCACCCGCCGCGATCCGGTGACCGCCGACGAACTCGCCCGCACGCCGCTGATCAGCCGCGAGCCCGGTTCCGGCACCCGCTACGTGCTGGACCACGAGCTGGCGCGGCTCGGTTTCACCGACGACGACCGGCCGGAGCCCATCATGGAGCTGTCCTCAACGACGGCGATCAAGGCCGCGGTCGAGGCGGGGATCGGTCCCGCCGTGCTCAGCTCGCTGGTGCTCGCCGACGACGTCGCGGCGGGCAAGGTCGTCGTCGTGCCGACGTCCGGATTGGACCTGCGCCGCACGCTGCGGCTGGTGCTGCGCGCGGGGGAGCAGCTCGGTCCGGTGCTGCGCGACGTCGTCGCGGCGACGCGGCAGTTGCGGCAGTTGGTGTGAGCGCCGCGCCCCTACTGCTTCGCGACGAGTCCCTGGCGGCGGCCCGCCTCCTCGGCCATGACGCCGCGCAGGACGTCGATCGCCTCGACGAGCTGGGGATACCGCAGCGAGTAGAAGATGCTGGTGCCGCGCCGGGTGGCGTCGACGACGCCGCGTTCGCGCAGCATCGCCAGGTGCTGCGACACGTTCGGCTGCGTGGTTTCGAGCATGGTGCAGAGCTCCCCGACCGAGCGGCTGCCGTCCGCGAGCGCGTACATCAGCATGAGTCGCTTGGGGTCGTTGAGCGCCTTGCAGAGGCTCGCCGTCAGTTCGTGCAGCTCAGCCCGCAAGGCCGGATCGAGTCCCGAAACCTGATCGCCCATGCTCACAGAGTAGTGGGACGGGCACTCCGTGACACCGCTTTCGGTGTAGTCATGCCTGGTTCGCCGCGCCACCGCGTGTTGATCTGAAGACATCTCGGTCGTGATAGCGACACAAACGTCGTCAGATCGACAACGTCCGTACGCTGGAAACCGCACTCGACGGCGGCGATGTTTCGCCGCCGCGTGGCGAGTCAACCCTCCCTGTGACAGCGATGCCGCCTGATGGGAGGTCGCCATGACGGAGGGCAAGGACCCCGGCACGCCGCCGCAGGACACCGGCATGCCCGACGACGTCGAGACCGATCCGGCGGCGCTGAACAGCAGCGAAGACCTCGACGAGGACCGCCTCAAGGTCGATCCGCTTGAGACCGGCGTCGAGCCGCCCGAGCAGTGGTCGGCGGCCGAGCACTACGACCGGACGCCGTTCGAGCAGGAGCAGGGCGAGACCCTGGAAGATCGGATTCAGCAGGAACAGCCGGACACCGAGGCGTCCGCGCCGCCGGACCCGCCGGTGTCGGCGACCCCGGTCAGCGAGCTGGACGCGTCGATGGACGACCCGGCGGTGGACCCCGAGGAACCGCTGGTGCGCGAAGAGGAACCGCTGGTGCGCGAACAATTCGACGTGGAAGAACCGCCCTCGGACGCCGAGCGGCGCGGTCAGAGCGCGGACAAGGCAGGCGGCTCGGTCGCCAACGCGCTCCGCGAGCCCCACGACCCGCCCGACACGCCGAAGCCACCCGACCGCGCGGAGGAGTGAGCGGCAGGGCCGACCCCCCGACGAGTGTCGGCCCTGCCGCTATCCCCGCAGCTCCGCCAACCGGCGCGCCGCCTCGCCTGGCGAGCAGGCCAGGCGTTTGTCGTGCAGCCGCTGCCACGGGTCGGTCTTCTGCGCCAACCGCCGGTGCAGGCGCCGCATGTCCCAGCCGGTCGACCACGCGCCGGCCAGCTCGCTCCAGTCGATCGGCACGGCGCAGGCCGCGCCGGGCCGGGCGCGCACCGAGTACGGCGCGATGAACGTCTGTCCATAGCCATTGCGGTTGACGTCCAGGAAGATCCGCTCACCCCGGCGTTCCTTGCGGAACTCCGTGGTGAGCCGGTGCGGGTCGGCGGCGACCAGGGTGTCGGCGATGTCGGCCGCGAGCCGCCGCACCTGGTCGGCGTCCGCCGACTGGTCAAGCGGTGCGACGACGTGAAAGCCGCGCCCACCGGTGGCTTGCAGGTAGGCGAGCAGCCCCAGCTCCCCGAACAGGTCCCGCAGCCGCCGCGCCACGCTCCGGACCTCCCCGATCGCGGCGGACCCTTCCGGTGGATCGATGTCGATCACCAGCAGGTCAGGGCAGTCCAACGCGGCCGTCGTCGACGGCCAGATGTGGAACTCGATCGCGGCCTGGTCGGCCAGGTACGTCAGCGCCGCCTCGCTGGTGGCGAGCACCGCACGCTGGGTACCGCCCTCGCGCAGCGGCACGTCCGCCGTGTCCAGCCATTTCGGGAAGTGCTCCGACGCCTGCTTCTGCATGAAGCCGTCGGCGTCGATGCCGTCGGGGTAGCGCCGCAGCGTGAGCGGACGGTCCCGCAGGTGCGGCAGCATCACCTCGGCCACGTGGTGCATGTGGTCGGCGAGGTCGCCCTTGGTGAGCCCCGCCTGCGCGAACAGCACCTTGTCCTGGTTCGAGATCGGGACCTCACGCCCCACGATCGGCATGGGAGCCTCCTCGGTAGCGGCGCAGCACGCCGAACCCGTCCTGCAACGCCACCTCGTCCCCGACGACGACGAGGTCGGCGCCGACGGCGAGCGCGGCGAGTGGCAGCGCCTCGTCCGCGCGGTCCTGGTCGACCACCGAGAGGCCGAGCTCCTCAAGCACCTCGGGATCGGTGGCGAGCTCGATCGGATCGGCGCCGGTGTAGACGCGCTGGTCGTCGTCCGCGCCGATCAACAGCGCGGCCACGTTCGCCTCGCGCAACGCGGCGCACACGGAGCTGAGGCCCTGCACCCCGAGGCCGTCGACGCCCTGGGCCAGCTCGGCCCGGAACTGGTCGGCGCGCGCGGCGGTCCGCTGCCGCTCCCGCTCGGCCACGAGGGTGTTGACCTCCTGCTCGAGCGCGTCGCCGTACTCGGCCTGGATGCGTCCGCCGTCGCCGACGTCGACGATCTGGTCGTGCAGCCGGTCGGGGAGCGCGTCCCGCAGCCAGCGCCTGCCCTGCACCTCGCCGGAGAGCACGATCAGCTCCGCGCCGACCGCGTCCGCGACCTTGGTGATGTCGTCCGCGACGAGATGGATGTTCTGTCGGACGGTCTCCTGCACGTGCTCCCGGTCGTGCCTGCGCGGGAGCCCGGCGTTGCTGCCCGCCTCGTGCACCGGGTGCTCGGAGCCGAGCACCGGATGCCGGTACGCGACCTCGCCGGAGTTGTCGATCCCGGTGACCTCGGCGCCGATCTTGTCGACGGTGGCGACGACGTGCGGCACCGTCGGCGGCGCGTGCGCGACGAGCGGCACCAGGTAGGGCAGTGTGGACCACCGCGCCACTGACCGCTCTGGCGGCTCACCGAGCGCGCGGTCGACCAGCACCTGACCGCCGGAGGCGATCATGCCACGTCCGCCGGGCCCAACTGGGTACGGTGCGGCCCACACAGCGTCTTCCAGTGCCGTGATCGTCTCCGGGTCCGCGCCCTGCGTCCTGAGGTCGTCGGCCAGTTCGCGCCAGGTCAGCTCCAGCACCTTGGTGGCGTCCTCGGTGGTGTGCGAGCTGTCGTAGTACACCGAAGCGAACGGCGTTCCCCGGGTGCGTCGCGCCCTGCTTACCAGCTCACGCAGGCCCGAATCCACCGCGATGTCCACCATGACCTCCCTTGCGCCGGGTGTCTTCGTCAGTCACGGAGTACCCAGCCGTGGCGCGGATCAATCCGCGCTGGTCAGCCCGGCTCGCCGCGATGTTTGCGGTGCAGCACCCAGCCGAAGTCGACGACGAGACCCGCCGCGACGGCGAACATCACGACGCCGAGCCACACCATGTCGCCGACGGCGACCCACAGCACCCCGACGGCGACCCACAGCACCCCGACGGCCGCGCACAGCACCGCGCCGAGCCCGGCAAGCCACAGCCGCAGCGTCAACGCGCTGTACATCGGCGCGGCGCCAGCCCAGCCGCCGGTCGGGTCGTGATAGTCCGGGAGCCCGCGTTCGTAGTCCTCCCGAGTGAGCTTGCGGCGGGGTTTGCGCGTACTCATACGAGTGGGGTAGCCACTGCGGGCGCGGCTAATCCCTCGCGCTGCTGGCCGTGGTGGTCAGGCGGCGGTAGGTGCGATGAAGGGATTCTTACTTGCGTCAGACGCAAGTAAGAATCCCTTCATCGCAGCCCCTACGCCCGGGCGGGTGGCGTGCCGTCCCCGAACGGCCGCCCGCCGAGCTGTTCGCGGCCGTGCGGAGTGTCCCAGCCGGACAGGTCAGGGCCGAGCGGCACGATGCCCGTCGGGTTGATGTTGGTGTGAACCAGGTAGTAGTGGCGCTTGATGTGGTCGAAGTCGACCGTGTCTCCGAACCCCGGCGTCTGGTACAGGTCCCGCGCGTACGCCCACAGCACCGGCATCTCGGCGAGCTTGTTCCGGTTGCACTTGAAGTGGTTGTGATACACCGCGTCGAACCGCACCAGCGTCGTGAACAGCCGGATGTCTGCCTCGGTGATGGTGTCGCCGACCAGGAACCGCTGCCGCTCAAGCCGCTCGGACAGCGCGTCCAGCCGCGTGAACAACCGGTGGTAGGCGTCGGCGTACGCCTCCGGCCGCCTGGCGAAGCCCGCCTGGTAGACGGCATTGTTGACGTCGGTGAACACGGCGTCGTTGATCTCATCGATCTCGGCCCGCAGGGGCTCCGGGTAGAGGTCCGGCGCACCCTCTCGGTGGTAGGCGCGCCACTCGGTCGCGAAGTCCAGCGTGAGCTGCGGATAGTCGTTGCTGACCAGCTTCCCGCTCGGGACGTCGACCAGCGCGGGCACGCTGATGCCGCCGGTGTAGTCCGGGTCGGCCTTGTAGTACGCCTCGGACAGGAACCGGATGCCCAGCACCGGGTCGTGGTCACCGGGGTCGAGGGTGAACCGCCAACTGCGCTCGTCCTGGATCGGGTCGGCGACCGCGACGGAGAGGACGTCTTCCAGGCCAAGCAGTCGCCGCGAGATCAGCCCCCGGCTGGCCCACGGGCACGCCTTGCTCACCACCAGCCGGTACCGGCCGGGCTCAACGGGCCACCCGGACGAACCATCGGCGGTCACCCGGTCGGCGAACGCGTTGGGGGCGCGGACGAACTCGGTCGTCTGCGTGCTCATGGAATCACTCCTTACGTATACGGGCCGGGCAGCTCAGCCGAGCCCGAGCACGGACACCATCGCGCGTGCCGCGTCGCCGCCGCTGTCGATGGCTATGTCCACCGCGTGCGGCACGTTCAGGTCGGTGGCCAGCGCCGTGCGCAGCTCGTCCTCGGCGGCTGCGGTGTCGGCGGTGCGACGGCCCGCCGCGCTGTAGAGCGCCGCCAGGCGCTCCGCCGCCGTGTCGAGCAGCGCCGGGGTGTAGTCCCAGGACTGGTGCCACGGCCGGTCCAGGATCATCATCCGCACCACCGCCGCAGCGTGGTCGGTCAGCAGGTCGGAGATCAGCACCAGGTTCCCGGACGACTTCGCCATCTTCTCGCCGTCAACGGTCACCACCCCGACGTGCAGCCACGACCGCGTGTACGGCCGCACGCCGGTCAGCGCCTCGGCCATCGCGGCGTGACAGGCGTGGTGCGGGTAGGTCAGGTCGGCGCCGCCCGCGTGGACGTCGACACCGACACCGAACGTCGACGACGCCATGGCCACGCACTCGGCGTGCCAGCCGGGACGCCCCCGGCCCCACGGCGAGTCCCAGCCGACCCGGTCGGGGCCGCACGCCTGCCAGATCGCGACGTCCAGCGGGTCGTGCTTGGCCGGGTCGTCCGGCTGCCCGCCGAACTCGGCGGCCAGCTCCAGCGCGGTCGCCCGGTCGATCCCGGCGTGGCCGGGGATGTCGGCGCCCCGGAAGTACACGCTGCCGTCGGCGACGTAGGCGTGCCCGGAGCGCACCAGGTGCCGCGCGAGCCTGACGACGTGCGGGATGTAGCGGTGGGCGCGGGGCTCGTGGCGCGGCGTGCGGACCTTGAGGTTCGTCATGTCGGTGTCGAACTGGAACTGCCCGACGGCGGCGTACCAGTCGGCGTCGGTGCCCGCCCGCGCGGCGGCCTCGTCCAGGACGTCGTCCACGTCGGTGACGTTGCGGCAGATCTCGGCGTCCACCCCGAGCTGCCAGAGCGCCCGCGCGAGGACGTCCACCCAGACGAACGTCGCCGCGTGCCCGAGATGGGTGACGTCGTAAGGCGTGATGCCGCAGGCGTACACCCGCGCGCGATCGAGCAACGGCACCGTCCGCTCGCCGAGCACCAGCGTGGCGTCGGCGTCCCACTTCGCGTTCATGGTCCGAGTATGCCGCCGCGTCCCAACCGCGGACAGGACTCCGGGGCCGGTGCGTGTCACCTGCGGTGTTCGTCCAGCTCCTGCCACTCGCGTTCCCACGCGGCGTAGCGGTCGCGGTCCAGCCGGACGCACATCAGCAGGTAGATCCCGGCGAGCGCGGTGACGAACACCAGCCAACTGCCGATCGTCGTCATCACCGCGGCGGTGATCGTCTGGTTCGCGGCGAAGGGAGCGCTCGTTCGAGTGCCCTCGGCGTTTACCCAGATGGCGACCGTGTCGCCGACATTCGCGCCAGCGGACACGGGAATTTCGCCCTCGTGCCGCTGACCATCCCGAGTGATCCACGCTGCCAGCGCCGTTGCCTGGCGCGGTGTCTGCCACGCCGCCGCAGCGGGCTGGTGGCTCACCGGCGCCTCGTCCACCAGTTCGGCGTTCACCTGGTAGCGGTCCTGCTGCTGCGCTGCGGCGCGGTCGGTGAGGCTGGCGTGGTAGCTGAAGCCATACGCGGCCAGCAGTGGCGCCGCGAGCAGCGCGAGCGCGATGACGGCCGCCGCGAGCCGGGCCTGGCGGCGGTCCGACGGTCTGATGAGCGGGTTCCCGCCGGGCTGGAGCGCCGACCAGAGCGCGAAACCCGAAGTTGTCGTGCCGAACATGACCTGACTCCTCATGCCACGGACTGTGTTTACATCGTGTTCGGAGCCGACCACCGAATCGAAGGGTGTTCTGGCGGTTTTGTCGGGGAGTGGGTACCCCGGTTCGCGAACGTCAACCATGAGACCAACGGCCTTGGCGACACGCGTTCAGTGGTTCCTTGCCCTCGCCTGACGCGGCGGTGATGCTGGCGTGGGAACGTCGGGGAAGGAACCGTGCTGTGCTGCGCAGAACTGGGATCGCCGCCGGGACGGCGGCGGCAGCGGTGGTGGCCGCCACCGTGCTTGTCATGCTTCTCGGCGTCACACCGATCGGTGAACGTGCGGTCGGCGAACCGCGCACGACGTCCCCACCCGCAGGGACCACCACAGCGCCCACCACGCCGCCGTTCCCGCCGGAGCTGGCTGGCAAGGACGTCAAACGCATCCCGACGTCACGGAAGGTCGTCGCGCTGACCTTCGACGCGGGCGGCAACGGCGGCGGCACCACCAGCATCCTGGACACCCTCGACCGGACCGGCGTCCCGGCGGCGTTCTTCCTGACCGGCGCGTTCGCTCAAGGCGCTCCTGACGCGGCGCGGGCGATCGTGAACTCGGGCCACCGCATCGGCAACCACTCGGAGACGCACCCGGAGTTCAGCAAGCTCACCAACGCGGAGATCGGCGCGGAGGTGGCCTTCGCCGAGCGCACGCTCGGGGATCTCGGCGCCGACACGAGGCCGTTGTTCCGGTTCCCGTACGGCGACCGCAACGACCGCGCCATCCGGGCGGTCAACGACGTCGGGTACCTGACGGTGGGCTGGACCGTCGACACCGCAGGCTGGCAGGGGCCAAGCGCCGGTGCGACCAAGGAGAAGGCCGTTCGGCGCGTGCTCGACACCTTGCGGCCGGGCCAGATCGTGCTGGCGCACGTCGGCGCGCACCCGTCCGACGGGTCCACGATCGACGCCGACGCGCTGCCGACGATCATCCGCGAGGTGCGCGAGCGCGGCTACCGGTTCGTCGGCCTCGACATGCTGCTGTCCTGACGCGAGCCACCCTTGTCACGTCGTGAGAAGCTTTCGGATGTGGATCACGATACGAACGGCGCGGTGCTCGCCCCGATGCTGGGCACGGTGGTGCGGGTCGCGGTGAGCGACGGCGCGCGGGTTCGCTCGGGTCAGCAGCTCGTCGTGCTGGAGTCGATGAAGATGGAACACATCGTCGCCGCGCCGCACGCGGGCGTGGTCGCGCGGGTGGCGGTGGCCGAGGGTGAGACGGTGCGCCGCGACGAGCGGCTGCTGGACGTCGTCGCCGCTGCGGAGCCGGTCGCGGAGGACCCAGCCGACACCGAGGACGACTTGGCCGCCGTGCGCGCCGACCTGGACGAGGTGCGGCGCCGGCACGCCGTCGGACAGGACGCGCAGCGCCCGGACGCCGTCGCCAAGCGGCACGACGCCGGGCGGCGCACCGCGCGGGAGAACATCGCCGCGCTCTGCGACGAGGGCACCTTCCTGGAGTACGGGCCGCTCGTGGTCGCCGCGCAACGGCAGCGCCGCTCGCTGGATGACCTGATCGACCGCACCCCGGCTGACGGCCTCGTCGGCGGGTTGGCGCGGGTCAACGGCGCGCTGGTCGGGGAGGCGGCGGCGCAGTGCGCGGTGCTGTCCTACGACGCGACGGTGCTGGCGGGCACCCAGGGCGCGTACAACCACCTCAAGAAGGACCGGCTGTTCGACGTCGCCTCGCGTCGGCGGCTGCCGGTGGTGCTCTATGCCGAGGGTGGCGGGGGACGGCCCGGCGACGTCGACATCCCCACGGTGTCCGGCTTGCAGGTGATGGCGTTTCACCTGTTCGCGAAGCTCAGCGGGCAGGTGCCGTTGGTCGGCATCGCCTCGGGCCGGTGCTTCGCGGGTAACGCGGCGCTGCTTGGCTGCTGCGACGTCGTGATCGCGACGCGGGACGCCACGATCGGCATGGGCGGTCCCGCGATGATCGAGGGCGGCGGGCTCGGCACGTACGAACCCGACGAGGTCGGCCCCATCGACGTCCAAGCGCCCAACGGCGTGGTCGACGTCGTTGTGGCGGACGAGACCGAGGCGACCGAGGTCGCGCAGCGGTACCTGTCGTACTTCCAGGGCGCGCTCGCGGAGTGGTCCAGCGCGGACCAGCGGCGGCTGCGGCAGGCGGTGCCGGAGAACCGGGTGCGGGTCTACGACGTCCGCGCGGTGATCGACACCCTGGGCGACACCGGCAGCGTGCTGGAACTGCGGCGGGATTTCGGCCACGGCATCATCACCGCGCTGGTGCGGATCGAGGGGAAACCGTACGGGCTGATCGCGAACAACCCGGCGCACCTCGGCGGCGCGATCGACAGCGAGGCCGCCGACAAGGCGTCCCGGTTCCTGCAGTTGTGCGCCGCGCATGGGCTGCCGATCGTGTCGTTGTGCGACACGCCGGGGTTCATGGTCGGCCCGGACGCCGAGCGGACCGCGACCGTGCGGCACGTCAGCCGGATGTTCGTCACCGGCGCGAACCTGCGGGTGCCGATGTGCGTGATCGTGCTGCGCAAGGCGTACGGGCTGGGCGCGATGGCGATGGCGGGGGGCAGCCTCACCGTGCCGGTCGCGACGGTGTCCTGGCCGACCGGTGAGCTCGGCGGCATGGGGCTGGAAGGCGCGGTCAAGCTCGGCTTCCGCAAGGAGTTGGACGCGGTGTCCGACCCCGAGGAGCGGCAGCGGCTGTTCGACCAGATGGTGGCGATGGCCTACGAGCACGGCAAGGCGCTGAACGCGGCGTCGGTGTTCGAGATCGACGACGTCATCGACCCCGCCGACACCCGCCGCTGGATCACGACGACCCTGGCGGACCCGCCGCGCGAGCCGGGTGGACGTGCGTTCGTGGACACCTGGTGACCGTGCGCTGACCCTGGCCGCGACAGGTACGGTCGCGGGCGATGAGTGAACAGCGCACTGAGCAGATCGTCAGCATCCTGGAGAACGCCTTCGCCGAGCGGGTCCGGCGCGGCCCCGCCGCGTTCCGGAAACGGTTCCGCAAGATGGCGGCGGACCCGTTCGCGTTCTATCGCGGCTCGGCGGCGTTGTTCTTCGCGGACATGGCCGAGCGGGAGGATCCGTGGGCAACCGGCGCGCTGTCGCGGGTGTGGATCCACGGCGACCTGCACGCGGAGAACTTCGGCACCTACCTCAACGACCAGGGCTGGCTGATCTTCGACGTCAACGACTTCGATGAGGCTTACCTCGGCCACTTCACGTGGGACCTGCAGCGCTGCGCGGCCAGCCTCGCGCTGATCGGCTGGCGCAAGGCGTTTCCGGACGACGTCATCGACGAGCTGATCGCCCGCTTCATCCGGTCCTATGTGGAGCAGGTCTCCTACTACACCAGTTCGGAACGGGACCAGGACTGGGCGCTGCGCCTGGACAACGCGCGCGGCCCGGTCCGGGACACACTCCTGGCCGCGCGGTCGGCCAGCCGGATCGACCTGCTCACGGCGAACACGGCGGTCATCGGGGAGGACCGGCAGTTCGTCGAAGGCCCCGGTGTGCGGCGGCTCGACGACGACGAGCACGACCGGGTCATGCGGGCATACCAGCGTTATCTGGACACCATCCCGCAGTCCAAGCGGGCGTCGAGCGACATCGCGTTCGCGGTCAAGGACGTCGTCGGGCGCTCCGGGTTCGGCATCGGCAGCGCGGGACTGCGGGCCTACAACCTGCTGCTGGAAGGCCACAGCCAGGCGCTGGAGAACGACGTGATCCTCTCGGTGAAGGAAGGCAACGTCGCGGCGGCGAGCGCGGTGGTGCACGACGACCGGCTGGCAGGGGCGTTCGAGCACCACGGCCACCGGACCGCGCTGTCGCAGCGGGCGTTGCAGGTCCACACCGACCCGTACCTTGGCTGGACCGAGATCGACGGCACCGGGTTCGTCGTCAGCGAGTTGTCGCCGTACGAGACCGACCTGGAATGGGACGACCTGACGGAACCGGGTGAGATCACCGAGTTGGTGACCGATCTGGGCAAGGCGACCGCCAAGATGCACTGCGTCGCCGACGCCGACGCCGAGGGGCTCGCCGTGGAGGAGCAGGTGGAGGATTTGGTGCTGGCGCGCGTCGACGGGCACGTCGGCGAGCTGGTCCGGTGGGTGCAGGACTTCGCCCGCGAGTACGCCGAGTGCACCCGCGCTGATCACGCCCGGTTCGTGGACGCCTTCCGGCACGGGGCGTTCGGCGGGGTGAGTGCGGTGGCGGGGTAGCACCTCAGCGCGTGGCGGTGTCCGGTCAGCCAGTTCCGCCGGGGCACCCGGCCCGCGTCGATGGCCTGCCGCAGCACCGTGCACATGCGGGTGCGCAGTCGTCCGCACTCGCGCGCGCTGAGCGCGGACGCGCGGATGCGGGCCCGCCACAGGGTCTCGTCAGCCAGCAGCGTGCCGAGCCCTGCGATCTCCGACTGGTCCAGCAGCAACGCCTTCACCTGCCGGTCCCGCTGCGCCAGCAGGTCGCAGAGTCGCTGGCGAGACACCTCGGTCGCGTCCACGCCGAGGTCGCCGAGCACCCGCTCGCGGTCGGCGTCGCCGCGCGTCAGGTGCAGGCCCTCCAGCTTGCGCATGTCGCGGTAGCGCAGCTCGCCGTCGTCGAACGCGAACACCACGCGGTCGTGGCGGTGCTCCTGCTCGTTCGCGTCCGACCACTCCAGGCTGCCGGTCATGCCGAAATGCAGCAGCACGGCGTCGTCCGAGCCGCGCACGGGGGCGATCAGCCACTTGCCGTGCCGACGCGCCGGGCCGAACCGCGCTCCGTCGAGCGCCGTCGTCAGCGTGCGGGGGCCGGTGCCCCGCACCACCTGAGCGTCGCGCACGCGCACCGCGCCCCGGGCGTGGTCGTTGAACACGCGGCGGAAGCCTTCGACGTCGGCGAGTTCCGGCATGGATCAGTGTCAGTCGCGCTTGGCCTTACCGTGCTTGCGCTGCTCGGCGCCGGACTGTTCCTCGGCGCTGAAGTCGTCCGAGAGCCTGCCGACGAAGGTTTCGGATCCGTGCCCGGCCGCGGTGTCGCGCCCACTGCGTTGCGGGCGGGAGGACGCCACAGTGGGGTCGGTTGGGACGTCGGACTCCCTCGGGGTGTCGACGGGCTGCCGGAACCGTTCCCAGAACCAGCGAATCCATCGGGGCATGACACTCACCTCGTTCGTCTCGACGCCGTCGAGACCCCGAGTACCCCGTGGCGCGGGCGGTCACACCTGGAGCGCTGTGCCGGTCACGCCGTGGTGGCGATCCGCTGCTCAGGCACCGGGTCGTCGTCGGAGCCCAGGATCGGCGCGGCGTCGGCCAGCATCCGGCCCAGGGCGCGCACCCGTTCCGCGAGCCCATCCTTGAGCTGCCGTAGCGCGTCGGCTTCCCGCTGTGCCGCCTGCACGATCCGCGAGGCTTCGGCACGGGCGTTGGCGACGATGCGCTCGGCGTCCGCCTGCGCGGTACGCCGCTGCTCGGCGATGTCCCGGCGCGCCTCGACCCGCCGGGCAAGCATGGCGATCTCGAAATCCTTCGTGACCTGCTTGCGGTGCTGCTCGGTCGCCTCGTCCAGCTCGATGCGGCGACGCTCCGCTTCGCGCGACATCGTCTCGGCCTCGCTGTGGGCGCGGGCCATCAGCTCGCGGTACTCGGTCACCATCGCGGCCCGTTGCGCTTCAAGGTCCGCGAGGAACCACTCGGACCGTTTCCGCAGCCGCTGCGCCGTGTCGTGCGCGGTGCTCCAGGTGTGCTCGGCGGCGGCCTGCGCGCGTGTGGTGATCTCGGCGGCTTCCTGCCGGGCGAGTTCGACCATCCGCCGCAGCCGTCCCGGCACCGCCTCGGGGTCGATCGGCGTGCGGCACACCTGGTCCAGCCGCACACGCAGGTCGCGGACCTCGGATCGGCTCGCTTCCAGTTGTGTGGCGAGGCTTTCCGTCTCGGCCGCAGCGGCGTCGCGATCGGCGGTCACCAGGCGTAGCTCGGCCTCGACGCCGTGGACGTACCGGCGCACCTGGTCGCGGTCGTAGCCGCGCCACGAGACGTCGAAGTCGGTGCGCAACGGCACCAGATCATCCCGGATGTCCAGCGATTCCATCCCAACCTCCACCACGCACGACTCGGTGTCGAGCTTAGTCGAGCACCGGCCGTTCGCGCCGGGTCGACGTCTGGCGATTGCCGTCACAGTGTCGGACGCGCCGACACGGGCGGACATGGATGGTATCGCCGGCGTCGCGAGCAGTTGATCTACCTCACTCCTTGGGTTACGAAAAGTACCCGACAAAACGGAAATAATCTGGCAACGCAGGGAGCAAGGTTGATCAAACTCGCGTAGGGCGCGGCAGTGCAACACCCCCGGTACCTATCCGATCGGACAGGTACGGCCATCGGTGTGAACGGTGTGTCGCCTGTCACCAAAGTATTACGCTGGTGGGGTTCTGGCCGCGACATCGAACCACCGAGGAGTGTTCTCGTGTCTCACGTGACCCCGGCCATCGATGCGATGCCGCCAGGCGCGCTCGCCTGGTCCCAGCCGGACCACAACGGCGCCGACCTGCTCAGCGACCCGGACAGCGGCACGCTGCCGGACGAGCTGAGCGGCCCCCGCGCTGCCCGGCCGGACTCCATCGAGGCGGCGTTCCAGCTCGCCAAGTTCCACGCCCCGGAGATCGTGCTCGGCCCCGGCTCGCTCGCCGAGCTGGGGCACGCCGCGCTGCGGGTGGGGGCCAGGAAGCCGTTCGTCGTCACCGACGGCGGCATCCAGGAGGCGGGGTGGGTGTCCGAGGCGGTGGGACACCTGCAGCTGGCGGGTCTTCGCCCGATCGTGTGGTCCGATGTCACGCCGAACCCGAAGGACCACGAGCCCATGGGAGGCGGAGCACGACGACGTCACCGACGTCAACGCGGACTACCAGCACACCGGGATCGTGCGGGTCGGCATGACGCTGGACGGCGAGCCCGTCGGCGGCATCGCCGCGCGGCCCGGCCCCGCCGTCACGGTCGCCGACACCGACCTGGCGCTGCTGCGGGTGCTGGCCAACCACGCCGCCGTCGCGCTACACAACTCGTTCCTGCTGCACGCCACGACGCGGCTGCGGGGCAGGACCGCGCAACTGTCGGAGACGGCGGAGCAGCGCGCCCGCGACCTGGCCGCGCGCAACGCCGAGCTGGCCGAGACGCAGCAGCGGCTCATCGCGGCGATGCAGCGGCAGGCGCTCGACGACGAGCGGCACCGCATCGCGCGGGAGCTGCACGACAGCGTCACCCAGGACGTGCTGTCGGCGGGTATGACGATCGAGCTGTGCCGGTCGGAGCTGCTCGACGGCCCGGATGACGTGGGGCCGACGATCGAACGACTCGGCGCAGCGAAGGACCTCACGCGGCACGCGGTGGAGCGGCTGCGGGCGGCGATCTACGCGCTGCACCACACGGCGGAGGAGTCGTCCGGCTCGCTGCCGGTGCTGCTGCAACGGCTGTCAACGGTGCACCTGCCGAGCGATCTGAAGGTGCAGGTCAGGGTGTCCGGCGAGCCGGTGGCGTTGCCGGGCGAGGCCGAGCACTCGCTGCTGCGGCTCACCGGCGAGGCGCTGTTCAACACCGTCATGCACACCACAGCGACCCAGGCGCAAGTGCGGCTGCGGTACCAGGCGCGATCGTGCTCACGATCTCCGACGACGGCGACGGCGACCCGGCGCAGCTTCGCAAGATGCTGCGGCTCGCGTCGGCCGCCGACCTCGGCGGCGGGCACCGGGGACTGGCGAACATGGCGGCGCGCATCGCGGACCTCGACGGCACGATGTCGATCCGCAAGTCACGCCT
Source organism: Actinophytocola sp. (assembly GCA_009377475.1). Lineage (GTDB taxonomy): Bacteria > Actinomycetota > Actinomycetes > Mycobacteriales > Pseudonocardiaceae > Haloechinothrix_A. The sequence goes on from WHTY01000002.1 coordinate 26,301, forward strand.
CGGCGGCATCATGCTGCGGTTCGAGATTCCGGCACCACAGCACGAGAACAGACACTGACAGGAGGGCGGCGGGATGACCGTGCGAGAGCAGGCGACCCCGATGCGACCAGCGGACCCGCGCGAGCACACGGGCAGACGTGCACTGACCATCGTGCTCGTCGACGATCACGCGATCGTCCGGCAGGGACTGCGCTCGATCCTGGAACGCGAGGAGGACATGCGCGTGGTGGGGGAGGCGACCACCGCCGCCGAGGCGAGGGCGGTGATCGACCGGCTCCGCCCGGACATCGTGCTGTTCGACCTCAAGCTGTCCACCGGATCGGACACCGAGGGCCTGACGGTGTGCTCGGAGCTGACCGAGCGGTACCCGGACATCGGCGTGCTTGTGCTGACGACGTTCCTGGACGATGCCCTGGTGCTGGAGGCGATCCGCAGGGGCGCGAAGGGCTACGTGATCAAGGACGTCGACACGAGCGGACTGGTGTCGTCGATCCGGGCGGTGTCGCGCAACGAGAGCGCGTTCGACTCGCACCACGCCGGACGAGCCGACGCTGACCGATCGCGAACAGGGCGTGCTTGAGCTGCTGGCGCACGGGCTGAGCAACCGCGACATCGGCCGCAGGCTGTACATCTCGGAGACCACCGTGAAGTTCCACGTCCGCAACATCATGCGAAAGCTGTCCGCGTCCAGCCGCGCCGAGGCGGTCTACGAGGCCAGCAAGATGGGGCTGATCTAGGGGTGGGCCCCGCTCGGCGCTCGAGGCCGACCTCCGGCGTTACCCCACCAGCGGCGAGCCGAGCCGCAGCCCAGTGCCGCCGGTGGCCAGCGAGGTGACGTGGAAGAACAAGTAAGCGCCGACGGCGACGAACGAGAACACCACGATGCCCGCAGCGGTCTGCATGCTCGCCGAGCCGGTCAGCGTCGCCGCGAGCACCAGCGCCAGTGACAGCGTGATCAGGCCGAACAACACGGTGAACGCGAGCGGGAGCCGCAACGTGGCGAGGGTGAGCAGACTGATCGTGGCCAGCCACGCGATGAGGAAGATCTCCTGCGTCGCGACGGCGGACTCGGCGGGAACGCCGAACCAGCCGTGCGTCAATCCGAGAACCAGTGCCGCGTAGCTGAGCCAGAATCCGGTGAACACCCCGAAGATGGCGGCGACCGCGTTCTGGCCGAGCGCCGCGGCCCAGACCGCCGCGATCAGCTGCCCGACTCCGGTCGCGACGAGGATGATGGCGATGGGGGCGCCCGCCGCCTCGGCGGGCACGTAGCCGACAAGCGTCAGACCGAGCGCGATGGCGCCGACGAGAAACGTCGGCACGCCGATCAGCGCCGGATCGCCTGCCAGCGGACCCGAAGGGCTCGGCGCGGGCTCGGGGGCGGTATCGGTCGGTTCCGGGGCGATCTGTTCGTGGGTTGGCATGGGTGCTCCTTCCGCTGATGGGATGGTTACCTGAGCAGGGTGGCGCACATCACTCCTCCCGGTCGCCGCGCAGGAAGGCGGTGCTGGCCTCGTCTTTCGGTCAGGCGGACAGCTAGCCTGCGGTGTCGATGACGAGCCAGCCGCCGTGGTGCTCGGTGACGGTGAACGGCCGTCCGCTGGCGATGCCGAGGTCGGTCAGCGCGTCGACGTCGAACGTGCGGACGTGGCCGTAGGTGGCATCGGGGACGTCTTCGAACGGCACCGCGATCACGACCCAGTTCGCGGCCAGCCGCACCGCCTCGGCGACGACCCGGACGCCCTCCGCCGGATCGAGGTGCTCCAGCAGGTGCAGCGCCGTGACGGTGTCGACTGACCGGTTCGGCAGCGGCACGCTGGTGGCGTCGCAGGCCAGGGTGTCGAGCGGCACGTGCCGGGAGTGCGCGACGTCCGCCAGCAGCCGCATCGCGCCAGGGACGACGTCCGACGCGATCACCGAGGTGTCGCCGCGCTCGGCGAGCAGCAGCGGGAAGAAGCCGAAGCAGGACGCCAGGTCGAGCACCCTGCCGGGCGGGGTGAGCTGGCGAGCCCGCTCGTACACCGGCACCATCTCCGCGATGACCGAACCCGGCGCGCCGCCGCCCATCGCGGTCTGGCGGATCTTGGCGAGCGTGTTGGAGTAGAACGTGCGCCACGCCAGCATCGGGTCGGGCACCGTCGAGCGCACGATGCCGCTGAACACCCGCTCGAAGACGTCGTTGCCGGAGAGCCAGCCCGGACGGAAGAGCTCGACGTCGAGCAGCCCGGCCAGGTCGTTGTCCAGCTGGTCAGGCCGTAATCCGTGGCGCAGCTCGATCTGGCCACCGTGTCTGCGGAGCTGGAAGTGCGCTGTCGTGGTGATGACGTCCGCTCGGTCGCGGCGTCGCTCGCCGTGCACCACCCGCACCCGGACGTCGCGGTCGCGGCCCAGCGCCAGCGGGTCGGGCGCCGCGCTCATCGGCCCACTAACTCGATAGTGAGGTCCCGAGCGGTGCGCTCCAGCCCGGACAGGTCGCGCACCACTCGCACCCGGTCGCAGTATTCGGCGTAGTCGGGCAGGTCGCAGCCGCCGAGACCCCACGAGTAGCGCGGCTCCGGCGTGAGCCAGATGGTCTCGCGCGCCCGGCGGGTCAGCTCCGCGAACCCGGCGAGGTTCGGGTCGTTGCCGCTGCCCCTGCCGTCACCGAGCACCAGCAACGTCGTCCGCCGGGTGACCGACGAGGCGTACTCGCTGACGAACTCGCTGAACACGGCGCCGTAGTCGGAGTTCGCGTTGACATCGAGGACGTCGCCGCCGAAGATCAGCCCCAGCGCGCGGTCGGCGGGATGGTCCGCGAACAGCTCCGTCGTCTCGGCGACGTCCGCCACGAACGCGAACGACCGCACCTGCGCGAACAGATCCTGGAGGCCGTGCACCAGGTGCAGCGTGAACCGCGCCGTCGCCCGCACGGACAGGCTGACGTCGGCTAGCACGACCAGCCGGGGCTTGTCCTCGGTGCGCCGCACGGTGACCGGCGCGAACGGCACGCCGTCGTAGCGCATGTTGCGGCGCATCGTCTTGCCGGGATCGACCCTGCCCACCGGCGACACCCCGCCTGCGGTGGGTCAGCGCGCCCCGTAGCGTGCGCGCCAGCCTGCGCAACGACTCCTCCAGGTCGGCGCGCTCCCGCTCAGCGACACTGTCCACGGTGGCCACCCGCTGTTCACGGGACTCGACGGCGCGGGTCTCAAGCGAGAGCAACGCCTCAAGGTGCCGCTTGAGCGCCTGCGGCAAGTTCGCCAGCACGCCAGCCATCCGCTTGCGCAACGCGGCGGCGTCGGACTCGTCGCCGGTCTGGTCCTCCTGGTCGTTGAGCCAGCCGAGCAGCGCCTCGGACTCCGCGATGGTCAGCTCGGCGTCCACCGTGGTGCCGGAATCGCCCGCGAGCTTGCCGGGTGTGCCGGCGCCGTGCAGTCGTTCGGTGTCGAGTTGCACGCGGTAGCCCTCGCTGCCCGCGACGACGTCGTTGTCCTTGGAGAACACGATCTCGTCGGTCAGCGAAGCGATGTCGATCTTGTTCGCCTCCTGGTGCAGGTTGTAGCGCTGCGCCAGGTCCTCCTGGTCGAAGTAGTCGCGGATGCTAGACGGCTTGCCGTGCTCGTGGCCCTGCTGGGGCGTCTGGCTCGGCTCGTCGGACAGCGTGAACGACTCCAGCCCGCCGGTGTCGGTGAGGTCGTCGTGCTCGTGGCTGTGGCCGTGCCCGTGGTCCTCGCCGCCGACCTTCACCAGCGCGAAGAAGGCGTCGAAGACCTCGTCGAACGTCGGCTCGTCGCGCCGGTCCTTGACCAGCGCGACCCGCAGCGCCGCCCGCAGCCGTTCCTTGTCGGCGAGCACGCCCGGCTGCGCGGCGCAGCGGAGCGCGTCCAGCACCTCGGGCACCGAGACGCGCACCCCGTACAGCCGCAGCAGCCGGACGAACCGGTGGATCGTGGCTTCCACCGCGTGCCCCCTTACAACGCCCTGCGACGGGCGAACGAGCGGCTGCCCTGCCCGGAGTTCACCGGCATCCGCTGCGGCTTCCCCGACGAGTTGCCGTAGTACCCGTCGTCGAACCGGCCCGGTTCGTCCTTGGCCGCCCGCACCGCCGCGCCATCGGGCTCGTCGTGGTGGTGATGCCCGTTGTGCGAGTGATGATGGTGGTGGCCGTGCCCGTGCGAGTGGCCCAGCGACGCTGGCACCTCGGTGTTCGGGTCGACAAGGCGCGGCAAGGCGTCCAGGGTCTTGTCGACGTCCTTGTCGTACTTGACCACCACCGACACCGTGTCCGCCAGCACCTGCGCCGACAGCTCCTCCGCGCCGAGCACCGCGAGCGTGCGGGCCCAGTCGATCGTCTCCGAGATGCTGGGTGCCTTGCGCAGCTCCAGCTCCCGCAGCCCGCGCACGATGTGCACCAGCTGCTCGGCCAGCGCGTCGGGCAGCCCCGTCCGGTTGCTGCGCACGATCTCCAGCTCCCGCTCCGCCGCCGGATAGTCGAGGAACAGGTGCAGGCAGCGCCGTTTCAGCGCCGCCGCGAGGTCGCGGGTGTTGTTCGACGTCAGTACGACGTAGGGCCGTTGGTCCGCCGTGAACGTGCCGACCTCCGGGATGGAGATCTGGTACTCGCCCAGCATCTCCAGCAGCACCGCCTCCAGGGCCTCGTCCGCCCGGTCCACCTCGTCGACCAGCAGGACGGCGGGCTGTTCCGAGCGCACCGCTGCCAGCAGCGGCCGGGGCGCGAGGAACCGTTCGGAGAAGAACACGCTCTCCTGCGCCCCGATGCGTGTCACGGCGTCGTCGAGCGTGGCGGCGTCGGCCACCACCTCGCCGATCTTGTCCCGCAGCATCTGGGTGTAGAGCAGCTGCTTGCCGTAGTCCCAGTCGTAGAGCGCCTTGGTCTCGTCCTGGCCTTCGTAGCACTGCAACCGGATCAGCCTGCGCCCGGTCGCCGCCGCCAGCACCTTCGCGAGCTCGGTCTTGCCGACCCCGGCAGGCCCCTCGATCAGCACCGGCTTGTCCAGCCGGGTCTGCAGGAAGACCGTGGTGGCCAGCCGGGAGTCGGCGATGTAGCCCTGCTCCGCCAGCGCGGTGCCGACGGCGTGGACGGAGTCAAACGCCGCCGGGTGAGATCCATTGCCTGCGCTCATGCGTGTCCCTTCGGAGTGCGAGTGCGCGGTGCGGGCCGAAGGTGCCCTTGGGTACCGAATATGTACCCAAGGGCACCTTCGGCCCGGCCGTCAGCTGAGCAGGTCATCCAGCTCGCCGTTCATGCAGTGGTCCACGACCGGGCGGACGGTCTCGAACGTGCACTCCTTCGGGTTGCCCGGCGTGCACGCGTCGCCGAGGACGTGGTTGGTGATGCGGTCGACGTCGGTGTCGTCGCCCTTGATCACCGATGCCTGCTCGTAGAACTTCGTCGGTCCCTGCCCGAGGCGGTTCTTCGAGTAGGTGTCCTGCTTGACGTCCACGAACCGCTCCGGGATGCCGACGTCGCGCAGCAGCCGGATCGACGCGGCCAGCGCGGCGTCCGCGGCTTGGACGTCGGTCATGCCGTGGGTGTCCACGCCCATCGCTTCCGCCATCTCCGCGAACCGCTTGTACGCCACCGGCATGTTGAACGCCCACACCCTCGGCAGCGCGATCGCGTTGTTGAGGCCGTGGTGGGTGTCGTAGAACGCGCTCACCGCGTGCGAGATGGAGTGGATGATGCCCAGCCCGCCGGAGTTGAACGCCTGCGCGGCGATGTACTGCGCGTACATCATGCCCTCGCGGCCGGACAGCTCGGTCGGGTTCCAGGTGGCTTGCCGCAGGTTCTCGGCGGTGAGCTTGATCGCGCGCAGCGCGTTGCCAAGCGACGGCTCGAAGTTCAGCCGCGACACGTACGGCTCGGAGGCGTGCGCCAGCACGTCGAACCCGCACTGCGCGGTGTAGTCGATCGGGCAGTCGTAGTACAACGTCGGGTCGTCGATCGCCAGTGACGTCACCGAGGCGTCGTCGAACGCGACGTACTTGTGCGGGTTGTCCGGGTCGGTGGTGGTGTCGGTGATGACGTATGCCCACGACGTCTCCGAGCCGGTGCCCGCCGTGGTGGACACTGCGATGTGCGGCGGGTTGCTCGGGTTCTCGGACTTGTTGAAGCCCTCGAAGTCGTTGACGTTGCGGCCGTCGTGCGCGACCGAGATCCGCGCGCCCTTGCAGGCGTCGTGCGAGGAACCGCCGCCGATGGAGACGAAGCTGTCGCATTTGTTCTGCTGATAGAGCGACACCGCGTCCATCACGTTGTAGTCCTTCGGGTTGGACTCCACCTCGTCGTACACGACGACGTCCAGCCCGTGGTACTTCATGGACTCGACGATCTTGTGCACGGTGTCCGACCCGCGCAGCCCGGTGGTCATCACCAGCGTCTTCGTGAAGCCGAGGTTCTTGGCCTCGGGGCCGATCATCTCGTGCCCGCCGGGGCCCATCAGGGCGCGCGGGAACGGGTGGAACTCCTTGATCGGGAACGGCTTGAGTAGTTCGTCTACCTGCATGTGTCTGTACCTTCCGTGAGCCGCGTGTTGCGGTGACGCTATGGCGGGCGTCACCACGGCGGGAACAGCTCGGCGCGAAAACCGTCGAGGTGACACGGCGAAACCGGCCGGTCGAGCCGGGCGGGCACCTGCCCGGCCGGACGGTGCGCGGGCGCGGGGCGCCGTACCGCCGCCTCGCGAAGCCCGCCGCTCCCGCCTGGTCCAGCGCCCGCCCCGCCTGGCCCAGCGCCCGCCCCCCACTGGACAGCGCCGTGCGGGACGGCGCCGTGCGGGACCCGGCGGACGGCGGACGGACGGCGAACGCCGAGGTGGCGTGACGCGCCGTCAGCGGCGCGCGGACTCGCGCTCGCGGCGCGCCTGCATGGCGCCGGAGTGCGCCCGCGCCGTGGGGTCGCGGCGGACCTTGACCAGGCTGGCGACCGTCACCACGGCCAGTACCACCACGATCACGCCGAGGCTCGCCAGCGTGGGGATCTCCGGCACGCTCGTGCTGATGTCCTCGTGCGCCCACTGCAACAGCAGCTTCACGCCGATGAACCCGAGGATGATCGACAGCCCCGTCGACAGGTACACGAGGCGGTCCAGCAGGCCCTTCACCAGGAAGTACAGCGCCCGCAGGCCGAGCAGCGCGAAGGCGTTCGCGGCGGACACGATGTACGGCTCCTTGGTGATGCCGTAGACGGCAGGGATTGAGTCGACGGCGAACAGCACGTCGATGGTGCCGATGACCAGCAGCACGAGGAACAGCGGCGTCACCATGCGGCGGCCGTCCACCCGCGTGACAAGCTTGCCATCGACGTAGTCGTCGGTCAGCGGCAGCACCCGGTGCGCGGTGCGGACGACCAGGCTGTTCTCGACGTCCTGGTCCTCGTCGCGGTGCCGGAACAGCTGGACCGCCGTGTAGATCAGCAGCAGCCCGAACAGCAGGAACACGAACGAAAACAGCGAGATCAGGCCCGCGCCGATCGCGATGAACACCGCGCGCATGGCCAGCGCCAGCGCGATGCCGAACGTGAGCACCTTCTGCTGATGCCGCTCCGGCACGCTGAACGTCGTCATGATGACGACGAACACGAAGAGGTTGTCGACCGAAAGGCTCTTTTCCACGAGATAGCCGGTGAAGTACTCGACGCCGAGGTCGCTGCCGTGCGCCGTCGTGAACCAGACACCGAACAGCACCGCGACGAGGATGTAGCACACCGACCACGCGGTCGCCTCGCCGAAGCGGATCCGGTGCGGGCGCACGGCCGCCACGACCAGGTCCACCGTGAGCAGCGCGACCACGAGCCCCACGGTGAGGGCCCACGTGCCCCAACCGATCTGCAGCATCGGCGAGGTGGCTACCCTGATCGCCGCTTCGCTACACCCGGAGCTGTCCGGGCGTCACCGCCCGGTGAGGAACACCAGCCGGAACTTGCCGATCTGCACCTCGTCGCCGTGCGACAGCTCGGTCTCGTCGGTCGGGTGCCGGTTGACGTAGGTGCCGTTCAGGCTGCCGACGTCGCGCAGCAGGAACCGCGTCTCCCTGCGGCGGAACTCGACGTGATGCCGCGAGACCGTCGTGTCGTCGAGGAAGATGTCGCTGTCCGGGTGCCGCCCCACGCTGACGATCTCCTTCTCGAGCAGGAACTGCGAGCCGACGTTGGGTCCGCGTTTGACCACGAGAAGCGCCGATCCCGCCGGGATGCGGGCCTCGACCACCTCCCCTTCGGGCTGGGCTGTGCCGGTGCCCGCGTCGTTGCGGAAAGTGGGCGTGAAGTACGACGTCCCCTCCGGGGCTTCTCCGGGGCGGTCGTCCGGCTCGGAACTCATGCTCACGTCGGCCAACTCCTCGTTCATGCTGCTCATGCCTGGCTCTCTCGTCGTGCGCTGCGTGTCACCGTAGTGGTCCGGCCCAGAACGGGCGAAGCGTACAAAGTTCTAGCACCAACACCGGGCGTCCGGCGTGGAAAGCGGAATGGGGACTACCGATTTTCGGCAAGACTATGCCCCCGGACGTGGTTTTCGCGACGTCTTCGCGCCGTCAACAGTAGGGATAGCTGCTCCGATTCGCTACGCCCGCCGCGAGCGCGGCCCGGCTGGCGAACTCAGCCTCGTCGCGGATTCACCTGTTGATCAGCATCATGTCACTCCATAGAGTGACGCGGCCGTTACCGTCGCTCGCTGGTCGGTGCACCTGCGATTGGAGCTGTCATGCCGGATCTCCGCCCGCTGTCCCGACTCCGATCCCGCTGGCGTGGCGCCGCGGCGGTGGTCACGCTGGCGCTGGTGAGCGCCGGGCTCGGCGCGCCCGCTGCCGCCGCGACGTCCCCGGACGTCATGCTCAGCGAGGCCTACGGCGGGGGCGGCGACTCCGGCGCCTCCTACGCGAACGACTTCGTCGAGCTGCACAACCGCGGCGGCGCGCCGGTGGACCTCGCCGGGTGGTCGGTGCAGTACGCGGCGTCGACCGGCACGAACTGGTCGGTCACCGCGCTGTCCGGGTCGATCGCGCCCGGCGGGAAGTACCTCGTCGAACTGGCCGCCGGGTCCAGCGGCGACGGCGCGCCGCTGCCCGCGCCGGACGCCACCGGTGGCACGCGCATGTCCGCCTCGTCGGGCAAGGTCGCGCTCGTCACCAGCGCCAGCGAGCTGACCTGCGGCAGCGACTGCGACAGCGCGTCCGGCGTGCGGGACTTCCTCGGCTACGGCAGCGCGAACGACTACGAGACGTCGCCCGCGCCCACGCTGTCCAACACCACCTCCGCCACCCGCGTCGACCCCAGCGGCGACACCGACGACAACGCCGCTGACTTCGCCGCGCTGTCACCGAGCCCGGAGAACGGCGTCTCGACCGGCGGCGCGGCCCGGTCGTGCTCGACGTCCGGCACCTGGACGCCGGGTGAGCTGACCACCTACTGGTTCGACGTCGAACAGGGCGACGCGCAGCTCGTCGTCGGCCCGACCGGCAGGACGTTGCTCATCGACCTGGGCGAGACCGCGTGGAACTCCACCGGCGCCAACACCAGGGCCACGCTGGTCGCGCGGCAGATCCGCGAGATCTGCGGCATCGCGTCCGGCCCGGTGCACCTGGACTACGTGATGGCCTCGCACCACCACCTCGACCACATCGGCTACGCCGCCAACCCGAACGACACGTCCACCGTGGGCAACGGGCTCTACCAGCTGCTCACGCCGGCCGACGTCGGCGGTTTCGGGTTCACCGTGGGGCAACTGATCGACCGCGACGGCGGCGGGTGGACCGACGCCAACGGCGACGGCGACTGCGACGTCGGCACGTCGTCCGCGCCGTCGAACGAGATCGACTGGCACCACGCGGGCACGACGTCGCAGACGTCGCGGCGCTGGATCTGCTGGCTTCACGGCCCAGCGGGGCAGGCGGACCGCGCGATCATCGACGGGCACGTGCTGCGGCTGACCAACGGCGACCCGTGGCCCGCGCTCGACCTCGGCGACGGCGTCATGGCGGAGATCGTCATGGCCAACGCCAAGGGCGTCATGCAGGCCGACGGTGTCACCCCGGTCTCCGGGGACCACACCAGCGACGCCACGCCACCGAGCGAGAACGACTACTCCATCGGTCTGCGGATCGCGTATGGGCCGTTCGTGTACGCGACGGCGGGCGACAGTGACGGCGAGTACGACACCAGCAGCTTCGGCTACACCTACAACGACATCGAGGCGCACCTCGTCACCGCGTTCGGTGAGGTTGCCGCCGCCCGCGCGAACCACCACGGCTCCACGCACTCGTCGTCCGACTCGTACGTGAGCGGGCTGAGCCCGCAGGTCGGGTTCATCTCTTGCGGCAGCAACAGCTACGGCCACCCCGCGAACCGGGTGCTGGACGCCTTCCGCGCGGTCGGCGCCGACATCTACCTCGCCAACGACCCGTGCGACACCGATGACCCGACCGGCGCGCGGATCGACTACTCCGGCACGTTCAACGACAACGGCACGGTGGCACTGGTGAGCAGGCGGCGGTGCTCGACGTGCGCGACCGGCGCGCGCACGTCCGAACCGTGCGCACACCGCACGTCGACGGCTGGGTCGCGCGGCGCTTCCTCACGGAGCTGCCGCCACGGGGCCGCCGTTGCGGGTGAGCGTCCTGCCATTCGAGTGACAACGAACGTCGGCATTCCAGCGCTTGGCGCGGCATGCCGCGAAAGACGGCAGAACGTACTCCCACGCGCACGGACTGTCAGGTACCGTTGCAGTCGTCGCTCTTACGGGTGACAGCTACTCGGTGAACTGGCAGGGGAGCGCGTGGGCTTGGACAGGACCATCGGCGTGCTGAAACGCCATCGGCCTCTGGTGCTATCAGCTGTCGCGGTTACGCATCAGTCGTGTCCCTCCGTGCGTGAGTCTGGGCTGGTCAGAATGGGATCAAGCGAGTCAGCTGTCGCGGTTGCGCATCGCGGGCATCCTTTCCTGAGTCGGCGGGAAGTGGTCAGCACGGCTTCGTGGAACTCAGGAGTCACGGTTCGACACTGGAGGCACCTCCCATCGCAGGGTTGGGGGAGAACGACGAGTGCTTCACCGGATAGTGTGAAGCGTCACGGCGTCCGAACTCCCGGTGGGGGCAATCTCGACGTGCTACCGGTAGTGCAGAGCCAGTCACCATGGGTGGTGGCGACCTGATGCGGTGGACGGATCGTATTGTCCTTCTTTCCCACGGTCGAGGGAACTCTTCCGGGGGAACGACGAAAGTTTCCAACGGATACGGTTCGGTGTGGCGCGCGCTGAGTAGGCACGGCGGCTACGCGCTGGTCGCCGACCTCGCCGCCGTCGCGTTGTGCCTGCTCGCTGTCTGGTCCGCGCCGGTGCCCACCAGCGAGGACATCCTGGGTTTCTGCGTGCTGGCCGTCGCGCTGGCGGCGCACCTCGTCGTCGTCTGGCGCGGGGAGGAACGTCGCCGTGACCGGGCGATGGGTGGGCCGGTCTTCGACATGACCAGCGTGTGGACGTTCGCGGCCGTTGTGGTGCTGCCCGCGTCGCTGGCGCTCGCGCTGATCGTCGGCATGCGGATCGGGACGTACCGGATGCGGCGCAGGCCGTGGTGGCGCTATCTGTTCGGCACCGCCGTCATCCTGGCCTCGGCCGCCGCCGCGGAACTCGTGTTCGCGACCATGCTTGGGGGCACAAACGCCCCGCTCAGCGGTGGCGGCATCGCGGACCAGGCCCTGATGCTCGCGGCGCTCGCCGCAGCGGGCGGCGTGTACTGGCTGGTGCAGGCCGCCGCGCATGCCGGCATGATCACGCTCACCCTGCCCGGCGAACGTTTCCGCGAGCAGTGGGGCACCCGTACGGACAACCTGATCGAGGCGAGCACGCTCGCGGTCGGTGGGCTGCTCGGCGTCGTGATGACGCACGGCGCGCTGTACCCGCTGCTGGTGCTGGTAGTGCTGGCGCCGTTGAACCTGTTGCTCGCCGACCGGCAGGCGGACGCGGCGGAACTGCGCGAGCGCGCTCGCACCGACGCGCGAACCGGGCTGCTCAACGCGCGCGGCCTCGCGGAGCAGGGCGCCCGCGTGCTGCAGCGGTGCGAGGCGGCGGCCTCGCCCGCCGCGATGCTCATCATCGACCTTGACCACTTCAAGTCGATCAACGACTCCTGGGGCCACCCCGCAGGGGACGTAGTGCTCAGCGCGGTCGGGCGCGTGCTGCAACACGCCGTGCGGCCCGGTGACGTCGCGGCGCGGGATGGCGGCGAGGAGTTCGTCGTCGTCCTGCCGGACACCACGATCGCGGACGCCGCCGTCGTGGCGGACCGTATCCGCGCCGAGTTGGCCGCGCTGGAAGTCGTCGCCAGCGACAAGAACGGCGCGCCGATCCTGATCACGGACCGGACCGCGTCGATCGGCGTCGCCGCGCAGCCGGACCACGGGACGACGTACGACGACCTGCGTCGCGCGGCCGACGCCGCGCTGTACGAGGCGAAGAACACCGGTCGCGACCGGACGGTGCTGGTCACCGACGCCGGGTGATCTCTCGGCTCACGTCTCCGCGTGCCCGGCTGGCGGTGTGCCGCCCAGCCTGCGGGTGAGCGCGTCGGCGGTGGCGACCACGTGCTGGGCGAGCGTCGGCCACGTCTCGGGTGGCCGGGCGGTGCGTCGGAACGGCACCGCGATGCTGGCGACGGGATGTCCGTTGTGGTCGAACGACGGCGCCGCGACACACGCCAGTTCGGGCGTGACCAGCCCGTCCTCGACGGCCCAGCCCCGCCGCCGTTCGGTGCCCAGCACCGACCGCAGCTCCGGCAGGTTGCGCGGGCCAGCGCCGGTGCGGGTGGGGAACGAGTCCTTGCTGGGGAACAGCGCCCGCACCTGCTCCCGCGGCAGATGCGCCAGCAGCGCGCGACCGGACGCGGTGAGGTGTGCGGGCAGGCGCACGCCGACGTCGGTGACCAGCGTCGTCGGGTGTTCCGGCTGGACTTTGAGCAGGTAGAGCAGTTCCGCGCCGTGCAGCACGGCCAGGTGCGCGGTGTCGCCGACCTCGGTGACCAGCCGCGTCAGCAGCGGGCGCGCGAGGTGCTCCAGCGGGTCGTGCCGCAGGTACGCCGAGCCGAGTTCGAACACGCCCAGCCCCAGGCCGTACCGGTGTCGTTCGGGGAGGTGCACCACCAGGCCTTCGTCGACCAGCACCGACAGCAGGTGGTACATCGAGCTGCGCGGCACGTCCAGCGCCCGCGCCAAGGCCGCGGCGGGCAGCGGATCTGGACTGGCCGCCAGGCGACGCAGCACGGCGACGGCCGTCCGCACGGCGGGCACGTTGCTGGCCGCGCCGCGTGCGGTGTTCGTGCCGCGCTGTGGTGTCGACTCCGCCATCCGCACTCCCTGGTGTCTGCGATGTCAGACCCTAGCTCAGAGCGGCACGACGTCGATGGCGTGATCGAACCGCGCGAAGTCGCCGACGTTGAGCGTCACCAGCGTGTGGACGCCGTGCGTCAGCATGGTGGCCACGATGTTCGCGTCGTGTACCTGCTTGCCCCCGCACGTCGTCGTGGTGAGTAGGTCAAGCATCCGGTCGGCGACCTTGTCGTTCTCCGCGAGCAGGTGGAGACGGTCGCGCAACGCCGTGATGTTGGCGATCGCGTCCGGTTGCGGGAGTCCCAGTCCGTTCCGTTCCACTGGCCGTGTGGCCACCGACAGGTACTCCCGCAGGATCTGGCCGCTGGTGTAGAGCACGGTGCCCCGTGCGGGCCAGTCGTCCAGTGCGGCGCGTGCGCGGTCGAACTCGGGTCTACCCGTATCGGTGGCCGACAGCAGTACGTTGGTGTCGAGGACGACGCGGTCAGCGACCTTCGTCGTCATAGATGTCCTCTCGCCGCCACGTTGCGGTTACCGATGTCCTGGTCGTGGCCAGCTGGATGGGTCGCGGCGGCTGCGCTGGGGCGGATTCCGCAGCCGCATTCTCGAGGATGTCCAGTAGCTCTTGCTGCATTGATCTCCCATGTCGCGCCGCGCGCTCCCGCAATGCGGCGAGCGTCGGCTCCGGCACGTTCCGGATATGGATGGCGGGCATGTGTCGATGATAGCGCTATCGCTAGCATCGGTCGAACTGTTACAACTCCCCGAACGCCCGCTCGGCGGTGCGGACGAGCAATGCCAGCTTGCGGCGTTGATCCTCGATGCTGAGGGCGTTGCCCAGCAGCGACGTCGCGAAGCCGCATTGAGTGCCGAGCGCGAGCCGGTCCCGGCCGATCACGTCGCTCGCCTCGCGGATGCGCGCCAGCAGCGCGTCCTCGGCTTCCAGCTCGGGCCGTTTCGTCGTGATCAGCCCGAGCACCACCGTCGTGTCGTCGGGCGCGAGTCGCAGTGGCGCGAAGTCCCCGGAGCGTTCGTCGTCGTACTCCAGCAGCAGGCGGTCGGCGTCCACGGTGCCGAACAGTTCGTGGGCGATCGCGTCGTAGCCGCCGGACACCAGCCACCGGCTCTGTTGGTTGCCCCGGCACAGGTGAAACCCAGCGGTGGCGGGCCGAGCCGCCGCGATGACCGCATTGTCGAGTTCGACGCCGTACGCCAACCACCGCTCGGCGGGCCAGCCGCGCCGCTCGTAGAAGTCGCGCCACGCCGGGTCCACCAGCAGCGGGTAGTGCGGCGCGTCGAGCTGCACGTACTGGCACCCCAGCCGCACCAGCTCCCGCACCTCGTCGCACAGGATCTGCGTGACGTCGCCCAGGAAGTCGTCCAGCGTGCGGTACGGCCCTCGCTCCGGCGACCACAGGCTCGCGAACAGCGTCGGGCTCGGCAGCGTCACCTTCGCGGTCACGTCGTCGGCACACGAGCGCAGGAACGTGAACTCCTCGGCGGCCAGGTTGCGGCGTTTCCGCAGCGGACCGGTGACGGCGAGGTCGGCGGGCCGGTCCAGGCTGGTGTCCCCGAACTCGTCGGAACGCCACTTGCCCCACAGCCAGGCGTCCAACCCCGCGCCGGTGATGCCGTCCACGGACGCGGCCAGCTCGCTCTGGAACGACTCGCGGCGCAACTCGCCGTCGGTGACCACCGGCATCCCGACGTCGTGCTGCAGTGCGACGACCTCCCGGACGGCCCGGTCCTCGATCCCCTTGAACTCGGCGGCGGACAGGGTGCCGTCGGCGTACGCCGATCGGGCGATCAGCAGGTAGTCCGGTCGGAGTAGGCTGCCGACGTGCTCCGCGCGGGCAGTGACGGTCATACGTCGAGGCTACGGTGGGGGCATGCGGATCGTGTCGCTGTTGCCATCGGCCACCGAGATCGTCTTCGCGCTCGGCGCGGGTGACGACCTCGTCGGGGTGACGGTCGAGTGCGACTACCCGCCCGAGGCGCGGGACCGGCGCATCGTGTCGACCAGCACGCTGCCCGACGGACTGTCCGCCGCCGAGATCGACGCGGTGGTCGCCCAGCGCACGGCGGCAGGGGAGGACGTCTACCGGCTTGATCAGGACGCGCTCGCCGACCTCGACGCCGACCTGGTGCTCACCCAGGACCTGTGCGCGGTGTGCTCCGTCGACGTCAGCCGAGTGCGCCACGCGCTCGACTTCCTCGGCAGCTCGGCGGACGTCGTCAACGTCGATCCCCGCACGCTGCCAGAAGTGTTCGAGTCCATCCGCGCCATCGGTACCGCCATCGGTCGGACGTCCCAGGCCGAGCGGCTGGTGCGGGAGTTGACCGAGCGGCTGGACGCCATCCACGACACCGTGGCGGGCCGTCGCCGCGTGCCCACGCTGGTGCTGGAGTGGACCGACCCGCCGTACGCGCCGGGGCACTGGATCCCGGACATGGTGACGGCGGCGGGCGGCGACTGCGTGCTCGGCCGGGCCGGCGAGCGCTCGCTGCGCACCGACTGGGACGCCGTCGCGACGTCCGGGGCCGCGGTGGTGGTCGCCGCGCCGTGCGGCTTCGACCTGGCCGACTCCGCCGCGCTCGCCGCCGACGTCGTTGATCGCGAGGTGCTGGGCGCGGGGCTGCCGGTGTGGGCGGTGGACGCGAACGCGTTCTTCGTGCGCCCTGGTCCCCGGCTCGTGGACGGCGTGGCGGTGCTGGCGACCATCCTGCATTCGGAGGTCGTCGGCGCGCCGGATCCCAGCCACGCCCGCGCGGTGCGCGCGGCGTAGCAATGGACTCCGGGATCATGCGGCGAGCGGTCTTCGCCGGTGGAGCGGATTCCGGATCCGGACTTCCCAGTTCGTGTCCTGCATTCAGAACGCTGTGTTCGTCATTCACGACGCCGTGTTCTGCGCTCAGGACGCTGTGTTCCGCATTCGGAACGCGGCGGCGAGCCGTTCGCGGAGCGCGAACACCGGAGATTGGGCCACTCAGCCAGGCAGAAACTCCCCGATTCCGGCCAGCAGCCGATCGACGTCGTCGTCATTCGTATACGACGCCATGCCGATACGTAAGCCGCCGGAGTCGCCCAAACCGAGCCATCGGGACGCCTCGATCGCATAAAACGATCCAGACGGCGCATGCACATCCCGGTCCGCCAGGAAGCGATACGCGTCGCGGGTGTCGTGGTGCGCGAAGGTGACCAGCAACGTCGGCGTGCGGTCGCTCGCGCGGGAGCGAATGGCGAACCCGTCGAACGCGGACAGCCCCTGCTCGACCCGCGCGCACAGCCGGTCCTCGTGCTCGGCCATCGCGGCGTACGCGGCGGCGAGCCGGTCACGACGACTACCCGTCGCCTCCGGAACGAGCCCGGCGAGGAAGTCCACGGCGGCGCGGGTGCCCGCCAGTAGCTCGTACGGCAACGTCCCCAGCTCGAACCGCTCCGGAACCGCGTCGGTCGACGGCAGCAACTTGTCCGGCCAGAGCGTCTCCAGCAGGTCCGGCGGGGCCGCGACGACGCCATGGTGCGAGCCGAGGAACTTGTACGGCGAGCAGGTGAAGAAGTCCGCGCCGAGCCGTTCGACGTCGACCAGCGCGTGCGCCGTGTAGTGCACCCCGTCCACATACAGCAGCGCGCCAGCCCGATGGACGTCGGCGGCGATCTCCGCGACGGCGGGCCGCGTGCCAATCAGGTTGGACGCCGCCGTGACGGCCACCAGCCGGGTGCGGTCCGACAGCACCGCGCGTACGTGCTCCGGCGTGAGCTCGCCGGTGACTGGGTCGAACTCCGCCCACCGCACGGTCGCGCCCGCCCGCTCGGCGGCCTGCACCCACGGCCGGACGTTGGCGTCGTGGTCGAGCCGTGAGACGACCACCTCGTCGCTGGGTGACCACGTCTTCGCGAGCGCGCGGGATACGTCGTAGGTGAGCTGGGTGGCGCTGCGCCCGAACACGATCCCCGACGGCGACGCGCCGAGCAGGTCCGCCATCGCCGCCCGCGCCTCGGTGACGATCGCGTCCGCGTTCCGCTCGCCCGGCAGGCGACTGCCCCGATTCGACAGTGGACGCGCCAGCGCTTCGCTGATCGCGTCGATCACGGGCTGCGGCGTCTGCGTGCCGCCCGGCCCGTCGAAGTGGGCGATCCCGGCGGCGAGCGCGGGGACCTGGGCACGGATCGCGGCGACGTCGTACGGCACGGACACTCCTACGGGTGCGGGTGGTGATCAACGAACGACGGTATCCGGCCAACCGTGTGCGGGAAAAGCCCGGCAGGACATCAGCCGACGACGGCGTGCCGCACCTCGGCGTAGCGGTCCCTGATCAGCTGACCGGCGTCGTCAACGCCGGAGAACACGCTGGCGTGACGCAGCGGCCAGTCCGGCGGCTCCGGCGTGCCGGTCGAGGCCGTCGAGGTCCGTGCCGAGCATGCGGGCCGTCGCGCCAAGCACCCGCGCGGCGTTGAGCGTGCACACCAGCGGCAGGAACCGGCCGGTCGCGTCCGCGAACCCCGCGACGGTGCCGCTCGCGTCGGCCACCGAGCCGGGATGGACGGCGAACACCGTGCCGCTGGTGCCGATGGAGACGACGACGTCGCCGGGCCGAGTGCGGCGCCCGAGCGCGGCGCCCGTGTTGTCGCTGGTGCCAGGCGCGACCACCGCGCCCGTGTCGAGCTCACCGACCACTTCGGACGGTGCGGTGACCCGGGGCAGCGCCACGTGTGTGCCGAAGGCGAGGGACACGACGTCGTGCCGGTACGCGCGTTCGGCGGGGGACGGCGCGCTCGTGGGCGTCGTCGTGGACCCGGCGCATGGCGAGACGTTCACCGCGATACGCGGCGACGGTGCCTATCGCAACGGCGAACCACCGCGGGTGAACCAGCGTGTCGGTGCCGCGATGGCGTTGGTCGGCACCGGCTTCTCGTACCAGCGGGAGTCGCGGCACCGGCAGGGTGAGCTGGTGGCGCGGCTGCTGCCGATGGTGCGGGACGCGCGCCGCACCGGTTCGTGCGCGGAGGACCTGTGCGCGGTCGCGGCGGGACGTCTCGACGCCTTCCTGGAGGACGAGCTCGCGCCGTGGTACTGGGCGGTTGGCGCCCTCATCGCGCGGGAAGCCGGTGCGACCGTCAGCCTGCTCCGGGAGGGTGCCGACAAGCCCGGGTTGCTGGTGGCCGCGCCGACGCTGCACCGGGAGTTGGCGGGACTGATCGACAGCCCGGTGTGATTCCCGGTGCGTATCGCACGCTCGATCCGTCCGGCGGGTCGGCGTCATAAGCCGTACCGCGCCAGGTATGCTCAAGCGCGAGGTGCCGGGAGTTGGCACCTCGTTGTGGGGAAGCCCGTAGAGCCGATTGTGTCCGTCCGGGCTTCGCAGGAGATCGCATCCGCGCCAACGGCTGGCGCGTGCGAGCGCTCCTGCCAGCAAACCCACTGCCGCCACGGCGGCCTGACGGATAGGATGGCTCATGTCCAATGGTCTCAAAGACCTGGAATGGCGAGTAACCAAACTCGAGGATCAAACACGGATAGCGGCGAGTGACGCGGCCGAAGCGCGGCTACTCGCTCGCGCGGCTGATCGGGATGTGTCGAACATGCATGCAGCGGTACTGGCCAACCAAAATCTGATCAACGCGCTGCGTCAGACACAGCTCGAACAAGACATGAAGCTGACGGCAGTCGACGCCAAGGTCGACAACCTGACTGGGGTCGTCGCCGAGCAGGGCATGGTGTTGTCGGAGCACACCGCGACGCTTGCGCAGCACTCGACGATCCTGGATCAGCACACCGCGACGCTGGCGGAACACGGCCAGAAGCTGGACGCGCTGAACGACCGGGTCGACGCGCTCGACGCGAAGGTCGACGAGTTGGACGCGAAGGTCGACGAGAAGTTCGACTCGCTGGACAAGAAGATCGACAGTCGGTTCGAGGAGGTCGTGGCGCTGCTGCGGCAACGCACCGACGCCTAGCGGGTAGCCGGTGTGTGGTGGCCGGGCTATTCCGGCCAGGCCACCACACACCGGCCGAACCTCGGGCCCTGTCACGGCTGCACCTGGATGATCGTGGAGCCGAACGCCGGCGACCGGCTGGCGGACAACCTCAACCCGTTCGGGCGGATCTTCTACTCCGCGTCCACGATGATCTGCGTGCCCGCCTCCAAGCGCCAGGAGGTCGGGCTCGCGCTCGGCGCGCAGGCAGGCGAGGCTCGCATCCGTGACGTCGTGGAGCGTGCGGGCTTCACCCGGTTCCGCCGGGCGACCGAGACACCGTTCAACGCCGTGTACGAAGCACGGCCGTAGGCGCTGACGTGCCGTGCTGGGTCCGTGCGGGTGACGCCGCACGGTCCCAGCACGCATGTGGCGCTAGGACAGCGACTCGCGCACCGTCGCTGTCGCGCGGACGACGTTCGCCAACGCCTCGTCCACCTCGGCATAGCCCCGCGTCTTGAGCCCGCAGTCGGGATTCACCCACAGCCGATCCGCTGGCACCGCGCGCAACGCGGCCCGCAGCAGGTCCGCGATCTCCGCCGGTTCCGGGACCCGCGGCGAGTGGATGTCGTACACGCCAGGCCCGACGCCCCGGTCGAAGCCGACCGCGTTGAGGTCGTCCAGCACCTCCATGCGAGAGCGGGCCGCCTCGATGCTGGTGACGTCGGCGTCCAGTGCCACGATCGCGTCA
The DNA here is from genome assembly GCA_009377475.1 of Actinophytocola sp. GTDB lineage: Bacteria > Actinomycetota > Actinomycetes > Mycobacteriales > Pseudonocardiaceae > Haloechinothrix_A. Next base: position 46,281 of record WHTY01000002.1, read on the forward strand.
ATGACGTCGCCGAACTCGGAGTAGCACAGATGGGTGTGGATCTGCGTCGAGTCGGCCACCCCGGACGTCGCCAGCCGGAACGCCTCCACCGCCCAGTCGAGGTACGCCTTGTGCCGCTGCGCCCGCAACGGCAACAGCTCCCGCACGGCAGGTTCGTCGACCTGCACCACCCGGACGCCCTCCGCTTCAAGGTCGCGCACCTCGTCGCGGATCGCCAGCGCCACCTGCCGCGCGGTCTCCGCCATCGGCTGGTCGTCGCGCACGAACGACCACGCCAGAATCGTCACCGGCCCGGTCAGCATGCCCTTCACCGGCTTGTCGGTGAGCTGCTGCGCATACCGCGCCCACTCCACGGTGATCGGCACGGGTCGCGCGACGTCGCCGTACAGGATCGGCGGTCGCACACACCGCGAGCCGTAGGACTGCACCCACCCATTGTCGGTGGCGGCGAACCCGGTCAGCTGCTCGGCGAAGTACTGCACCATGTCGTTGCGTTCCGGCTCGCCGTGCACCAGGACGTCGAGCCCGAGCCGTTCCTGCAACCGGATGACACGCTCGATCTCGCTACGCATCCGATCGGTGTACGTCGTCGGATCGAGTGCACCGGTGCGGAGCGCGGCACGCGCCGTGCGGACGTCGGTGGTCTGCGGGAACGAGCCGATCGTGGTCGTCGGCAACGGCGGCAGGCGCAACGACTTCTGCTGCGCGCGCCGCCGCGCCGCGTAGTCGCCGCGTCGGGTGTGCTCCGGGCGCAACGACGCCAGCCGCGCGTGCACTCGGTCGTCGTGCACGCCCTCGGCGGCGGCGCGGTCCGCGACCGCCGCCCGCGCCTCGGCCAGCTCGGTCGCCACGACGTCCCTGCCCTCGCGCAGCGCCCGGCCAAGCACGACGACCTCGCGGACCTTTTGCGCGGCGAACGCCAGCCACGACTTCACGCGCGCATCGAGCCGCGTCTCCGCATCGACGTCGTAGGGCACGTGCAGCAGCGAACACGACGTGCTTACCGCGACCTCGCCCGCGAAGCCAAGCAGCGTCGCCGCCGTCGTGAGCGCGTGGTCGAGATCGGCGCGCCAGATGTTGCGACCGTCGACCAGCCCGGCGACGAGCGTCTTGTCCCGCAGGTTCCGGCACATCGACAGCGTGTCCACTGTGGACGGCGCGGCGACGAGGTCGGCACTCAGCGCCTCCACCGGCGACGACGCCAGCACCGGCAGCGCGTCGCCGAGATTGCCGAAGTAACCCGCCACCAGCAGGTTCGGCCGTTCGGTCAGCTGACCCAGCGCGTGGTACGTCTCGCGCAGCGCGTCCAGCTCGTCCTGCGTCCGGTCCGCCGCGAACGCGGGCTCGTCGAGCTGCACCCACTCCGCCCCTGCGCGGCGCAACTGCCGCAACAGCTCGGCGTAAATCGCCAGCAGCTCGCCGAGCTTGTCCATCGGCCGGAACGACTCGGGAGCGTCGTCGTCCGGTTTGGACAGCAGTAGGAACGTCAGCGGCCCCACCATCACCGGGCGCGTTGTGACGCCAAGCTCGGCCGCCTCGCGGTACTGCTCGACCGGCGTCCGGTCGGCCAGTGTGAACCGCGTGTCCGGCCCGATCTCCGGCACCAGGTAGTGGTAGTTCGTGTCGAACCACTTCGTCATCTCCAGGGGCGGCGTCGACGCCACGCCGCGCGCCATCGCGAAGTACGTGTCCAGCGGATTCAGGCCGATGTCGGTGAAGCGCCGGGGGACGGCGTCGACCATGACCGCCGTGTCCAGGAGGTGGTCGTAGAACGAAAAGGTGTTGCCTGGCACCGAGTCCAGGCCGGCGGCGGCGAGCGAACGCCACGTGTCGGCGCGCAGCTCCCGCGCTACCGCGCGCAGCTCCGCCTCGCTGCCGCGCGACGCCCAGTACCGCTCCAGGGCGCGTTTGAGTTCCCGGTTCGGGCCTATCCGGGGGTAGCCAAGGACTGTCGATCCGATCGTGCTGGTCAACGCTCTCTCCTCGCGAGCTCGACGACAACGGCGCCGAGGTCAGGGGAGGGGTACGTGCGACCAGCACGACAGCGTGGGCCACTGCGGCTGATCGTCCGCCAGGTCCTCCCGCGAGACCTCGGACCACGCGCACCGGGCGGCGCGCGTACCGGTGGCAGGTCTTCGGACTCGCGGGCGTGTCCCGACTTCCGCCAGGCGTCTCTACTAGCCGTCGCTTCCCAGACCGTGTCGGTCCAGTGCGGTCCCGGTCGCGACCGGGCACGGCGTTCGTTCCCGCACACCGCTGCGGGGCAGTCCCGGATTCGCACCGGGTTCCCTCTTGCCTCGTCCGCCCACACGTCGTGGGCGAGCGAACCACCAGCACCACCCACCGTAGTGATCACGCGCGGGACGGCAAGGGCGTTCCGCGCCGCGAGAGCCACGTCACATCGCGGCTTCGCCGGGCAAATGGTCGCGAGAAACCGACACACCGCACCGAATCCGGCCTGAAGCGCGCCATATCCCTGGCGAAGTCGTAGCGCCGGGTCACTGGAACAGCGGCGTCAGTTCCTCGACGACGACGTCAAGTGGCTCAGTGCTGCGTTCCGCGCGGCAGAGCACCACCGCGCCTTCGATCGCCGCGACCGCGACCTTCGCCAACCGCTTCGACCGCTCGCTGGGGAGTCCGGCCGCGATCAGCAGCTCGCGGAGTTTCTCCTGCCACGCCCAGAAGATCTCGCGGACGGCGTCGGCGGCTTCGGGCAGGTCGCCCCGGTTGTCGACGGCGAGCGCGACGACGGGGCACCCGGCCTGGAAATCGCTCTCGGTCAACGTGCGCCGCCAGTGGTCCACGAAGGTGTCGAGCACGACGTCCGGCTCACCGGCGGCGGGCCGGATCTGCCTGCCGATGTGGTTGCCCGCCTGCCGCACGGCGCTGAGCACCATCTCGTTCCGGCCGTGGGGGAAGTGGTGGTACACCGACCCGCGCGGCGCGCCGCTGTGCGCGAGGACGGCGTCGATGCTGACGCCCGAGGCGCCGCGCTCCTGCAGGAGGGTCACGGCGCTGTCGACCATGCGCTGCCGCGTCCGTCCCGGTAGGCGTTTCATCCCTCGATCATCCCCTCGTGGTGCGTCGGCATCCCGCGACGTTCGGTTACCCAATATCTACTATGACATAACCACTAGAATGCCGCCAGGCCGGGTTCGGAGAGGACGGTGCGCGGGAGATAGGCGCGGATGCGAGAGGTGCCGTGACGACGTCCGTCGGGCGACGTCCGCCGTCGGGCGTGCCTACCCCTACCGGGCGGGCTCCGCGTGGTGGCCGTTCGTCGCGGTGTTCGTCGCGGTGTTCGCCGCGTCGCTGTCGGGGAGCACGGCGGGCGGATGGCCGTAGGACAGCTCCGCGTGCAGCCGCGTACCGATGGGGTAGTGGGTGGTGTGCGGCTGCAGCGACCGCAACTGGCGTCCGGAGTCCAACCGCACCGTGTGCAGGATGAACCCGCCCTGGAACTCGGTGTCAACGACGCAGGCGGCACCCACGGTACCTGCGTGGTCGACCGTGCCAGCCGTGCCAGTCGTGCCATTGCTGGCGGGCCGCAGCACCACCTCGTGCGGCCGCACCATGACCTCCAGGGCATCCACGCGCCCGACGACGTCCTCCGGCGCCCGCACCGACCCGGCCTCGGTCACCAGCATGTCGCCGGTCAACGTCGCGGGCAGGAAGTCTGCGTCGCCCATGAACGTCGCCACGAACCGGTTCGCGGGCGTGTGGAACACCGGCTCCGGCGCGCCGAGCTGTTCGATGCGGCCCGCGCGCATCACCGCGACCCGGTCGCCGATGGCCAGCGCCTCGGCCTGGTCGTGCGTGACGAACACTGCCGCCGTGCCGGTCTTACGCAGCAGCTCCAGAGTGTCCGCGCGGATCTGCGTGCGCAGGTGCCGGTCCAGATTGGAGAACGGCTCGTCCAGCAGCAGCAGCTCCGGCCTTGGCGCGAGCGCGCGGGTCAGCGCCACCCGCTGCTGCTCGCCACCGGACAGCTCGTGCGGGTACCGATCTGCCAGTCGCGCCATCGCGATCATGGCAAGGGCTTCGGCGACGCGCTCTCGACGTCGAGAGCCGGACAGCCCCGTCAGTCCGAACGCGACGTTCTCCGCCACCGTCAGGTGCGGGAACAGCGCGTGATCCTGGAACACGATGCCGACGTCGCGGCGCTCCGGCGGGCACCACACGCCGTCCCCGGCCACGACGTCGCCGCCGACCCGCACGACACCCGCGTCCGGCTCCTCCAGCCCGGCGATGAGCCGCAGCAACGTCGACTTCCCGCAGCCGGACGGCCCGACGAGCGCCAGGATCTCGCCCTCGTCGAGGTGCAGGTCCAGTGTGGACACGGCGGGCACCGTGCCGTAGTCCTTGCGGACCCCGTCCAGTTCCAGCGCGTTCACCGTGCTCCCTCCAGACGGTCCTTGCCGACCAGCAGTACGACGGGGACGAGCGCCACCGCCACGATCGTCAGCGCGGGCAGCGCCGCGCTTTCCCACCGGCTTTCCGACGCCAACTGGTACGTCCACACCGAGAGCGTGTCGAAGCCGAACGGCCGCAGGAGCAGCACGATCGGTAGCTCCTTGAGCGCGTCGATGGTCACCAGCACCAGCGCGGTGACGACGCCGGTGCGCACCAGCGGCAGGTGCACCCTGCCCAGCACCCGCGCCGGGGACGCGCCCAGCGACAATGCCGAGGCCGTCATCGACGGGCTGACCTTGGTGAAGCTGGCGTCGATGCTCTGGTAGCTCAGGGCGAGGAACCGGACGACGTAGGCGTAGATGATGCCGACGACCGAGCCGGTCACCAGCAGGCCGGTGCCGCCGGGAACGCCGAGCGCCTCCAGCCCGGTGTCGAGGTGGGCGAACGCGATCAGCACGCCGATGGCGACGACGACGCCGGGGATGGCGTAGCCGACCGTGGTGGCCTGCGCGGCGATCCTGATGAGCCTGCCGCCGGTCATGCGGGTGCTGTGCGTGATGAGCAGCCCGATCACGGCGCAGCTCACGGCGGCGATCGCGCCGACGACGAGGCTGTTGGTGAGGTAGCCCGCGTAGCGCGGGTCGAACAGGTTGGTCGCGCCGTCGATCAGGTCCGCGCCGGACCACCACAGCAACTGCGCGGCGGGCAGGCCGAACGCGGCGGCGAGCACGACGGCGCAGGTGCCGGTCGCCAGCCAACGACGTGCGCCGGTGAGCCGCACGGTGGCGAGCCCGCGACCCCGGCCGCCCTTCTGGTGGTAACGCGCCCTGCCCCGCAGCAGCCGTTCCACCGCAATCACGGCGACGGCGAACAGCAGCACCAGCCCAGCCAGCTCCGTGGCGGCGGCGCGGTCGAACTGGCCCTTCCACACCTGGTAGACGCCGACGGACACGGTCTCGACGTTGAAGTACGACACCGTGGCGAAGTCGGTCAGCGTCTCCATCAGCACCAACGCCAACCCTGCGGCCAGCGACGGCCGGGCAAGCGGCAGGACGACCCGGATCGCAGCGCGGCTCCGGCTCGCGCCGAGGGTGCGGGCCGCCTCGAACGTCGCGGGCGCCTGCTCCAGCAACGCCGAGCGCACCAGCAGGTAGACGTACGGATAGAGACTCAGTGAGAGCACCAGCGCGGCGGCGGGCAGCGAGCGGACGTCCGGGAACCAGACGTCCGGCCCGAATGCCGCGCGCAGCCCGGACTGCACCGGACCGGGCGCGTCGAAGATCGCGAGGAAGACGAACCCCAGCACGTAGGCGGGCATTGCCAGAGGCAGCACGAGCAGCCAGCGGAACACCCGGTTGCCGGGGAACCGGTGGACGGTCACCAGCCAGGCCAGCCCCGCGCCCAGCAGCACCGTGCCGATGGTGACCCCGAGCATCAGGGCGAGCGTGTCGCCGATCATGCCGGGCAACACCGTGGCCCACAGCCGCGCCCAGACGTCCGGCGTCGGGGTGAGCGTCCCCACCGTGACCTCGGCGACCGGGATGACGACGACCGCCGCCACCGCCACGACCAGCAGCGTCCACCCGAACCGCCTGCCGGTACGCCGTCGCGCGCGGGCCGGAGGTTCCGGCGTCGCGCGCGGCGGGGCGGGGGCAGTCGTCACTCGTAACCGACCTCGTTCATGACTTCGATGGCCGTGCTGTTCAGCTCGCCGTAGGCCTGCGCGTTGATCGGTTCGAAGTCGAACTCGCCGAAGTCCTTGATAATCGGTTCGGGCTCGACGTCCGGGTTGACCGGGTACTCGTGGTTGCCGTCGACGAAGGTGTTCTGCCCCTTGGTGGCCAGCCACTCGATGAGCTGGCGGGCCTGCTTCGGGTTGTCGGAGTTGGCGATCACGCCCGCGCCGGAGATGTTGACGTGGGTGCCGCGGCCGTCCTGGTTCGCCCAGAACGGCGTCACCGACAGGTCGGGGTTCTCCGCGAGCAGGCGGGCGAGGTAGTAGTGGTTGGTCAGGCCGACGTCGCAGGTCCCGGCGTCGATGTTCTCCAGGATCTGGACGTCGTTGCTGAAGACCTCGACGTCGTTGTCGACCCAGCCCTGCACGATCTCGGTGGCGCGCTCCTTGCCGTGCTCGTCGATCATGGCGGCGACCAGCGACTGCGTGTACGGGCTGGTGGACTCGCGCATGCAGAGCCGTCCCTGCCACTTCGGGTCGGCCAGGTCCGCGTACGTCTGCTCGCTGGCGAACTCGGACGGCGTGACCTTGTCCGGGTTGTACATCACGGTGCGGGCGCGCATGGCCAGCCCGTACCAGCGCTGGTCGGGGTCGCGCAGCCCCTCGGGCACCGCGTCCTGCAGCTTGGACGAGTCGAGCTTGCTGAGCAGGCCGTCCTCGGCCGCCTTCCAGAGGTTGCCCGCGTCGACCGTCATGTAGATGTCGCCGGTGGTGTCCTCGCCCTCGGCGGAGATGCGTTCGCGCAGCTCGGCGTCGGAGCCGCTCAGGAACTCGACGGTGATGCCGGTTTCGTCTTCGAACTGCGTGAACGCCTGCTCGAGGTCGTAGTGCCGACCGGTGTACACCTGCAGGTCGGCTTCCTCCCCGGACAGGACGCCGCAGCCGCTGACGACGAACACGAGGGCCGAGACCACGGCAAGCACGGGCGAGCGCATCGCACTCCTCACTTGACCGGCTCCTACCGGGTCGAAGGGCCGGCGCACCGGTGCGTTGTCACTGGATCAGGTCAGGGATAGCTTAGGCAAAGCTAACACGGTGAGCAACGACTCAGCGTGCCCCTGCCGATTGTGTGGTGCGAACCTCAGCCGGCCGGTGGGGCATGCGGATGATCTCGGTCGGCAGTTCCGCCAGCGTCGGGCCGCTCGGTCGGCGCGGGCGCCACACCATGTCGATGAGGATGAGCGCCTGCAACAGGATGGCGCCGATGAGCCAGCCCGCGATGATGTCGGTGATCCAGTGGGTGTCGAGGTACCAGGTGATCAGGCCCATCAACAGGGAGAGCCCGATGACGATGCGGACGGCGGCCTGCCGTCGTTGCAGGTAGCCGTAGGTGATGAGGATGTAGGCGAGCAGGCCCCATGTGATCACGACGTTGGCGGTGTGGCCGGACGGGAAGATCATGCCGTCCACGAACGGCTCGGTGTCGCCGAACTGCGGCTTGCCCCGCCCGTAGGTCAGCTTGAGCACGCCAACGAAGAAGTTGACGGCGAGCAGCGCGACGACGCTGAGCACGATCGGCCGCCAGGTGCGCTGGAACCGGGCCAACGTCGCCGAGCAGCCAAGCAGCACGCCCGCGATCGGCTCACGCTGGCCGATGTGGTCCGCGCCGAGCGCGACGGCGGTCAGGATCGGGTGCTCTTTGGCGTCGACGATGGTGCGGGCGGCGCGATCGATGAAGATCAACACGCCGTCGTCGACCCACACTTGGACCAGCACCACAAGGAGCAGGGCCAAACACAGCGCGAGCCGCAGCACGGACGGCCGATGTTCCGTGACCATGGTTCGTAGCGCGGTCCGCAGTGCGGTCCGCAGTGCGGACGTCATCGTCGAGGACGCCGGTGGGGACAGAGACGTCGTCGCGGATGAGGGCCATGCGCCGGCGCTCACAGCACCATCCTTGGATCCGTGGGGGGTGGGCAGGGGCTTCTTCTGAGGCTGCCACCAGCGACGTCGCCGTTTCCACTGCCGCATCCCGGCACGATCGGGACAATCGGGCGGCAACGTAGCGAACTCCGGCCCCGTTTGGGGGTTTCGGTGGGAAATGTCGTGACCAGGATTACCTAGCCGGTGGAGCGGGAACACCGTTCGCGGCGTCGCCGTGGTGGGCGCTGCTGCCAGAAACCAGACGAGGAGGGAGCGGATGTCCGAACCGCAGTCAATTCCGCAGGATGCCGTGATTGTCGGGTTCGATGCCTCGGACCACTCCCGCAGGGCGGTGTCGTGGGCGGCCGCCGAGGCCGCGTCGACCGGACGGGACCTGGTGATCGTGCAGTCCTACGAGTGGTCCGTTTCGATGATCGGGAGCTACGACGAGCGGCTCCGGCGGCACACGTCGGATCAGGTCGAGGAGATGGCGGCGGAGGTCGGTGTGAACCACCCGGAGTTGTCGGTGCACACCCGGGTTCCCGACGGGCGTGCGGAGGAGACGATCCCCGAATTGCTGGCCGACAGCGCGTCCCGGCTGCTGGTGCTCGGCGCGAGCGGGCTCGGCGCGGTGTCGCGCGTCGTCCTGGGCTCCACGGCGGCCGCGCTGGTTCGCACCGTGCATGTGCCGATCGTCGTCGTCCGGGGTGAGCAGTCCGCGCCGAGTGCCGCGCCGGTGATCGCGGGCCTGGATGGGACGTCGGCGGGCGACCGAGCGGTGGAGTTCGCGTTCGACTTCGCCGCCCGTCACGGCGCACCGGTGCGGGTGGTGCATGTCGTGGCGGGCACGTCGCACGCGCCGACGGGAGTGCCCACCGCGTACCCGAGGGATCCGCTGGCGGAGGAGGAGACGCCGACCGAGGACGCGGTGGCACTCCGCGTGGAACGGCTGCTGGCGGACCACCCGGTCAAGGACGTCGAGACCGAGGTCGTCGTCGGCCAGCCCGCCGGGGCGTTGATGGACGCCGCCGCCGACGCGCAGCTACTGGTCGTGGGCACGCATGGGCGTGGCCTGCTGGACCGCATCATCCTCGGCTCGGTCAGCCACGCCGTGCTGTACCACGCGCCCTGCCCGGTGGGGCTGCTGCACCCGCAGTAGTGCGTGAGGCTGCGCGTTTCACGCAGGATCGCTCACGCCTTGATGACGCGCACCCCGGCCTGTTCGATGCGGCTGACGGCGTCCGCCGGGGCGCTCGCGTCGGTGACCAGCACGTCGACGTCCTCGATCGGGCAGATCCGCGCGAACGCGCGGCGGCCCAGCTTGGAGCCGTCCGCGACCACCACGACCTGCTTGGCGCGGGCGACCATCAGCGTGTTGATGCTGGCCTCGCCCTCGTGGTGGGCGCACGCGCCGTGCTCGGCGTCGATGCCGTTCACGCCGAGGAAAACGACGTCGAGGCTGAGCCGCTCCAGGATCGGCGTGGCCAGCGGCCCGATCAGCTCGTACGACTGGGTGCGCGCGACCCCACCGGTGACGACGACCTTCAGGTGCGGGCGCACGGTCAGCTCGTTGGCGATGTTGAGCGCGTTGGTCACGAAGGTGACCTGGCTGCCCGCGTGCTGCAGCTCGGCGGACGTCGCGATGTGGCGGGCGACCTCGGTGGTCGTCGTGCCGCCGTTGCTGGCCACGATCGCGCCCGGCGTGACCAGCTCGACGGCGGCCTTGCCGATGCGCTGCTTCTCGGGTGCGTGCTTGGCGGTCTTGTAGCGCAGCGGCAGGTCGTAGGCGGTCGCGTTCGGCACGGCGCCGCCGTGGGTGCGGGTCAGCAGCTGCTGGCGGGCGAGGGTGTCCAGGTCACGGCGGATGGTCGCTGCGGAGACGGTCAGCTCGCGCGCCACGTCGTCGACGTCGAGGGCGCCTCGCTCGGCGAGCAGGTCGAGCAACGTGTTGAGACGGCTGTACTTGCTCATGTCTCCCTCTCCGTCGGTGCCGGTAATGTCGTTGCGCGAATGTGAGTGATTCTGTCAATATTGTGCACGAACGTGCACTAGTCCGCAGCCCGCTGGATCACCACTGTAGAAGGGGCCCACCATGACGCACATCGACGTCGAACTCGCTAGCCAACCGCGGCTCTGGCGCAGGGCCGCGGAGCTGGCGGCGAGCAGCGCGGACACGTTGCCGCGCCGGGGGCAGCGCGTCGCCGTCGTCGGGTGCGGCACGTCGTTGTACATGGCGCAGACCTACGCCGCGCTGCGGGAGGCCAGCGGGCACGGGGAGACGGACGCGTTCCCGGCGTCCGAGATGCCGTCGCGGCGCTATGACGCCGTCGTGGCGCTGACCCGCTCCGGCACGACGACGGAGGTGGTCGACCTGCTGACGCGGCTGCGCGGCACGGTCCCGACCACGGTGCTCACCGCCGACCCGGACACGCCGGTCATGGACGTCGCCGACCGCGCCCTCGTGCTGGACTTCGCCGACGAGCGGTCCGTCGTGCAGACGCGCTCGGCGACGTGCGCCCTGGTGCTGCTCCGCGCGCACCTCGGGCTGGACGTCGATACGCTGGTGGCCGACGGCGAGGCGGCGTTGGCGGCGGACCTGCCCGCCGGGGCGGTGGAGCGCACGCAGTTCACGTTTCTCGGCACCGGGTGGACGGTCGGGCTGGCGAACGAGGCCGCGCTGAAGCTGCGGGAGGCGGCGCTGGCGTGGGCGGAGTCGTATCCGGGGATGGAGTACCGGCACGGTCCGATGAGCGTGAGCGACGAGCGCAGCGTCGTGTGGGTGCTGGGCACGCCGCCGCGTGGGCTCGCGGACGAGGTGCGTCGCACCGGCGCGCTGTGGGTGGCGGCCGAGCGCGACCCACTGGCCGAGGTGATCCGGGTGCAGCGGCTCGCGGTCGCGCTGGCCGCGCGGGACGGGGTCGACCCCGACCACCCGCGCAACCTCACCCGGTCGATCATCCTCACGCCCGCCTGAGCCGGATACCGTTGGGCATGGCTTCGGAGTGCGTTCTCGCTGTCGACGTCGGCGGGACGTCGGTGAAAGCGGCCGTGGTGGACGCGCGCGGCGCGGCCATCGCCCCGGTGACCGTGCCGACGTCGAGTGGCGCGGACGCCGTTGCCGACCAGGTCGCCGCGCTTGCGGACGAGCTGACCGCCGTAGCGAATGGGCGCGGGTTGACGCCGGTCGCACTCGGAGTCGTCGTTCCTGGACTCGTGGACGAGGACACCGGGACGGTGCTGCTCGCGGGCAACCTCGGCTGGCGGGACGTACCCATGCGGGCGTTGGTGGAGAAGCGGGTGAGCCTGCCGGTCGCGTTCGGACACGACGTCCGCGCTGGGGGGCTCGCGGAGGCGGTGCTCGGTGCTGGGCGTGACGCGGGCGACCACCTGTTCGTGGCGATCGGCACCGGGGTCGCGGGCGCGGTGATGCTCGAGGGCGCGGCGTACAGCGGCGGCGGGTACGCCGGGGAGATCGGGCACATCGTCGTCGAGCCGGACGGCGACGCCTGCGCGTGCGGCGGCCGGGGGTGCCTGGAGGCGGTGACGTCGGCGCGCGCGATCGCGCGGCGGTATGCCTCCCGCGCGGGTGAGGAGGTGTCGGCTGCGGAGGTCGCGTCGCGCGCTGTGGCGGGCGACGTCGATGCGGTCGCGGTGTGGGACGCCGCCGTGGCTGGGCTGGCGGAGGCGTTGCGGGTCTGTCTGTGCGTGCTCGCGCCGGAGTTGGTCGTGGTCGGCGGCGGGCTGGCGGCGGCGGGGGAGCAGTTGCTGGGCCCGTTGCGGGCGCGGATGGCGGAGCGGTTGACGTTCCAGCGCGTGCCGCGTGTGGTGCCCGCTGAGCTGGGGGAGCGGGCGGGATGTCTTGGCGCCGGGCTGTTGGCGTGGCGGGAGGTGCGACCGTGACGGTGCTGTCCGGCGCGCGGGAGGCTATCGCGCGCCTCGCCGACGTGGGTGTCGTCGCTGCGCTTGGCCACACCGACGCCACGTACGCGCAGGCCAGCGCGGGGATCGACGCGGGCAGCACGCTGGCAACGCACCTCTACAACGGGATGCGTCCGGTGCACCACCGCGAGCCCGGTGTCGTGACCGGCGCGCTGGGCGACGACCGCATTGCGGTCGAGCTGATCCACGACGGTGTGCACCTGCATCCGGCGATCGTCCGGGACGCCTTCGCGCGCTGGCGCGGATCGCGTGGCGCTGGTGACCGACGCGATGACGGCAGCGGGCGCTGGTGACGGGGACTACGACCTGGGTGGACAGCGGGTCGTCGTCACCGACGGCATCGCCCGCCTCTGCGACGGCGGTGCGATCGCGGGCAGCACCCTCACCATGGACGTCGCGCTCCAGCGCACGGTCCACGACGCCGGAGTGTCCATCGTGGACGCTGTGCGCGCAGCCGCCACGACTCCCGCCCGCGTCCTCGGTCTAGCCGACGTCGGTGCCATCCAACCCGGGCACCGAGCCGACCTCGTCGTCCTCAACGCCGACCTCACCGTCCGCGCGGTAATGCGCCACGGCACCTGGGTCACGTGACCAGTCGGGAGTTGATCTGACGACGTTTCGGTTGTCATAACGACCCAAACGTCTTCAAAGTCCGCCGTGCCTCTGCGTGTCCGTCCCGAAGATGTACATAACGCAGGCTCGTAGGACGCGGATGGTGCCAGCGGCACCTCAGTTTGTCCACATTATCGCCGGACTGCCCCGACGGACGTCGAGCACCGCGATCGTGGGCGACATGACGATGGTCGGCAACCACAGCAGCGTCCTGACAGTTAGGGAGGCGCAGACGTTCCTGACGACGGGCGAAATCCGTGCGTGCGTCGTGAGTGGACGTTGGCAACGGGCGCACCGAGGCGTGCTCGTGGCGCACAACGGCCCGCTCACCCCGGACGAGGAGTTGTGGGTGTGCCTACTCGCTGCCCCGCCTGGCTCGGCGTTGGCCGGACCTACGGCCGCACGACTGGAGGGCTTACGTGGGTTCGAATCGACGACGACCCATGTCGTGGTGCCGCATGGGCAGCGCGGAGTCCGGCGTGAGCGCGTGACCGTGTTACGATCGAGCCGGTTGGGACCCGAGGACGTCCACCCGCTCCGCGCGCCACGACGTACCTGCGTGGAACGCAGCGTGCTCGACATGGCCAGCACCGCACGCAGTCCGCGTGTGGCACGCGCGCCGCTGCTTGCTGTGGTCCAGCAGGGGCTCACCATCCCTGACCGACTCCGGGACGCCTTGGCGCGGCGCGGCCAGTGCCGACATCGTTCGTTGATCACCGAGACGATCGACGACGCGGAAGGTGGTATTCAGTCGCTTCCCGAGCGGGAGTTCGCCCAGATCCTGCGCAGGTGCGGACTTCCGCAGCCGACCCGCCAGTGCGTCGTCCGCAGACCCGATGGCCGGTATTACCTTGACGCCGACTGGGAGGACTACGACCTGTCGGCCGAGGTCCACGGCTTGCCGCACCTGGAAGTGCGGAACTGGGATGCCGATCTCGATCGGCACAACGAGCTGACCATCGATGGCAGGCGGTTGGTGCAGTTCGCGTCGTACGCTGTGCGACACTCACCCGATCGCGTTGGCGATCAGGTAGAGCGTGGACTTCGGCGCGGCGGATTTCGGCGATAGTGGTGTTGATCTGAAGACGTTTCGGTCGTCATCGCGACGGAAACGTCTTCAGATCAACTGCGCGGGACAGGACAAGCGCCGTGCCGGTCCTGTCTTATCCCAGGCCGTTGGCTATCGCGGTGATCAGCTCGCCGTCTGTCGTGTCACCGGACAGCTCCCAGAAGAACGCGCCGCCGAGGCCGTGCTGGCGGACGTACGACATCTTCCCGCCGATGGTGCTCGGCGTGTCGTAGCTCCACCACTGCTCACCGCAGTGGGCGTACGCGGTCCCGGCGACGGTGCCCGTGGCAGGGCACCGCTCGACAAGCACCTTGTAGTCCTCGACGCCCTTCTCGTATGTGCCTGGTGCCGCACCGGTCGCGGAGCCGCCCGGCTCGGACTGCGTCACGCCGGTCCAGCCGCGACCGTAGAACCCGATGCCCAGCAACAACTTCCCGCCCGGAATGCCCATGTCGGCCAGCTTCGTGATGGCCGCGTCGGAGTTGAAGCCTTGCTGCGGGATGCCGTCGTAGGCGGTCAGCGGCGAGTGCGGCGCCGTCGGGCCCTGCGACGCCCACGCGCCGAAGAAGTCGTACGTCATCACGTTGTACCAGTCGACGTACTGCGCGGCCCCGGCGTAGTCGGCCTGCTCCATCTTGCCGCCGCCGGAGGCGTCCGCCGTGATCGCGGCCGTGACCAGCGCATCGGAGCCGAAGCGGGCACGCAGCGCGCCCATCAGGTCCTTGTACGCGCTGAAGCCGCTGTTGTCGCAGCTCAAGCCACAGGCGTTCGGGTACTCCCAGTCGATGTCGATGCCATCGAAGACGTCGGCCCACCGGGAATCCTCGACCAGCTGGTAGCAGGACTCCGCGAACGCCGCCGGGTTCTGCGCCGCCTCACCGAAGCCGCCGGACCACGTCCAGCCGCCGAACGACCACAGGATCTTCAGGTCGGGATGTAGCTCCTTCAGCTTGCGGAGCTGGTTGAAGTTGCCTCGCAGCGCACCGGCGTCCCACGTGTCCGCCTCACCGTCCACGCTGGACGCGGCGTCGTAGAACTTGTCGTAGGCGGCGTAACTGTCGCCGATGGTGCACTTGCCGTTCTGTACGTTGCCGAACGCGTAGTTGATGTGCGTCAGCTTGTCTGCCGACCCGCTCGTCTCGACGTCCTTCACGTGGTAGTCGCGGCCGTAGACGCCCCACTCGGTGAAGGACCCGAGGTTCTTCGCGCCCCCGGTGTCCGGCGGCGGGGCAGTCGTCGTGGTCGTCGGCGACGTCGTCGTAGTCGTGGTGGTCGTAGTCGTCGTTGGCGGCGGGGGAGTCCCACCGCCGCACGGCTCGTCGTTGACCAGGCAGTTGGTCGGCGGCGCGGACTCCCCGCTGGTGTTGACGACGAAGCCGAAGCTGACCTGCTCACCGGGATCGACGGTGCCGTTCCAACCCAGGTTCCGCACCGTGACGTGCTGACCATCGACCGTGTGGTCGCCGTCCCACAGCGAGCTGATCCGCTGCCCATGTGGCAGGTCGAACTCCACCGTCCAGCTCGACAACTCGCTGGCGCTGCCGTTGGCGATCGTGTACTTGCCCTCGTAGCCGGTGCTCCAGTCGCTGCTCATGCTGAAGCTCGCCGTGACGCCGGTGGCGCCACTCGCGGGTACCACCGCCAGCGCGGTGATGACCGTTCCGATCGCGACGAAGAGGGCGACGAGGTGCCATCGAATCGTGGACATGTGCCTCCTTGCCTCAGGCAGACAAGAAGGCGGGCAGGTGTGCGACACATTGGCGGCCACCCCGGCGCGGATGTCAACCCCATCACCCCGGAATGACTGCGAATGGCGCAGTCGTCACGTCGTCGCGGTCGAGTCCAGAAGTTCCTCGCGCGCCCGTTCCAGCGCGGCGTAGAGCGCGCCGCGCAGCACGGGGTTGCCGTCCACTTCGGTCACCGCGATGTGCGGCGTGACCGGGCAGATCCGCCCGACCGCGCGGTTGATCCGCGTAGCGAGCTGCGAGCCGCCCGCGCGGCCCAGCTCGCCCGCGATGACGAGCAGCTCCGGGTCCAGCACGATGCCGACGGACGCCACGCCGAGCGAGATCCGTGTCGCCAGCTCGTCAAGGAACCCACTATCCGCAGAGGACACCGCAGCCGCGACGCAGTCCACCGCATTCGGAGCGGACAGCCCGTGCTCGCGGGCGAGGTCCACGACGGCGTCCGCGCCGACCAGCGACCCGAACCCACCGGCGAGCGCGGGCGTGCCCCAGGACTGCGACTCACGCACCGAGTCGGGCAGCGGCACGCCCGGCACCGGCAGGTAGCCGATCTCGCCCGCGCCGCCGGAGCGACCCCGATACAGCCGCCTGCTGAGCATGATCGCCATGCCGACGCCTCGGTCGATCCAAATCAGACAGAAGTCCTCGACGTCGGTGGCCGCGCCGTACTCCCGCTCGGCGATCGCCACGAGGTTGACGTCGTTCTCGATCAACACCGGACGTCGAAGATCGGTGCGCAGGCCGTCCAGCACGCCCTCGTGCCAGTGCGGCAGGTCGAACGCGAACCGCATGTCCCCAGTGCGCGGGTCCAGCACGCCGGGCGTGCCGATGACGACGGCGCTGAGCTGCGCCTCCGCCACGCCCGCCGACGCGCAGGCGCGCGCGAGGGCGTCGTGGACGACGCGCACCGGCTCCGCCTGGCCGTTCGGGTCGACGGTCACCTCGGTGGCCTGCGAACCGGTGATGTCAGTGATGTCGGTGATGCCGACCGTGACCGAGTTCGGGCCGACGTCGAGCCCCGCGACGTATGCGCTGCCGGGGATCACCCCGTACAGCGCCGCGTTCGGACCACGGCCGCCCGCCTGCTCGCCGACCAGGCCGATCAGCCCGCGCTCCTGGAGCCGGGACAGCAGCTGCGACGCCGTGACCTTGGACAACCCGGTCCGTTCGCCGATCTGGGCTCGGGTCAGCGGACCGGTGTCGAGCAGCAGTTCCAGCGCCGCGCGGTCGTTCAGCTCGCGCAGGAGCTGGGGGGTGCCCGGACGTCGGCTCATCGCGCATCTCCTTGCGACAAATATTCGTGTCTTCCGAATAGGAAAGTTTCCTGTTAGTTTACCAGAGGGGTCGATCGGCCCTGCACAACGCAGACACCGGCGGGCAGGTGGTTGCGAGGACCGTGCGGGTCGTGGCGTGAGGGCGTCACGACCCGCACGACCGTTCGAGAACCCGGCGCCGCGCATGGTCGTGCGCCCGCACCTCAATCCCACGGAGGGAAACCCGTGAAACGTCTTCTTTGCAGTCTTGCCGCGATCGGGCTCGCGGCCACCGCGTGCGGTGGCACGGACCAGCCCGCGGCCGACGAACCCAGCGGCCCGACGGAGATCCGGCTCTGGCTCAACGGCCCCGACACCCCGCAGCCGATGCGCGACTGGCTCACCGAGACCTTCGAGAAACAGAACCCCGGCGCCACGCTGACCATCGAGGAACAGCAGTGGGAGGGGCTGGTCGACCGGCTGACGACGTCGTTGTCCAGCGAAAGCGAGACCCCGGACGTCGTCGAGGTCGGCAACACCCAGGCGGCCACCTTCAGCACCGCTGGCGCGTTCAGCGACATCACCGGCATGCTGCCGCAGCTCGGCGGCGACGATCTGCTGTCCGGCTTCGTCGAGGCGGGCAGCGCCGACGGCAAGACGTACGCCGTGCCGCTCTACGCCGGATCGGCATACGTCTTCTACCGCAAGGACCTCTTCGAACAGTCCAATCTCGACGTCCCGGAGACGATGGCCGAGTTCGTCGACGCGGCGACCACCCTCAAAGAGGACAACGTCGACGTCAAGGGCTTCTCCGGGTTCTGGCTGCCCGGTCAGGACTGGCGCGACGGCGTGGCGTTCGTGTG
Source organism: Actinophytocola sp. (assembly GCA_009377475.1). Classification (GTDB taxonomy): domain Bacteria; phylum Actinomycetota; class Actinomycetes; order Mycobacteriales; family Pseudonocardiaceae; genus Haloechinothrix_A. The sequence goes on from WHTY01000002.1 coordinate 63,773, forward strand.
GGACGCGGGCGGCGAGCTGGCTGTGGAGAACGGCGGCTGGCAGGGCGCATTGTCCACACCGGACTCGATCACTGGCTTGGAGCGCGTGCGGACGTTGTTCCAGGAAGCGTCCGGCGCGCCGAAGGACGGCAACGAGGCCGAGCCGGAAGTGCCGTTCTGCGCCGGTCAGATCGGCATGATGCTGCGGCCCGGCTGGGTCATGGGCAGTATCGCGGACTCCGAGGTCGGCTGCCCGAAGCTCGCCAAGGAGGTCGGCGTGTTCGCGCTGCCCGGCTCGGACGGCGACCCAGCCCCGGTGCTGCTCGGCGGGTCCAACATCGCGGTGCCGGCGAAGTCGCCCAACCAGGACCTCGCCAAGAAGCTGGTCGAGCTGATGCTCAGCGACGAGTTCCAGCAGCAGTACGCCGAGAACGGCCTGACCCCGGCGAAGGTGTCGCTCGCGACGCACCTGGGTGACGACGAGTTCGCCGAGGCGACCAGGGCTGCGGTCACCAACGCCACGCTGACGCCCGCCGCGGCTGGCTGGGCGAAGGTCGAGGGGTCGCGGGTGCTTGAGGACCTGTTCGTCGGCATCGCGCACGGGCGAGACGTCGAGAAGCTCGCCGCCGAGGCGGACGAGACCATCACCGGACTGCTCGCGAGCAGTTGAGGTGCTTCGCCGAGCGAGGCGGGACGCCGCGACACCTACGCGACGCTCCGCCCACCTGTCCTACGTCCTGCTCGTCCCCGCCGTGCTGGTGTTGCTCGCGGCGATGGGCTACCCGCTCGCCAGGCAGGTCGTGCTGTCGTTGCAGGAGTACGGGCTGGCGCAGCAGTTCGGCCAGCCGCCGGAGTGGGTCGGCCTGGACAACTTCCAGCAGTTGGCCACCGACGCCTACCTGTGGCAGGTCATCGGCCGGTCGCTCGCGTTCTGCCTGGCCGTCGCCGGGCTGACCATGGTGATCGGCACGGCGCTCGCGGTGCTGATGACGCACATCTCGCGCGCGGCGCGGCTGCCGTTGCATGTGGCGCTGCTGCTGGCGTGGGCGATGCCGCACCTGGCGTCGTTGACGGTGTGGCAGTGGCTGTTCGACTCGCAGTACGGCGTGATCAACTGGCTGCTGGTGCGGCTCGGGTTCGATGAGTTCGCGGGACACTCCTGGCTGATCGAGCCGCTGTCGTTCTTCGTGGTCGCCGCCGTGGTGGTGACGTGGATGAGCGTCCCGTTCGTCGCGTTCAGCGTCTACGCCGGACTCACCCAGGTGCCCGGCGAGCTGCACGAGGCGGGCGCGATCGACGGCGCGAGCGCCCGGCGGCGGTTCTGGCTGATCACGGTGCCGCTGATCAAGCCGGTGTTGCTGATCGTCGGGCTGCTGCAGATCATCTGGGACCTCAAGGTGTTCACCCAGATCTTCGTGCTGCAGGACGCGGGCGGCATCACCCGCGACACCAACCTGATCGGCACCTACATCTACCGGCTCGGCATCGGCCAGGGCCAGTTCGGCATGGCCAGCGCGGCGTCCATCTTCATCCTGCTGGTCACCGTGCTGCTGAGCCTGGCGTACGTGCGGCTGCTCGCCCGTGAGGAGGGGCTATGACAGGGCTGGTGACGTCGACGGCGCGCCGCAGGAGCTACAGCGTGCTCGCCGTGGTGCTGGCGCTGCTGTGGGCGTTCCCGGTGTACTGGATGATCAACAGCTCGCTGCTGCCGTACAACCGGATCCGCGGCGCCGAGCCGACGTTCTGGCCGCTCGACGGCGGTTTCGATGCGTACGGCAGGGCGTTCGACAGCGGGTTCTTCGCGGCGCTGCGGGTGTCCGCGATGGTCACCGCCGTCACGATCGGCGTGGCGCTGCTGTTCGCGTTCTTCGCGGCGCTGGCGGTGTCACGGTTCCGCTTCCGGGGGCGCACGAGCTTCATCATCACGGTGCTCGTGGTGCAGATGATCCCGGTCGAGGGACTGTTCATCTCCCAGTACAAGATGCTGGAAGGCTGGCAACTGCTGAACAGTGTCGCCGGGCTGTCGCTGCTCTACATCGCAACGGTCGTGCCGTTCACGATCTGGCTGTTGCGCGGGTTCATCGCGGGCGTGCCGTTCGAGCTCGAAGAGGCCGCGCTGGTCGACGGCTGCACCCGCATCCAGGCGTTCTTCCGCGTCACGCTGCCGTTGCTCGCGCCGGGCCTCGCGGCCAGCGGCGTGTTCGGGTTCGTGCAGGCGTGGAACGAGTTCGCGCTCGCGCTTGTCGTGATGTCCCGGCCGGAGAACCGGACGCTACCGCTGTGGCTGCGGACGTTCACCGAGGCCAACCGCGCCGACGACTGGGCGGGCATCATGGCCGGTTCGGTGCTCATCGCGGTCCCGGTGCTGATCTTCTTCCTGTTCGTGCAACGCCGGATGGCCAGCGGGCTGGTGACCGGCGCGGTGAAAGGCTGACCATGACTGACCTGCGCTCGCTCGCGCTGACGACGTTGTTTCCCGGTTTCGTGGGGACGACCGCGCCGCCGTCCTGGGTGACACGGCTGGCCGAGGACGGCCTCGGCGGCGTTGTGCTCTACGGCCGCAACATCGACCGGGGCGACGACGGCGTTGCCGTGCTGACGTCGACGTTGCGGGCGGCCGGGTTGCTGGTGGCGATCGACGAGGAAGGCGGCGACGTCACCCGGCTTGATGCTGCAGTGGGGTCGTCGCTGCCGGGTAATGCCGCGCTCGGGTCGTTGGACGATCCGGCGCTGACCGAGGAAGTAGCCGCTGAGTTGGGCGGACGTCTTCGTCGCTGCGGCATCGACCTCAACTTCGCGCCGGTCGCCGACGTCGACACGAACGCAGAGAACCCCGTCATCGGCGCGCGGTCGTTCGGCGCGGACCCGGACCTGGTGTCCCGGCACGTCGCCGCGTTCGTCACCGGGCAACAGCGGCACGGCGTGGCGGCGACCGCCAAGCACTTCCCCGGCCACGGCGGCACCAGCGAGGACAGCCACCTCACCGTGCCGGTGCTGGACGAACCCCTGGAGGTCATCCGGCGCGTGGAGCTGCCGCCGTTCCGCGCGGCGATCAAGGCCGACACCAAGGTCATGATGACGGCGCACGTCCGGGTGCCCGCCCTCGACCCCGGCGAGCTGGGCACGCTCTCGCGGTCGGTGCTGACCGGATTGCTGCGGGACACGCTCGGCTTCGACGGCGTCGTGATGACCGACGGCCTGGACATGCGCGCGATCAGCGGCACCGTGGGGCACGTCGAGGCCGCCGTGCTCGCGGTGCGAGCCGGGGTGGACGCGCTGTGCGTCGGCGGCGACACCACCGGGCCGGAACTGGTCGAGGCCATGGCGGACGCGCTGGTCGGCGCGGTGCGATCAGGACGCCTCGCCGAGGCGCGGCTCGCGGAGGCGGCTGGGCGCGTGCGGGCGCTGCGGGCGTGGTCGCGCGGGCAGTTTCCGGGGGTGAGTGGCGGTGGCGGTCGTGCTGCTGGCGGTGGCGATAGCGGTGGTTTGGACGGCGCGGCCACGGGGCGAGCCACCCGCCGGGCCGTGCGCGCCACCGGCGACGTCCGGCTCACCGACCCGCCGCTGGTGCTGGAACTGCACGACCCGCCGTCCATCGCGGCGGGGGAGGTGCCGTGGGGGATCGGCACGCCGTTGACGGCGCGGCTGCCCGGCACCACCGTCGTCCGGCTTACCGAGGACGGCCCGCCGGTCGCCGACATCCTGGCTGCTCACCCCAGACGTCGTGTCGTGGTCAGCGTGCGGGGCATCCATCGCCACCCGTGGCAGGGCGACGTCGTGGCGCGGGCGCGGCGGGAGAGTCCGGACGTGATCGTGGTCGAGCACGATGTCGGCTCGCCGGGGGAGGTGCTCGGCCTGCACCACGTGCTCGCGTTCGGCGCGGCGCGGGCGACCGCCGAGGCGGCGGCGGACCTGCTCGCGTGACGCAGCGCACGACCACCCAACGCACGGCTTAAGGTGAGGCTAGCCTAACCTCGGGATAGGATGTGCCGAGGAGGGCCGGATGAATCTAGCCACGAACCGGGTGCCCACGACGCCAACAGTGCCGGCGGCGCCCACCATGCCCACGGCGCTCACGGTGTCAGCGGCGCCCACGACCTCCCGGCTGCGCTCGATAGGCGACGGGACGGTCGCGTCGGTGGCGAGCACGCCGTACCGGCTGTTCGAAGTCGCGGTGCGCCGCACCCGTCGGCTGAGCCCGAGCTTCCTGCGTGTCACCGTCACCGGCCCTGACCTGGACCGATTCGCCGACAACGGCTTCGACCAGCGGTTCAAGCTCGTGCTGCCGCTGCCCGGCGTCGGGTTCGACCACCTCGGCGGGGGAGCGGACTGGTACCAACGCTGGCGACAGCTGCCCGACCACCTGCGCAACCCCGTCCGCACCTACACCGTGCGCGCGGTGCGACCCGAGCGCCGCGAGGTGGACGTCGATGTCGTGCTGCACGGCGACAACGGCCCGGTGTCCCAGTGGGCCAGCAGGGCCGTGCCGGACGACGTCGTGGCGTTCGTCGGTCCGGACGCCTGGTACCCCGGCGACCACGGCGGCGTCGGGTTCCGGCCGCACCCCGGCGCGGAGTTCCTGCTGGCCGGGGACGAGACCGCCGTGCCCGCCACGACGAGCATCCTGGAGTGCCTGCCCGCCGACGCCCGGGGCGAGGTGCTCCTCGAGGTGCCGCACGCCGCCGACGTCCTCCCGGTCGAACACCCGCCTGGCGTGCGGGTCACCTGGCTGCCACGGAACGGTGGGGCGCACGGCGAACGGCTGATCCCCGCCGTGCGCGAGACCGCGGTGCGGCTGGTCGCGGCGACGCCACGCCGCCCGCGGCAGCGGCTCCGCGACATCGACGTCGACACCGACCTGCTCTGGGAAGTGCCGGCCACCGCGACGGATGGCCTCTACGCCTGGCTGGCGGGCGAGGCCGGGGTGATCAAGACGCTTCGGCGGTACCTGGTCACCGACCTGGGCGTCGACCGGCGTTCGGTGGCGTTCATGGGCTACTGGCGACTCGGCCGCGGCCATCCGCTCTGACGACGTCACTCGGCAGGATGTGATCAGGACAACCACATCACCTGGCGTCGATAGTTAGGTTTGGTTTACCTAATAAGGTAAGGTCACCTTCCGGTGAATCGGAGGTGACTGGTGACTGTTCGTGATGTGCGGGTGGCGACCGACAACCTCGCCGTCGGGCACGGCAAGCGCCGCGTCCTCACCAACGTCGACCTCACGCTGGCGGCAGGGGAGGTCACCCTGCTGGTCGGCCCGAACGGCTGCGGCAAGTCCACGTTGCTGCGCACCATCGGCGGGCTGCTGCCGCCGCTCGACGGCGCCGTGCACGTCGACGGCGTCCCCCTCAGGTCGCTGTCGCGCCGCGCGCTGTCGCAGCGGCTGGCGTTCCTGCCGCAGACGTCGCAGATCCCGGCGGGTGTCACCGTCCGCGAGCTGGTGCGCCACGGCCGCTACGCCCATCGCGGCGCGTTCGCCCGGCACACCGCGGAGGACCGCGAGTCGATCGAGTGGGCGCTGTCGGTCACCGACGCCGAACCCCTCGCCGACAAGTGCCTCGACGAACTCTCCGGCGGCGAGCGGCAACGCGCCTGGCTGGCCACCGTGCTCGCGCAGCGCGCCACCATCCTGCTGCTCGACGAGCCGACCACCTACCTCGACCTGCGTCACCAGTTCGACGTGCTCGACGTGGTGCGCACCCTGGCGCGGGACTACGACATCGCGTGCGGCGTCGTGCTGCACGACCTCATGCACGCCGCCGCGTACGGCGACACCGTCATGGTCATCAGCGACGGCACGGTGCTGCGCTCCGGGCCGCCGGAGGACGTCCTGACGTCCGACGCGATCGAGCGCGCGTTCGGCCTCAGCGTCAACGTCGTGCGCGACCACGAGACCGGCCACCTGGCGTGCTTCCCGCAGCGACCCCCGGTCGCGTCCTGAGTAGTAGACGTTCCCGAACGAACACCCCGAAAACAAGGAGGAACTTACATGAACAGGCTCGTACGTGCGGTGACGGCGGGCAGTGCCGCCGCGGCGCTCGCGCTGGCAGCGGGCTGTGGCGGCGGCACGGTCGCCGACCCCGGCTCGGAGGGCACCGCGGAGAACAGCGGCGGCTCGGGCTCGATCAGCGTCGCGACCGCCAAGGGCGACGTCGAGCTGGACAAGCCCGCGACCAAGGTCGTCTCGCTGGAGTGGTCCTACACCGAGGAACTGCTCGCGCTGGGCGTCACCCCGGCGGGCGCCGCTGACACCGGGACGTACGGCGACTGGGTCACCGCGCCCGACGCGCAGCTGCCGGACGACGTCACCGACGTCGGCTCGCGGCAGGAGCCGAGCATCGAGAAGATCAAGGCGCTCGACCCCGACCTGATCGTCTCCGACGTCGACCGGCTCACCGCGAACTACGACCAGCTCAAGGAGATCGCGCCGGTCGCGGCCTTCGACCCGACGAAGCAGCCGCAGCTGGAGACGATGAAGACGAACTTCACCGAGCTGGCGGAAGCGGTCGGCAAGGAGGACAAGGCCGAGGAGGTGCTCGGCGAGCTGGACGCCAAGGTCGAGGACGTCAAGAGCACGATCGAGGAGTCGGGCGAGTCGGACAGCCCGTTCGCGCTCGCGCAGGGCTACACCGCGGAGGGTGCGCCCGGCATCCGGATGTTCACCAGCGACACGATGGCCGCGTCGCTGCTGGAAGAGGCCGGGCTGAAGAACGGCTGGAGCGGCAAGCCGGACAGCTGGGGCATGACCACGGTCGGCGTCGAGGGGCTGACGAAGGTCGACTCCGACGCCCGGTTCCTGTACGTCGCGCTGAAGTCCGACGACCCGTTCACCAGCGTGCTGAAGGGCAACGCCGCTTGGCAGAACCTGCCGTTCGTCAAGCAGGACAAGGTCGCGGCGCTCGACCCGGGCACCTGGCTGTTCGGTGGGCCGCTGTCGGCGATGCAGTTGCTCGACGAGACCGCCAAGGCCTACAGCGCCTGACAGTTCAGACGCTGTGCTGAAGGCCAAGCGCGTCGGGCTGCGCCGCCCACCCGTCATCGTGGTGGGCGGCGCAGTCGCGTGCGCGCTGCTCGCCGTCACCGTCGTCCATCTCGGACTCGGGGCGTCCGGCGTCGGCATCGCCGACATCGCGCGCCTGCTCGCGGGTCACAACGACCCGCACACCGAGGCGATGCTGTGGGGTGCGCGGCTGCCGCGCACCCTCGCCGGGTTGGTCGCCGGGGCCGCGCTGGGTGTGGCGGGCACGCTGATCCAGGGCGTCACCCGCAACCCGCTCGCCGCGCCCGACACGCTCGGCATCAACGCTGGCGCGTACCTCGCCGTCGTCGCCGTCGCGTTCACCGGCATCGACGTCGGGGTGCTCGGCGGGGGCGGCGTGGCGTTCCTCGGCGGGCTCGCCGCGATGGTCGTGGTGTACCTGCTGACGGTGGGCGGCGTGCTCACGCCGGGCCGCGTGCTGCTGGCGGGCGCGACGGTGACGCTCGCCGGAATGGCGGTCGCGGACTTCCTGCAGATCCTCGATGAGAACTCGACGCGGGGACTGTACTTCTGGGGCCAGGGCTCGCTGTTGCAGACCGGGCTGGACCGGCCGCTGCTGTTCGGCGCGGTCGTGCTGGGCGCGGTGCTGCTGACGCCGCTGCTCGCCCGGCCCATCGACCTGATCTCGCTCGGCGACGAGACGGCGGAGTCACTGGGCGTGCGGGTCGGCCGGGTGCGGCCCGCCGCACTGCTGCTGGCCGTGGCGCTGTCGGCGTCGGCGGTGAGCGTCGCCGGTCCGGTGGCGTTCGTCGGGCTGGTCGCGGCGGTCGCGGTGCGCACGCTCGGCATTCCCCGGCACGCCGCGCGGCTGCCGATCGCCGGACTGCTCGGCGCGGCGCTGGTGCTGGCCGCCGACGCGGGCGCGCAACTGGTGCTGCCGCCCTCGGCGGGCTACGGCGAACTGCCGGTCGGTGTGATCACCGCCCTGATTGGTGGACCGGTGTTCGTGCTGCTCGCGCGACGCATCATCACCGGCGACGCCGACGTCGGCGCTGCCGTGACGACGATCCGGCCGATCGCTCGCCGCAGCTACCTACTCGCGATCGGCGTCGGCCTCGCGGTGCTGGCCACGGTGATCATGGTGGGTCTACGCGTCGGCGACGTCGACGTGAGCTGGGCGCAACTGGGCGCGGTGGTCAGCGGCGCGGGCGATCTGATCGCGCAAGAGATGGTGGCCTACCGGCTGCCGCGCATCCTGGTGGCGGCGCTCGCGGGGACGTGCCTTGCCGTGGCGGGCGTCGCGGTGCAGGCCGTTGTCCGCAACCCCCTCGCCGAACCCAACCTGATCGGCGTGACCCAGGGCGCTGCGGTCGGCGCCGTGCTGATGATCGCGGTGATACCGAGCGCGCCCGCCGCCGCGTTGCCGCTGGCCGCCGCGCTCGGCGGGGTGGTCGTCATCGCGCTGGTCATGCTGCTCGCGAAGGCGGGCGGCGGGCTGGACCCGACGCGCGTGGTGCTGATCGGACTCGGCTGTTCCTACACCGGCAGCGCGCTCGTGCACCTCATGGTGGTGGGCGCGCAGATGGACCTCTCCGCGGCGCTGACGTGGCTGTCCGGCAGCACGTACGCCCGCGACTTCTCGGTGCTGGGCTGGCTGATCGCGCCGATCCTGGTGGGCATCGTGCTGGTGCTGACCGCGCGGCCGGTCGATCTGCTCGCCTACGGCAACGACCTGCCGCGCGCGTTCGGGCTCGCGCTCGGGCGCACGCGGGTGCTCGTGCTCGCCGGGGCCGCCGTGCTCGCCTCGGGAACGGCGGCCGTGGTGGGCACCGTTGGGTTCGTCGGCCTGGTCGCGCCGCACCTCGCGCGCCGGATCGTCGGCAGCGCCACCGCACGCCTTGTGCCGATGGCCGCGCTGCTCGGCGCGATCCTGGTGGTCACCGCAGACGCCGTCGGGCGGGCGTTGCTCGCGCCGCTGGAGATCCCGGTGGGTGTCGTGACGGCGCTGGTCGGCGCGCCCTACCTGATCTGGCTGCTGCGCCGCAGGTCGGCCTGAGTGGAGGGTGGGGCACCCGGCGGTCCGGCCGCGTCGGCGGCTCGGACGGCGGTGGGCCGTGTGCTGGATGGCTCGCCCGGCACGTCGCCGGGCAACAGCCGTCTGGCGAGCGCCACGCTGACCACGCACACCGTCGCCGCGGCGAGGCACACGCCGGTGAACGCCACACCGGTCCCGCCGAGCGCGGCGAACAGCGCGCCGAACACCGCGACGCCGGTCGCGGTACCCAACGGCGAGCACGCGTTCGTCAGCCCGGATGCCACGCCGGTGCGCGCGGGAGGTACGACGCTCACCGTGACGGTCAGCAGCGGCGGGAACACCAGCGCGGTCCCCGCGCCCAGCAGCGTCATGCCGCCACACGCCCACACCACACTGCTCGTGCCCGCCGCGACCGCGAGCACGACCAACCCGGCGGCCTGCAGCCCGAATCCGCTCGCGACAGTCCGAGCGGGACCGAGCCGCGCCTGCACGGACGCCGTCAGCAGGCCCGCGAGCGCCAGGCTCCCGGTCAGCGGAAGCAGGAGCAGCCCCGCGCGCCACGGCGACGCGGCAGCGGTGTCCTGCAACCACAACGTCAGGAACGCCAGCGTGCCAAGGCTGGCCATCCGGCCGGTGAACGTCAGCGCCGCAGCTGCGGTGAACGCCGCACCGTCCACCGCGCCGACGTCGAGCAGCGCGCGCGGACGACGTTGGCCGCGCACGAACACCGGCAGCAGCACACCGAACGCCACCCCGGCGCCCACGGTGACCGTCGACGTCCACCCGAGCGAGCTGCCGGTCGCCAACGCGGTGTGCAGCGCGAGCAGTGTCGCGACCGCGAGCGCCGCGCCGGAGACGTCGACGGGCGTCGTGCGGGGGTCCGGTCGTGAGCGGGGGAGGACCAGCGCGGCGGCCACCAGCACGAACCCGCCGACCGGGACGTTGAGCAGAAAGATCCACTCCCAGCCGAGCGCGGCCACGACACCGCCGCCGAGCACCGGCCCGAGCGCGCCCGCCAGTGAGGACAGCGCGGCGAACGAGGCGATGGCCGACCGCCTGGCCGCGCCCTCGTGGGTGGCGGCCAGCAGCGCGAGCGCGGGTGCGAACGCGAGCGCGCCACCCGCGCCCTGCGCCGCCCGCGCGGCGATGAGCGTGCCGATCGTCGGCGCCGCCGCGCAGGCCAGCGACGCGAGCGTGAACACCGCCATGCCGGTCGTGAACACCCGGCGATGTCCGGCCGCGTCCGACCAGGTGCCCGCCGTCAGCAGCAGCGCACCGAACGCGAGGGAGTACGCCGACACCGTCCACGGCAGCACCTCGGCGCTCGCGGACAGCTCCGTGCCGATTGCGGGCAGGGCGACGTTCACCACCGTGACGTCGAGGGTCAGCATCACGCCGGACACGCTGACCAGCGCGAATGCCCAGCTGCGGGTGCGCTCGGCCGTCATCGCCGCCCCTCCGGTCGCGGTGTCCCTTGCGCGGATAAGTTCGGTGAGCCTAACCTAAATAACGCGCCGTGCCCAGGGTGATACTCACCATGGCGATTAACCTAACTGGCGGGTTGCTACTTAGGCAAGCCTTGCCTAATGTCGCCACCGTTGCTGAACCGCAGACGCGCTGCCGCGACCGCAGCCGACGTCGCTGAACGCCGACGGGGAGAACCCATGCCTGATCGCACCGCTCGACCGCAGAACGACACCGATCCCGCCCCACCGCATCCGGTCCCGGACCTCCCGGACGTCGGCCCGAGGGCGTGGCGCGAAGCCAACCGGCGGCTGCTCGCCAAGGCGCTGGGGGAGTGGACGTTCGAGGCGATGCTCAAGGCGATCGAGACCGGGGAGGGCGAATACCGCGTCGACCTGGACAACGGCGTCTGCTACCGGTTCCGGGGACGCCCCGGCGCGTTCGGGTGGCTGCTGGTCGAGCCCGAGTCGGTTACCCGCGTCGCGGCAGGGATGCTCGGCGACGAGATCGGCCAGCCCGCGTGGGACGCGCTCCAGTTCTTTGTGGACGTCGCGGGCACGCTCGGCACCGATCCGTCCACTGTGGTCACCTACCTCACCGAGCTGGCAGCCACGCTCGCCGTGGACGCCGCCCGGATCGCACGCGGCGGCGAGACCGCACGCGAGCTGCGCGAGCTGGACCACGCCGAGCTGGACTGCCGGATGACCGGCCACAACCTGCTGGTGGCGAACAAGGGCAGGATCGGCTTCTCCGCCACCGACGTCCGTCGTTACGCGCCGGAGTCGCGGCAGCCGGTGCGGTTGCAGTGGCTCGCCGTCCACCGTGGACTCGCGGAGTTCCGGGGTACCTCGGAACTGTCCGAACAGGAGATCCTGGCCAGGGAGCTGCCCGAGGACGTGCGCGCCGACTGGATGCGCTCCCTGCGGGACCAGGGCCTCGACCCGGACGCCTTCGTGTGGATGCCAGCGCACCCGTGGCAGTGGGACAACGTCATCCAGGTGCTGCACGCCGCCGACATCGCGCAGTGCCGGATCGTCCCGTTGGGACTGAGCCCGGACGAGTACCTGCCCGGCCAGTCGATCCGCACCATGGCCAACATCACCACGCCGGGCCGGTTCGACGTCAAGCTGCCCCTGAAGATCCTGAACACGCTGGTGTGGCGGGGGATTCCGCCGCACTGCACCATGGGCGCGCCGGTCGTCACCCAGTGGCTCAAGGGGATGCTCGCCGAGGACCCGGTGCTCACCGAGCAGACCCGCACGGTGTTCCTCGGCGAGGTCGCGTCGGTCACCGTCCGCCACCCGTATCTGTCGCAGGTGGACGAGACGCCGTACCAGCACCTGGAGACGTTGGGCTGCATCTGGCGCGAATCCGCCGTGACGTTCGGCGAAGAGAACGAGCGCATCCGCACGTTCGCCTCGCTGCTGCACGTCGACGACGAGGGCACCGCGTTCGTCGCTGAGCTGGCGAAGGCGTCCGGTCTGCCAGCAGAGGACTGGCTGCGGCAGCTGTTCGAGACACTGCTCGTGCCGATCATGCAGGTGCTGTACCGCTACGGCGTCACGTTCAACCCGCACGGCCAGAACACGCTGCTCGGCTTCGACGAGCGCGAGGTGCCGCGCAGGCTCTACCTCAAGGACTTCGTGGACGACGTCTGCGTGTCCTACACCGACGTCCCGGAACGTGGTCCCGAGCCGGACGGGCACGACCACGTCCTGCCGCGCAAGCACCCCTCGGTGATCCGCCAGCACGTCATGGACCAGGTGTTCGTCGGCCACTTCCGCTACCTCGCGCCGCTGTGCGCCGACCAGCTCGGCGTGTCCGAGCAGCGGTTCTGGCAGCTGGTGCGGCAGACCATTCTGGACTTCCACGCGAGCCATCCCGAGCTGGCGGAGCGGTTCGGCGAGTACGACCTCCTCTCGCCCGAGATCCCGAGGTACGCGCTCAACCGCGACCGCATCGTGGTCACCCGCTATGGCGACCGAGCGCTGCGCCACGCGCTGTTCCCGAACGGCACGCTGCCGAACCCGCTGGCGAACCATTGATCGCGTCGGCCCCCTGCGCCGACATGGAGGAGTCTTTCGTGACCCAGATCGCTCCGGCCGCACAGTGCGCGCCGCGATTCATCGACGACACACCCAGCGCCGTGCCGAGCTCGGTGCTGGCCGGTTCCCGCGAGGGCATGGCCGAGGTGGTGACGACCCTGGCGGGGGCGGTCGCGTCGGCCCGCTCGGTGCACCGGGACGGCCCGATGCCGCCCGGCCTGCCGGGCGAGGTGCTGGCGGCGGCGACCGACACGCTCGGCCCGCCCGCCGTGCCCGCCGACGGCATCGGCGCCGACGCCGCGTTGCGTCGTCTCGCCACGATGCTGACCGAGTACGGCCTCGACCTGTCCGACCCGCGCGCCGCCGCGCACCTGCAACCGCCGCCGCTGTCCGTCGCGGTCGCCGCAGACGCGCTGGCCAGCGCGGGCAACGCCTCGCTGGACACCTACGACTCCGGGCCGTCGGCGATCGCCGTGGAACGCTGGCTGGTGCGCAGTCTCGCTGGCCTCGCGCGGCTCGGTGAGCAGGCGGACGGCGTGCTCACGCCTGGCGGGTCGATGTCCAACCTGCTCGGGCTGCTGCTCGCCCGCGACGCCGCCGCGCTGAATCGGGGCCGCGACGTCCGCCGCGACGGTGTGGCCGCGCTGCCGCGCCCGGTGGTGTTCTGCTCGGAGCTGGCGCACTTCTCGGTGCACCGCGCCTGCGCCGCGCTCGGCCTCGGCGAGAACGCGGTGCGGCCGATCGCCGTTGATCAGCGGCACCGGATGCGGCCCGATGCGGTGGCGGACGCGCTGGCCGCGCTGGCCGCGCTGGCCGCGCTGGACGACGACCAGACGCCGGTGGCGATCATCGCGACGGCGGGCACCACCGATTTCGGCTCGGTCGACCCGCTGCCGCAGCTCGCGGAGATCGCCGCCGAGCACGGGGTGTGGCTGCACGTGGACGCCGCCTACGGCTTCGGGTCGCTGTTCTCGCAACGTCTCGGCGACCGGCTCGCCGGGATCGAGCTGGCCGACTCGATCACGCTCGACCTGCACAAGCTCGGCTGGCAACCGGCCGCCGCGAGCGCGCTGCTCGTCGGCGACGCCAGCGCGTTCCGCTCGCTCGACCGCACGGTGGAGTACCTGAACCCGGCCGACGACAGCGACGCGGGCTACGACGGCCTGCTCGGCCGCAGCCTGCAGACCACCCGCAGGCCGGACGCGGTGAAGGTCGCCGCGACCCTGCTGGCCCACGGCCGCGAGGGTCTCGGCCGGATGGTCGACGTCTGCCATGACCTCGCCGTGCACGCCGAACGCCGCATCGCCGTCGAGAGCGACCTGGAACTCGTCGCGCCCGCCGAGCTGACGACCGTGGTGTTCCGCTTCCGAGGCGCCCGCCGTGACGAGCTGGACCGCATCAACGGCGACCTGCGGCGCAAGCTGCTCGAGTCCGGCCAGGCGCTGATCGGGCGCACCACAGTGCGCGGACGGGTGTGCGTGAAGTTCACCCTGCTCAACCCCACCGCCACCACCGAAGACATCGACGAACTCATCGACAGGGTGCTGCTCGCGGGCAGGGCCAGCGCGGCACACACCGAGGAGGGCGCGGCATGACGACCATCGAAGACCTACCCGCGAGCGCGGCCGCCGCGCCGTGGCTGGACGACCCACTGCACACCCGCGACCCGCGTGGCGCGGCCGAGCACGCGCACCTGGAGGCGTTGCTGCGCTGCTGGCTCATCGAGACCGGCGCGTCGGTGACGCCGGGTCCGCTTCGGGTCGAGTTCCCCGCCACCGGGCTCGCGCTGGTCACCGAGCTGCGGCACTGCTCGCCGACCGGGTGGCACCGTTTCGGCCCGGTCGCCATCGAGGGGCCGTCCGGACACGTGGGTGACGACGCCGACCCGGTGGTGGCGATCTCGCTGCTGGCGGCCGAGGCTTCGGCGCGCGGCGGTGCCCGCGAGGGCGGGGTGCCGTCCGGGGAGGTCGCGGACCTGGTGGAGCGGACGGCGGAGTCGGTGCGCCGCGTGACGACGTACATCGGACATCGTCGCGAGCATCCCGAGCCGCCCGACGACGGTTTCCTCGACGCCGAACAGGCGCTCGTGCTCGGGCACCTGAAGCACCCCGCACCGAAAAGCCGGGATGGACTGTCCGAACGGGAGTCCGAAGTGTACTCGCCGGAACAGCGCGGATCGTTCCGGCTGCACTGGTTCGCCGCCGACGAGTCCGTCATCTCGCACGACGCCATCGCGGACGCGCCGTCGCTGGACAGGCGCGACGCCGTCACGCTCATGGCAGACCTCGCCGAACGCAAGCTCGCCGACGGCAGGGTGCTCGTGCCAGCGCACCCGTGGCAGGCCCGCGACCTGGTGCACCGGCCACGCATCGCCGCGCTCATCGAGCAGGGGCGGCTGGAACCGCTCGGCGAGCTCGGCCCGCACTGGTGGCCGACGTCGAGCGTGCGCACCCTGTACCGCCCCGACGCGGACGTCATGCTCAAACTGTCGCTCGGCCTGCGGCTGACCAACTCGAAACGCGAGTCCACGCGCACCGAACTGCGTCGGGGCCTGGAGATCAACCGGCTGCTCGACGCCGGGTACGCGGCGAGCACGTTCGAGGCCCACCGGGGCTTCGCCATCACCCGCGACCCGGCGTGGCTCGCCGTGGACGAGCCAGGTCGGGACGGCGGACCCGACGTCACCGGGCTGGACGTCGCGGTGCGCGAGGTCCCCGAGGGCGTGGCTGACCTGCGGTGCCTCGCGGGGCTGGTCGCACCTCGGCCGGGGGAGGGCCGCAGCAGGCTGGGGGAGCTGGTGGCGGTGCTCGGTTCCGCGTCCGGCGGCTGCTCGGAGGCCGCGGAGCGCTGGGTCGCGGACTACACCGACCGCGTGCTGGTCCCGATGCTGCACCTCTACGCCGCCACCGGGATCGGGCTGGAGGCCCACCAGCAGAACACGTTGGTGCGCCTCGACGCGGACGGCGGCGTCGCGCGGGCGACGTTCCGCGACAACCAGGGCTACTACCTCGCCGCGTCGCACGAGCCGAAGGTGTTGGACGTCCTCGGCGTGGACGCCTCGACGCTGGCGGTGGTGGACGACGCGATCGTGGACGAGCGGCTGTCCTACTACCTGCTGCGCAACCAGGCGCTCGCCGTCGTCGGCTGCCTCGCCGTGGACGGGCTGGCGGACGAGACGACGCTGCTCGGCGTCATGGCTGAGCGGCTGCGCGTCGCCCTCGGACAGCTTGAGAACGCCGGGCAGGACGGCGACCGGCTGGCGCGACGCTGGCTGACGGCGGAGTCGTTGCCCTGCAAGGGAAACCTGCTCACCCGGCTGCACGGCATCGACGAGGTGCTCGCGCCGCTCGACGCGCAGTCGGTGTACCTGGACGCCCCCAACCCGTTGCGGGAGGTGACCCGATGATCGCCCATCCGACAACCGACGCCGCCGCCGCGCCGCCGCTGCCACGGCTGTGCGCGCCGTGGTCGGTGCGCGCGGCATCGTCCGATGTGGACCTGGAGCTGATCCACCGCTGGATGATCCAGCCGCACGTCGAGAAGTTCTGGCACCAGGCGTGGCCGCCGGAACGCTGGCGGTCCGAACTGGACACCCAGCTCGCTGGCACGCACTCGCTGCCGTGCGTCGTCGCGCACGACGGCGTTGACCTCGCCTACGTCGAGATCTACCGCGTCCAACGGGATCGGCTGGCCGACTTCGTGCCGCACGAGCCGCACGACCTCGGCGTGCACATCGCCATCGGGGACCGCGACCGCACCGGGCGCGGGCTCGGCAGGGCGTTGCTGTCCGCGCTGGCGGAAGGACTGCTCACCGCCGACTCGGCGTGCCAGCGCGTCGTCGCCGAGCCGGACAAGGGGAACGCGCCGTCGATCCGGGCCTTCCAGATCGCGGGCTTCGCGGTCGGACCCGACGTCGCGCTGCCGGACAAGACGGCCGTGCTCATGACCTACGAGCGGAGGAGACCGCGATGACATCGGAGCGAGCCGACTACGACGTCGTCGCCATCGGCTGCGGGCCCTTCAACCTGGGGCTGGCCGCGCTCGCCGAGGGCGTCGACGACGTCGACCTGGTGGTGTTCGAGGAGCGTCCCGAGTTCCGCTGGCACCCGGGATTGATGTTCGACGAGGCGTTGTTGCAGGTCAGCTTCCTGGCCGACCTGGTGACGCTGGTGGCGCCGACGCACCCGCTGTCGTTCCTGGCGTACCTGCGCGACGTCGACCGGATGTATCCGTTCTACGTGCGGGAGCGGTTCCACCCGACCCGCAGGGAGTACGAGGACTACCTGCGCTGGGCGGCGTCCACAGTGGACACGGTCCGGTTCGGCCACCGGGTCAGCGCGGTGACGTGGGACCCGTCGGACGAGCGGTTCGTGGCCGACGTCGAACGCGCCGACGGCAGCACGCTCACGGTGTCCGCGCGCCACCTCGTGCTGGGCGTGGGCACCGAACCGGCCGTGGCGGAGTCGCTGGCGGACCTGCCCGCCGACCGACTGCTGCACACCGGCGACTACCTGCACCGCCTTGACGACGTCGCGGGCGCGGGGCGGGTGACGGTCGTCGGGTCGGGGCAGTCCGGCGCGGAGGTCGCCCTGGACCTGCTGCGCCGCAACTCTGAGGGCGGACCGGCGGTGAACTGGCTGACCAGGACGGAGTCGTTCGCGCCGCTGGACTACTCGAAGCTGGTGCTGGAGATGACCACCCCGGCCTACGTCGAGTACTTCCACGGGCTGCCGGACGCCACCCGCGACGAGCTGGTGGCGCGGCAGTGGCGGCACTACAAGGGCGTGTCGGAGGAGACGCTGGAGGAGATCCACGACGTCCTCTACCGGCGCGAGCTGCGCGAGGGGCTGGCGCCGGTCGAGCTGCGGTGCGGCGTGGCGGTGGAGACGTCTGCTGTGGATCCCGAGACTGGTGACGTCGTGCTGACCTGCCGTCAGCGGGACACCGGCACGCGGTTCGAGCACCGCACCGACGTCGTCGTCGCGGCAACCGGCTACCGGCAGCGGACGCCGGGGTGCCTCGCGCCGATGTCGTCGTTGGTGCGCCGCGACGCGCACGGCCGGTACCGGGTGCGGCTGGACCACTCGATCGAACTGGACCCGGCGGTGAGCGGCAGGGTGTTCGTCGCCAACGCCGACCTGCACAGCCACGGCGTCGCGGCCCCGGACCTCGGCATCGGCGCGTACCGCAACGCCACGATCCTCAACGCCGTCACCGGCCGCGAGGTGTACCGGCTGCCGAAGAACACGGCGTTCACCAGCTTCGCCGCGCCGGGGTAAGCGTGCGGGCGGCCCGGCTGCCCGACTTCGCCAGGCAAATGGTCACAAGAATCGGGCAAACAGGCGCTGATCCGGCGCGATTCGAGCAATATCCCCGGCGAAGCAGGGAGCATGTTGTGGAGCGACGCTGCGTCGAGTGAGATGTCGTCGCGGCCGAGTGAGGCGAGTCCTCGAGGTGTGACCTCTTTTCCGAAAACCGATACAGTCGCATCGTCGGCGATACAGCTGTATCGGTTTGCGCGAAAGACACCCCGCCAAGGACGGTTGCCGCTCCGAAGGGGTGGTCTTCGCGCCACTGCCGCTCTGCGGCGGGCGGTCGAACGGCATGCCGTGGGCGAGGGCGGTCGCGGTGCCAGGCTCCCCGGCGAAGTGGCGAGGGTGCTGGGGCATGGCGGGCGATGCCTGTGCGAGGCGGGCGGGTGCTGGACGAAGCGGGCCGGGCCGGTTGCGGTCGGGTCATGGCGGTTTCCATAAGCCGTGCCGCCGCGCAGACTGACGTCCGTGCGCAGGATTCTCGGCGTGGTCGTGCTGGTCGCCGCCCTCGCGACGGCGTGTTCCGACGCCGACGCCGTCCGTCCCTCGGATGACCCAGGGGCGGCGACGTCGGCGGCACCCGCGCCGCGCGCGGCGTCACCGACCGACCAGCACCGGAACGCCGCGCCACCCGCCGACCAGAACCGCCCGGCACACCGGGGGTTCTCCGACTGGGACGTCGGCGCGAGGCCGCTCCCGCTGCGGGCGGACGGGTTCGGGCGCGTGCTGCCCACGCCACGGGAGCTGCGCGACCGGAGGTTGCCCACGACCGACCACCTGTCCCCGCCGCCGGACGAGCGGTTCCGGTCGTCAATCAGCCGGATCGGCCCGCGCATCCGCGACCGGATGGGGACGTCGTGGCGGCCCAGTTGTCCCGTCGGGCTGCGCGATCTCCGATATGTGCGCGTGAGTTTCTGGGGGCTCGACGACCGGCCGCACACCGGCGAGGTCATCGTGCACCGCCGCGCCGCCCACGACATCGAGCACGTCTTCGCGCGGCTCTATCGCGCGCGGTTCCCCATCGAGGGGATGCGCATCGCGACATCGCTGGACCTCGACGCCCGTCCGACCGGCGACGGCAATGTCAGCGGCGGATTCGTGTGCCGCCAGATTCGCGCCGGCTCGTCCTGGTCAGCGCACTCGTACGGCCTTGCGGTCGACATCAACCCGTTCCAGAACCCGTACCAGCGCGGGGACCTGGTGTTGCCGGAACGCGCCAGCTCGTACCTGAACCGCGACCGGGTGCGGCCGGGGATGCTCCGTCCGGACGGCGTGGTGGTGCGCGCGTTCGCCGACATCGGTTGGTCCTGGGGCGGAAATTGGCACACGCCGATCGATTACATGCATTTCTCGGCTACGAACGGCTAACTGTCCGACATCGCCGAGGCCACGGACGGTTTCCTTAAGGAGTTTGTCCTGTAAAAATGACGTGTCATGCAGTGGAACGGCTGCGAGATGACTGACTGACCCCACGGGTGGGGGTGGACTGGCGTGAGCAAACACGCGAAACGCCACGCTAGCACGCGAACGCTGGCGCTCATCGCCGTCGCCGTTGTCGCCGCCGTGCTACGCAAACCCCGCTGGCAACGGCTGCTGCGCGACCACCTCGAGAGCCTCCCACGGCCGGGCCTGGTGCGTCCGTCCGAGGACCACACGCCGACCCGCCATCGCGCCGCCGACAATCGCACGCTGTGGGGCGAGATCACGGAAGCCTCGCGGGGGTGGCTCGCGGTGGCGCTCAGGTGGGCGCGCGAGGCCGAGACGTCGGCGCGGCGGCTGCTGGACGTCGTCGGCGCGGCGGCGCTGTCGGACGCCCGCATCGAGTGGGTGCCGGGTCGCTGGCCACGCGTTCGGCGGGACGCCTGGCGCCGCGCGAGCACGTTGCCGTGGCAGACGAATACCTCCGTGGGGCACCTGACCGGTGCGGTCGGTGCCGTGCTGGCGGTGCTGCTGATCTCCAGCGTCGCCGGGCAGGTTGCGACACCGCCCGCGCCGCAGACGTCGCTCGCGGTCAAGGGCTTCCGCACCGACCACGTCGACTTCACGCGACATCTGCTCAACGCACCCGCTGCCACCGATCAGCCCCCGAGCACCCGACGCGCCGCACCAGCGGCTGACGCCGAGCGAAGCAAGCCCGCAGCGCCGGCCCGGTCCAGGAAAGCACCGCAGCCCGCGGGCACCAAGGCAGTGCCGGTGCACCAGCAGCCCGGTCCGGTGCGGGTCCAGCCGTACCTGTACCTCAACAGCAACCACGTGCCCGACATCGGCGCGGTGATGCGGCGGACCGGCGTCACGGAGTTCACGCTGGCGTTCGTGCTGTCCAACGGCGGCTGCCAGACCGTCTGGGACGGCGGCCCGCGCGTCGGCCGCAACGCCGGGCGGGTGATCTCCGCGATCCGGGCGAACGGGGGAGACATCGTCGTGTCGTTCGGCGGCTGGGCGGGGCGCAAGCTCGGCACGCACTGCCGCACGCCGCAGGCGCTGGCCGCCGCCTACCAGCAGGTGATCGACACCTACCGGTTGCGCGCCATCGACGTCGACATCGAGCACCACGAGTTCGAGAACCCCAGGGCGCAGGACCGCGTGCTGCGGGCGTTGCGGCTCGTCAAGGCCGCCAACCCGGGGCTCACCACCGTCGTCACCATGCCGGTCGCCAGGGACGGGTTGAACAGCTGGGGATTGCGCATGGTGCGGCGGGTGGCGGAGCTGCGCGTGCCGGTGGACATCTGGACGGTGATGCCGTTCGTGCTCGGCGTCTCGGGCGGTGATATGGGCGGGCTGACGATCAGGGCGGCGGAACGCACCCACGCGCAGCTCGCCAGGCACTACCCGGGCATGTCCGCCGCCGACGTCTACCGGAAGCTGGGCATCAGCACGATGAACGGCGACACCGGCGCGGGCGAGACCATCACGCAGGCCGACTTCCGGAAGATCCGCACGTACGTGCATCGGCGCGGGCTCGGGCGGTTCACGTTCTGGGCGGTCAACCGCGACTGGCCGTGCCCCGCGCGCGGGTCGCGGCCGTGCAGTGGCGTCCCGCAACGCCCGTGGCAGTTCACCGACATCGTCAACGGCGTCCCGTCGGGGCCGTAAGACGTCAGCTCGCCGCCTCCCGGACGGCGCGCGGCCCGAGCCACGCGCTGACGAGGCGGGCGATGACGATGGTCAGGAACAGCGTGCCCGCGACGGTCTCGAACGAGGCGAGGGTGCGCGCCCACGGCGTGACCGGCAGGATCTCTCCGTAGCCGAGGGTGGCCATGGTGACGTAGCTGTAGTAGACCATTTGCTGCCAGCCGATCCGCTGGTCCGGCAGCTGCGGGTCGTGGAAGCTGCCGGGCGCCAGGATCTCCAGCGTGCTGAACGTCGCCGCGAAGAAGCCGCCGAGGATGAGGTACACGCACACCGCGGCGAGCACCAGGGCGAGCCCGCTCGCATCGCTGCGTCGGAAGATGAACCGCAGCAGGGAGATCATCAGCGCGAGCATGAACGCCGCGACGGACAGCAGCATGCCGAGGGTGACCGGGGTGCTGTGCTGGGCGAAGGAGTACCAGACACCGAAGACGACGAACACCGCGCCGATGGTGAGAATCGCCGCACTGTGCTGCCCCTCCTCGCGCACGATGAGGATGCCGTAGCAGATCATGCCCGCGTAGAGCAGCATGTACAGGCCGACCCAGATCTCGCCGTACAACGTGACGGGGTACCCGAACTGCAACAGGACGATGAACCCGAGCAGGATCGCGAGGTTCCGGGTGCCTGCCGTTGCGGTTGCCGCTGGTGCCGAAATGTTCATGATGGGATGAAAGCAGCTGGTGGGGATCGTGTCCTGGTGTGGTGGTGTGAGTGACTGAGGAAACGGTGGCGCGTTCGGGTGTGTTGCGGCGGCGCGAGCCCGGTGTCGCGCCCGATGTCGGAGCGATCGAGCTGTTCTTCGATCTGGTGTACGTCTTCGCCATCATTCAGCTCTCGCACTATCTGCTCGAACACGCGAGCTGGCAGGGCGTGGCCGAGACGGCGGTCCTGTTCCTCGCCGTGTGGTGGGGCTGGAACTACACGGCGTGGGCGATGAACTGGCTCGACCCTGACCATGCCGGAGTCCGCGCGCTGCTGGCGACGTTGATGCTGGCCGCGCTCGTCATGGCCATCGCGATCCCGGACGCCTTCGGCCACCGCGCCGGCCTTTTCGTCGGCGCCTACCTGTTCCTCCAGCTGGTGCGCAGCGGGTTCATGGTGGTCGCGTTCCGCCGTACCCTGATGGGTCGGAACTACGCCCACCTGCTGGCGTGGAGTGTCTTCGCGGGCGTGTTCTGGGTCGCTGGCGCGTTCGCCGGGGACGACGCGCGCGTGCTGCTGTGGGCCGCTGCCGTCGTCGTGGACTACGTCGCGCCGCTGGTGGGGTTCGCCCTGCCGGTGCTCGGCGCGACGAAGATGTCCGACTGGCCGTTGGCGGAGGAACATCTCGCCGAACGCAACCGGCTGGTGTTCATCATCGCGCTCGGCGAGTCGATCCTGATCCTCGGCTTCACCCTGTCCGGCAGCTCGCTCACCGCTCCGGTCGTCGTGGCGGCGGTGGTCGGGTTCGCCACGATCGTGCTGCTGTGGTGGCTGTACTTCAGCTACCGGCTGGGCAACGTCGAGCACCGGCTGCCCGACGACGTCGATCCGACCACGATGGCAAGGGGCGCGTTCGCCTACGCGCACGCGTTCATGGTCGCTGGTGCGATCGTCATCGCGGTCGGCATCGAGCAGGTCACCGTGCACCCGGTGCACCACGCGACGTGGACGATGGCGGGCACGGTGCTCGGCGGGCCCGCGCTGTACCTGGTCGGCAACATCATCTTCAACCGCGCGCGCTCGGGCGTGCTGCCCCGGTCGAGGCTGGTGGCGCTGGTCGCGCTCGCCGTGCTGGCGCCGTTCGCCGTTGTGCTGCCCGCGCTGGTGCTCAGCGTCGCCGCGATGGCGGTGCTCGCGGTGCTCGCCGTCAGCACCGGCGAGCTGCGGGCACGCTGGAGCCGGTCGGTGCGGTGTGCGTCGTAACGTCGTAGCTCGAGTGCCGCGGCCGGACATCGATGCGGTGGGTCGCGTCGGCGACATGGACCTGCTCCGTGGTGCGGCTGCCCGCCGATCTGCTGTTGGTCGGCGTGGGACCGATGGCCGGGGTGTGCCGGGACGTCGCCGGAATTGATCACGCCTACTCGCGTTGTTGTTCAGGAAGCCGGACGAACTCGACATTTTCGCGCAACACCGCGAGTAGGTGCGATCAACATCGAGCTGTGTTCGTCGGCTGTCGCCGGGCGCCCCGACGTGGCTGCGGTCAGTTGTTCGGGTGCACCCACGTGAGATGGGGGAAACGGGCGAAGTCTGAGTCGAACGAGCAGATACCAACCCCGTGTTCAATGGCGATCGCTGCCAGGTGCGCATCGGTCACGAGGTTGCCGCGCAGGTCGCCCTTCATCAGTAACTCACCAAGGATGTCGGCGTGCCGGTCGCCAGGTGTCGGTATCCACGACTGATCGGCGGCCAGCCAGTCTTCGATGTGGGACCACGCGTCGTGTGGCGTGAGCGGATGCGCTGACACGCGGGGATGGGTCGAAATCCGTTGAAACGCAGTGAGCGAGACCCAGGGAAAACCCACTCGGGCACGCCCGTTGAGTGCGTCTTCAAGCCATTCCCTTGCCGAACGGTGGAACGCACTCGTCGCGTCTACTGCGCAAAGCAGAACGTTCGCGTCGACAATCACGCGTTGGCGTCCATCTCATCGAGAAGTTCGAGAGCTTCGGCGACATTGGTGACATCGACGCGGAGGCCCAGGTTTTCGGTGCGCTGGTGGAACCGGTGCCGCGTGGTTCCCCGCTGCATCCCGAGCCGTGCGAGCTCATTGAGGGCTTCGCTCAGCCCAATATGACGTTCGCGCCGCAGTTTCTCGGCAGCGGCGATAACGTCGTCATCGAGGCGCACGGTCGTTCGCACAATGCCAGTATCGCATCACTGGTGCGGCCAGGCAAGCATCACTGATGCCGCTGGTCATGTCGCCCAGCTTCACCGTGTTCGGTTACCGATACGTCGTGCCGGTGTGTCGGCCGTTGTCCGTTCTTGGTGTGGGGCTCCGGTCCGCTGGCAGCGCAGTGCTCGCAGCGAATCTCCGGGTCATTGCTGTCGCCCGTGACGTCGATGCCGTGGTCGGCGAGATCGCGCATGGCCGCGGCGACGGTCGGATAGCCGTCAGCCTCGGTCACCTTTCCGCCGCAGGCCGAACATCGGACTATGATCACCGCACCCACCTCCGTTCTGCGAACGCCCATCGTTCACTCTCTGTATGCATCAACGAGGGCGGCAGGCGCGCGATACGTGGCAGTGACGGTCTTGTGTCTTTTTTCGGCAACAGTTCGACGCAGGTTCCACGTGCTCGGAGGCGGCGGCTTGCTCAGGAACGCGACGCGGCGCGCACCCGGGTTGCTCAGGCACTACGCTGCGTCAGCGGACGTCGTAATGGGGCGGTCGGGTAGGAGTACGAGGACCCCGCGGACGTCGAGCGGGACGACTCCTCCTCCCACTCGCCGTCGACGTACCGGTACCACCGGTACGTTCCCTCGGGCATACGGACAGTGATCACGTCGTCGTGGTCGTAGCCCTTGCCGTGCCCGGCCAGCCGATCGGCAGCGCGGTGGCGGCGCGGGTCACAGGTCACAGGTCACATCAGCCGCCGGAATTGATCAACTACCTGCGCGCTGTGACCACGCTGTGCTCGATGTGTCCGGTTCTGGTGGTCCTACGGCGCAGGTAGTTGATCAACATCTCTCGGTGCGCAGGGACGGCCTCCGCGCCGAGCCGCCACAGCCGCGCGAGCTACCAGCCGCGCGAACCGCCGAAACTGTCCGACCGGTGGCGTAGCCTGGTCGCGTGCTGGCGACGTTCCATCCCGCGGTGCGCACGTGGTTTGAGCGGCGGTTTCCCGAGGGGCCGACCGCGCCACAGGCGGACGGCTGGCGCGCGATCGCCGACGAGCAGGACACCCTGATCGCCGCGCCGACCGGGTCCGGCAAGACCCTCGCCGCGTTCCTGGTGTGCATCGACCGCCTGTACCGGGCGCACGAGCGCGGCAAGGACCCGGACGGCACGCAGGTCGTGTACGCCTCGCCGCTGAAAGCCCTGGCCGTCGACATCCACCAGAACCTCGAACGACCGCTGCGCGAGATCGCGGACACCGCAGCCGAACTGGGCCTGTCCGCACCGAACATCCAGGTCGCGGTCCGCACCGGCGACACCGCCCCGTCGCAGCGCGCCGCCATGCTGCGCCGGCCGCCGCAGATCCTCGTCACCACGCCGGAGTCGCTGTATCTGCTGGTCACGGCCGAGCGCAGCCGAGAGATCCTGCGCGACGTCGACACCGTCATCGTGGACGAGATCCACGCCGTCGCGGGCAACAAGCGCGGCTCGCATCTGGCGCTCACGCTGGAACGGCTCGCGCACGTGGCGCACGAGCCGCCGCAGCGGGTCGGGCTGTCCGCGACGCAGCGGCCCATCGACGTCGTCGCGCGGCTGCTGGTCGGCGCGGGCCGGGACCGGTCGCACCCGGACGGCTCGCCGCGCTGCGCGATCGTCGACGTCGGCCACCGACGCGCGCTCGATCTCACCCTGGAGTTGCCGGACGACGAACTGGGCACGGTCGCCTCCACTGAGCAGATGGGCGAGATCCTGGATCGCATCGCCACGCACGTGGCGGCGCATCGGACGACGTTGGTGTTCGTCAACACGCGGCGGATGGCCGAGCGCGTCGCCCACCTGCTCGGGGAACGGCTCGGTGAAGAACAGGTAGCGGCCCATCACGGCAGCCTGTCCAAGGACCGCAGGCAGCGGGTCGAGGCGCGGCTACGGGCGGGGGACCTGCGCGCCCTGGTCGCCACCGCCTCGCTGGAGCTCGGCATCGACATCGGCCCGGTCGAGCTGGTCTGCCAGCTCGGCTCGCCGCGCAGCCTGGCGACGTTCCTGCAACGCGTCGGCCGTTCCAACCACACCCGCAGCGGTACCCCGAAGGGTGTGCTGTACCCGACCAGCCGCGACGAGCTGGTCGAGTGCGCGGCGCTACTGCGGGGCGTGCGTACCGGACGACTCGACGCGATCCTTGTACCCGACGCGCCGCTGGACATCCTCGCCCAGCAGATCGTCGCGGAATGCGCCGCACAGGAGTGGACCGAGGACGAGCTCTACGACGTCGTCCGGCGGGCGGCGCCGTTCGCGGACCTCACCCGGGAGGCGTACGACGACGTCCTGGAGCTGATCTCCGACGGCATCCGCACCGGGCGCGGCAGACGCGCGGCGTACCTGCACCGTGACCAGGTCAACGGCGTGCTCCGCGCCCGAAGAGGCGCACGGCTGACCGCGTTGACGTCCGGTGGCGCGATCCCCGAGCTGGGTGACTACCGCGTGGTGGCCGAGCCGGACGAGACGATGGTCGGCACGGTCAACGAGGACTGGGCGATCGAGAGCGCGGTCGGCGACGTCTTCCTGCTCGGCACGACGTCCTGGCGCATCCGGCGCGTCGAGCCCGGCACGGTGCGCGTCGTGGACGCCCACGGCGCGGCGCCGTCGGTGCCGTTCTGGCTCGGTGAGGCACCGGGGCGGACGCTGGAGTTGTCCGAGGAGGTGTCCGACATCCGTGCCGCGGTGGAGCGGCACCTGCGCGCGGACGACCACGGCGGCGCGGTCGCGTGGCTCACCGCCGAGTGCGGCATCGAGCACGCCACGGCCGAGGAGATCGTGCGCTACCTCGCCGCCGCCTACGCGGCCCTCGGCGCGCTGCCCACGCGGGACACCATCGTGCTGGAGCGGTTCTTCGACGAGAGCGGCGGGATGCAGCTCGTCGGGCACGCGCCGTTCGGCGCGCGGCTGAACCGGGCGTTCGGGCTCGCGCTGCGCAAACGGTTCTGCGTCAACTTCGACTTCGAGCTGCAGGCCGCCGCCAGCGACGACGCGATCCTGCTCTCGCTCGGCCTGGAGCACAGCTTCCCGCTGGAGCAGGTGCCGACGTTCCTGGCGTCGCCGACCGTCGAGGACGTTGTCCGCCAAGCCGTGCTGACCTCGCCGATGTTCGCCGCGCGCTGGCGCTGGAACCTGAACCGCGCGCTCGTCGTGCCGCGTATGCGCGGTGGCCGCAAGAACCCGCCGCCGATCCAGCGGATGGAGGCCGACGACCTGATGGCGGCGGTGTTCCCGACGCTCGCGGCGTGCCAGGAGAACGTCGCGCCTGGCCCGATGGAAGTCCCCGACCAGCCACTCGTCCAGCAGACCATGGCCGACTGCCTGCACGAAGCCATGGACGTCGACGGGCTGCGCGAAATGGTGCGCGGCGTCGAGACCGGTCGCATCCGGGTCGTCGTGCGGGACACCACCGAGCCGTCCGTGCTGGCGCACGAAATCCTCAACGGCGCGCCGTTCACCTTCCTGGACGACGCCCCGTTGGAGGAACGTCGCAGTCGCGCGGTGCCGCTGCGCCGGGGACTGCCCGTGGAGCCTGGCGACCTGGGCGCACTGGACCCAGCTGCGATCGAGCGGGTCCGCGCTGAGGTGTGGCCCGACCCGCGCGACCCGGACGAGCTGCACGACGTCCTGATGACCGTCATCGGACTGCGCCCCGAGCCGGGGTGGCAGGGCTGGTTCGACGAGCTGGTGGCCGAGCGCCGGGCGATCACGGCGTGCACCGATGACGGCGAGCTGTGGGTCGCCGTCGAGCGCAGGCCCGCGATCGAGTTGCTGTTCCCCGATGCGCGGCTGACGCCGGACCATCGCTCGCCCCGTGCCGCCGTGTCGCTGGACCGGGAGTCGGCGGCGGCCGAGATGGTGCGCGGTCACTTGGAGATTCGCGGACCGTCCACGATGGACGATCTGCGCGTGGCGACGTTGCTGTCCACATCGGACGTCACGAGCGCGGTGGCGCGGTTGGAGACCGAGGGCTTCGCGTTCCGGGGCCACTACACGACGTCGAGCGCTGAAGAGATCTGCGCGCGACGCCTGCTGTCGCGCATCCACGGCTACACCCGCGCGCGCCAACGGCGCGAGATCGAACCCGTCACCGCGCGGGACTTCCTGCGGTTCCTGTTGCGCTGGCAGCGCGCCACGCCCGACACG
Source organism: Actinophytocola sp. (assembly GCA_009377475.1). GTDB lineage: Bacteria > Actinomycetota > Actinomycetes > Mycobacteriales > Pseudonocardiaceae > Haloechinothrix_A. The sequence continues at coordinate 91,715 of WHTY01000002.1, forward strand.
CGGCGCGAGGGGAAGCTCGGCGTGATCGCCGTCGTGGAACAGTTGCAGGGCTACCAGCTCGCGGCGGGCGCGTGGGAAGACGTCCTCACGGCGCGGGTGACGGGCTACCGGCGCGAGTGGCTGGACGAGGTGTGCCTGTCCGGCGACGTCACGTGGGGACGGTTCTCGTTGCGCAGCCTTGCCGACGAGCAGACGCCGCGCCACAGCGGCATGACGCCGTCCAAGGCCACGCCGATCACCCTGGCCATCCGCGACGACCTGCCGTGGCTGCTCCAGGCCGCCCGCGGGGACCGGATGCCCGCGTCGCTGGGGCCGGGCCGCACGGCGGACGTCGTCGAGGCGCTGACCGGGCACGGCGCGCTGTTCGCCTCGCAGCTCGCCACGATCACCGGACGTCTACCCGGCGAGATCGACGAAGCGCTGTGGGACGCCGTCGCGCGTGGCCTGGTCACCGCCGACGGGTTCGGCGCGCTGCGTACGCTGCTCTCGCCATGGCGCAGTCGACGTCCGGTCGGCACGCGGCGACTGCGGAAGGCAGGCAGGACGCCGACCGCGCGTTCCACGGGCCGGTGGTCGCTGCTGCCGGACGCTTCAGGAACGGACGATCCCGACGAGCTGGCGGAGGCGGTGGCGGAGCAGCTCATCGCGCGGTGGGGCGTGGTGTTCCGGGACATCGTCGCGCGCGACACGGTTGGGGTGGCGGGGCGGGAGCAACGTGGCGTGGCGGGGCGGGAGCAACGTGGCGTGGCGGGGCGGGAGCAACGTGGCGTGGCGGGCGTGCCGTGGCGGGACGTGCTGTGGGCGCTGCGGCGGATGGAGGCGCGCGGCACCGTCCGGGGCGGCCGGTTCGTCAGCGGGTTCGCGGGCGAGCAGTACGCCCACCCCGACGCCGTGGACCAGCTCCGCAAGACCCGCGCGCTGCCGCACGACGGCGAAACCGTGCGCCTGCCCGCCGCCGATCCACTCAACCTCAGCGGCATCCTGCTGCCCGGCCCTCGGGTGGCGGCGTTGCCCAGCGACTCGGTGACCTACGTGGACGGCGTCGCAAGCTGAGCACGCCTCGCCAGGCGTTGCTGTTCGCGAGTGGCGCGTGAGACAGGCACCATGGACGGGTGCGTATCGGTGTCGGAGTCTCCACGGAGCGGAACCCCCGCAGAGCCGCGGCCGAAGCCGCGACGTCCGCCCTGGCCGACCTCGACGGCGAGTCCGCGACGCTCGCGGTGCTGGTCACCTCGCCGGAGTACGCCGACGACGCGCAGGGCGTCCTCGCGACGGTGCACGACACCGCAGTGCCGGACGCGTTGCTCGGCTGCGTGGCGGAGACCGTCGTCGCCAACACGCGCGAGCTCGAAGGCGAGCCGTCGGTCGCGGTGTGGCTGGCGTCGCTGCCGGAGCCGGTGGAGACGTTCCACCTGCAGTTCGTGCGGACGTCGTCCGGTGGCCTGTTCGCGGGATACGAGTTCGGCCATGCGAGTGACGACTTCCATCTGCTGCTGCCTGACCCGCACTCGTTCCCCGCCGACGTCCTGCTGGACCACCTCAACGCGCACCGCCCAGGCGTGCGGGTCATGGGCGGCCTGGTCAGCAGCGGCGGACCCGGCCAATGCCGGTTGTTCCGCAACCACCACGTGCTCGACTCCGGCGCGGTCGGCGTGCGGCTGCCGGGGTGGCGCGGCGTCACCGTGGTGTCGCAAGGGTGTCGGCCGATCGGGGAGGCCTACACCGTCACCGAGAGCAACGGGAACCGAATCTCCGGCCTCGGCGGACGTCCACCGCTGGAGCGGCTGCGCGACATCATCGCCACGCTGCCCGACGAGCAGCTCGACGTCGTCCAGCGCGGCCCGCAGATCGGCATTCTGGTGGACGAGTACGTCGACGACCCGGAGCACGGCGACTTCCTCATCCGGGCGGTCGTCGGCGCCGACCAGGAGTCCGGCGCCATCGACGTGGGCGACGTCGTCGAGGTGGGCACGACGGTGCGGTTCCAGATCCGCGACGCCGCCAGCGCGGACGCCGACCTGCGCGACCGGCTCGAGCAAGCCGCGCAGGTCAACCCGGCTGGGGCGCTGTTGTTCACCTGCAACGGCCGAGGCAGCCGGATGTTCGACGTCTCCGACCACGACGCCTCCCTCATCGCGGACGTGCTCGGCGGGATTCCGGTCGCGGGCTTCTTCGCAGCGGGGGAGTTGGGGCCGGTCGCCGGGCGCAACGCGCTGCACGGCTTCACCGCGTCGCTGGCGTTGTTCCCGGAGGGGTAGAGCGCACCGCGCCTCTTGACGTCCGACGGGCATCCGCGCGACCATGGCGCAATACGCAACGGTTGTGAATAACGCAACCACGTCGAGGGGTGCCTATGCGGATCTTGCTAGCCGACACCTTCCCCGACCATGCCGTCGCCGCGCTGCGCCGGGACGGTCACGAGGTCAGCTACCAGCCGGACACGACCGCCGACGCGCTGCCGGACACCGTGCCCGGGCAGGACGCGCTCGTCGTCCGCAGCACCAAGGTCACGGCGGACACGATCGCCCAGTCCGATTTGAGCGTGGTCATCCGGGCGGGCTCCGGTACGAACACCATCGACTGCGACGCGGCCACCGAGCACGGCGTCGCCGTCTGCAACGTCCCCGGCCGCAACGCCGTCGCCGTCGCGGAGTTGGCGTTCGCGCTGCTGCTCGCGCTGGACCGCAACGTCCCCGACGCCGTTGCCGACCTGCGCGCCGGGCGGTGGGACAAAAAGCGCTACGCGAAAGCGCGCGGCATCCTCGGACGTCGTATCGGCGTCGTCGGGCTCGGGCAGATCGGGCTCGCGTTCGCGGAACGCGCCACGGCGTTCGGCGCCCACGTCTACGCGGTGGCGAAGTCCAGTCGCCCGCAGCACCTGACCGACCGCGCCCGCGCCGCAGGGATCAGCTTCGTGGACAGCATCGAGACGCTGGCCGAGACCTGCGACGTCCTGTCGCTCCACGTCCCCGCCACCGACGACACGCGACACCTCGTCGGGCGCGACCTGCTCGCGCGCGTGCAGCCGGGCACGTTCGTCCTCAACACCTCGCGCGGCGACGTCATCGACGAGGACGCGCTGATCGAGGCCATGGACACCAAGGGCGTCCGCGCGGGCCTCGACGTCTTCGACGGCGAACCGGGCCAGTCCACCGGTACGATCGACTCACCGCTGGCGCGGCACCCGAACGTGTACGGCACCCACCACATCGGGGCGTCCACCGAGCAGGCGCAGCACGCCATCGCGGACGAGGTGGTGCACATGATCCAGGAGTTCGAGCGCGGGCGGCTGCTGCACCGCGTGACGCCCGACACGTCGCTCGCGTCCGTGGGGCGGCCATGAACCCGCCGTCGCGCAACGTCGACGTCCTCGCCGCGCCGGAGTCGCCCCCGGTCGCGCCGACCTCACCCCGCGTGCTGGTCGCGAACCCGCGCCAGGCCGCGCGACTGTCCGAACTGGACGCCAAGCTCACCGGCGGGACGCTGACCGCAGCCTGCAAGGACGCGGCGCGGCTACGGCAGCTCGCCAGGCAGGAGGCGTTCACGCAGCCGCCCGACGGCGCGCTGATCGTGTACCGGCTGGCGGCGGACGGACACGAGCAGACCGGCGTGCTCGCCGACGTCGGTATCGGCGACTACCGCGCCGGTCGCGTCCGTCGCCACGAGGCGACCCAGCCCGACCGGGTGCGCAGGATGGCTGAGCTGCTGGCGGTGACGCGCTGCGAACTTGTTCCGGTCATGCTGACCCACCAGCCCCGGCCCCGGCTCGGGGCGCTGGTCGCGAGCATCGCCGCGCGGACACCGGACGTCGAGCTGATCGGGGACGACGTCGCGCAGTCGGTTTGGATCGAACCGCCCGGCGCGCTCGCCGACGACGTCCGTGCCGAGATCAGCGACATCGACACCCTCTACATCGCGGACGGACACCACCGCATGGCCGCGGCCGAACGACACGCCACCCGCGATCCCGGTGGGTGCGACGCCGTGCTCGGCGCGCTGTTCCCGGCCGACCATCTCCGCCTGCTCGGCTACCCCCGCTCCTTGCCGCGTCCCGGTGGTATGTCCGCATCGGACCTGCTCGACGTGCTGGCGTCCCAGCCCGCGACCGAGTCGATCGAGGAGTGCGCCGACATCACGATTGAGCCGGGCAGCGTGGCGGTGTGGCTTGACGGCCGGTGGTACCGGCTGCGGCTACGCACCCCGCGGTCGGCTGATCCGTCCGCGTCGCTGGACGTCTCCGTGCTGGAGGACGGCGTCCTCGGCCCGCTCATCGATGCGACCGGGACGCGCGTCCTGCCGCTGCCGGGCACGCGGGACGCCGACGCCGTCGCCCGCTGGTGCGCCGAACACGACGCGGTCGGGTTCGTGCTGCACCCGCCAGGTGTCGCGGACGTCATGGCGGTCGCGGACGCGGGGGCCGTGATGCCGCCGAAGTCAACGTGGTTCGACCCCAAGGCGCGGGCAGGGCCGTTCCTGCGCGAGCTCGGCTGAGCGTCGACGTCGGCGGCAGCGACCGGCCTGGGTGAGACCATCACCCAGGCCGACTTCCGCGTAGTTGATCTTCTTTGTTCCGTGGGTGACGAAAAATACCGGACAAAGCGGGCACAAACTCGTCACTGAGGGAGCAAGGAAGATCAACACTGCCTAAGGCGACGCTCTCGGCGACGTCGCACGACCGTGGTCGATTGAGCACGCGCCTTCCCGGGTACCCGAGCCCCGAAGCCGACACGATGACGAGCGGCGGTGCGCAGGACGACGTGCCCGAAGGGAGTGGACGCCGTGGCGGACGGACTGCGAGTGGCGGTGACAGGCGCGACGGGCAACATCGGCACCAGCGTGGTGCAGGCGCTCTCGCGCGACTCCCGCGTCGCCTCGATCACCGGCATCGTGCGCCGGTACACCTCGTGGCGAGTGCCGAAGCTGGACATCGCCACCATCGACATCGGCGACCCCGACTCGACTCAGGAACTGGACCGGGTGTTCCGTGACTGCGACGTCGTGATCCACCTGGCGTGGCTGTTCCAGCCGACGCGCGACCCCGTGAGGACCTGGGAGGCCAACGTCCTCGGCGGCATGCGGGTGTTCGACTCCGCCGCGAACATGGGCGTGCCCGCCATCGTGTACAGCTCGTCGGTCGGCGCCTACTCGCCGGGATCGGATGACGAACCGGTCAGCGAGAGCTGGCCGACCCACGGCTGGCCCGGCGCGGCGTACACCCGCGAGAAGGCGTACCTGGAACGCGCCCTGGACAGCTTCGAACGCGACAATCCGGACACCAGGGTGGTGCGGATCCGCCCGGCGTTCGTCTTCAAGGACACCTCGGCTGCCGAGCAGCGCAGGCTGTTCGGCGGGCCGCTGCTGCCGGGCAAGCTGGTGCGCTCGCAGTTCATCCCGATGGTGCCGGGCATCGCCGGCCTGCGGATGCAGACCGTGCACACTGCGGCTGCCCCTGATGGACACCACGCGGGCGCGCGTCGAGCTTGGCTGGGCGCCCCGCTACAGCGCCATCGATGCACTGGAGGACTTCCTGCACGGACTACGCGAGGGGTCAAGGCATGAGCACACCCCCGCTGCAACCAGCTGGACCGGCCGATCGGCTCAGAGAGTTCTCCGACACCGCACGCGATCGGCCGTAGGAAGGAGGTTGGCATGACAACCGCACACCCGACGGACGCCAACGAGAACGGGCGCTCCACCACACAACTGGTGCGAGACGTCTCGAACCAGACGTCGCATCTGCTGCGCGCCGAGGCGAAACTCGCCGTCCAGGAGGTCACCGCGAAGGCCAAACGCGGCGCCCTCGGCGGTGGCCTTGTCATCGCTGCGGCGGTGACCGCTTTCTACGGCGGTGCCGCGCTGATCGCCGCGGCGGTCTTGGTGGTCGCGCTCGGCCTGCCGTTCTGGGCCGCCACGCTGATCATCGGCGGCGGCCTGATCCTGCTCGCGGCGCTGCTGGGACTCGGCGGCGCGCTGCTGGTGCGCAAGGCGGCGCCACCGACACCCGACGACACCATCACCAGCGTCCGCACCGACGTCGACACGGTGAAGGAGGGTGCACGGCGATGACCGAGGCACAGCAGAGGACCCATCACGGGCCGGAACAGGAATATCACCCGAAGGCCGAGGAGGAGACCATGCCGGGCAGCGGCCCGACCGTGGAGGACCTTCGGCATGACGTCGAGCTGACCCGCGAGGAACTGGCCGACTCCGTGTCGGAGCTGGCATCGAAGCTGGACGTCAAGACGCGCACCAACGAGACCATGCAACGACAGTTCGCCGCGGCGCAGCAGCATCGTGGCGCGGTCGGCGCCTCGGCGCTTGGCCTGCTCGGGCTCATCGCGGCGCTGATCATCGTCAAGCGCAGGCGGAACAGCTGATCGTGGCCGCGGTGGGGGCGGTGCCACCCGCCGCGGCCTTCGTGTGGCTGGCGGTCGCACACCTGGGGCTGGGCGGGGCGGAATCAGCGTCGGTGACGCTGCCGTGGGCGAGCCCGCTCGGTATCGAGCTGAGCTTCCGGATCGACGCGCTGTCGCTGGTCATGGCGCTGCTCGTCACCGGGATCGGGGCCGTCGTCCTCGCCTACCAAGGCTGGTACGGACACGGCGAGCGCGGCACCACCCGCGACACGGTGGTACTCGTCGTGTTCGCGGCAGCGATGCTCGGGCTGGTCCTCGCCGACGACATCATCGGGCTGTACCTGTTCTGGGAACTCACGACGCTCTGCTCGTTCCTGCTGATCGGCGGTCCCGGCCGCTCGAACGACCGGCGTCGCCACGCCGTCCAGGCGCTGCTGATGACCACGCTCGGCGGCTTCGCCATGCTGCTCGGGCTGATCATGCTGGGGGAGGCGGCAGGCACCTGGCGGCTGTCTGGCATCGTCGCCGCCGCGCCGACGGGCGCTGCCGTCGACGTCGCCCTCGTGCTGGTGCTGGTCGGGGCGCTGGCGAAGTCGGCACAACTGCCGCTGCACTCGTGGCTGCCCGCCGCGATGGTCGCGCCGACGCCGGTGAGCGCCTATCTGCACGCGGCGGCCATGGTCAAGGCCGGGGTGTACCTGGTGGCGCGGCTCGCGCCGGGATTCGCGTCGAACCCGCTCTTCGTCACGGTGGTCACCGTGGCTGGGCTGGCATCGCTGCTGGTCGGCGGCTACCGGGCGCTGCGCACCGACGACCTCAAGCTGCTGCTCGCCTACGGCACGATCAGCCAACTCGGGCTGCTCATGGTGCTGCTGTGCTGGGGGACGAGGACGGCGGCGATCGCCGGGATGGCGCTGCTGATCGCGCACGCGCTGTTCAAGTCGGCGCTGTTCCTGACCGTGGGCGCCGTCGAGAAGGTGACCGGCACGCGGTCGGTCCGGGAGCTGTCGGGCGTCGGCAGACGCTGGCCGTCGCTGGCGGTCGGCGGGGTGCTCGCGGCGGCGTCCATGGCCGGACTGCCGCCGATGCTGGGCTTCATCGCGAAGGAAGCGGCGTTCAAAGCGTTCCTGAAGGGCGGGCTGGACGTGGTGGTGCTCGTCGGGATCGCGCTCGGCACGGTACTCACCGTGGCCTACTCGGCGCGGTTCGTCTGGGGCGCCTTCGCCACCAAACCGGACGTCGAGGGCGCGGATGTTCCCGGCACGCCTCCCTGGCAGCCGGTACTCGCCGTGGCACTCCCCGCCGTGCTCGGCGTCGTGCTCGCCTTCGCTGGCAAGCCGCTGACCGCCGTTGTCGACCCCTACGCCAGCGCGTTGCCCGACAGCTACGGCTACGTCCTCAAGCTGTGGCACGGCTTGACCCCGGCGCTCGGGGTGTCCGCGCTGGTGCTGGCCACGGGGTACCTGCTGTACCGGGCGACACCGCTGGTGCGTCGGCTGCCGCGCCTGCTGGACGCGCACCACGGCTACGCGCGCACGGTGCACGGCTTCGACGCGCTCGCCCGCGCGGTCACCGGACGCACCCAGGTCGGGTCGCTGCCCGTCTACCTCGGGGTGATCCTGGTGACGGTGCTCGCGGTGCCCGCTGCGTCGCTGGCCACCGGCACCAGCGTCGACGGCGCACTCCGCGCGTGGGACGTGTGGGTGCAACTGCCGCTCGCGGTGATCATCGTGTTCGGCTGTGCCGGGGTGCTGATCGCGCGGCGAAGGCTGACGGCCGTGCTCTGCGTCGGCAGCGCGGGGTACGCGATCGGCGCGCTGTTCGTTGTCCACGGTGCGATCGACCTCGCGCTGGCGCAGTTCCTGGTCGAGACGCTGACCCTGGTGGTGTTCGTCCTTGTGCTGCGGCAGTTCCCAGCCGCCTTCGCACGCGAGCGCGGCTCAGGGACCAGACGGGAGGAGGAGATCCCGCGCCACCCGCCGTTCCGGTGGCTCAAGGCGACGATCGCCGTGGTCGGCGGCGTCGTCGTCGCGGGCGGCGCGGTGCTGCTTTCCAGCCATCGCGGCACATCGGCCGAGGCCAGCGCGTACTACCTGCGGCACGCCAAGGACGACACTGGTGCGTCCAATGTGGTCACCGCGATCCTCGTGGACTACCGGGCGTTGGACACGATCGGCGAAATCAGCGTGCTCGTCGCGGCCGTCGCGGGAGCCGCGGGGCTGATCCTCGCCGCGACAAGGGCGGTGCGGCACTTCGAGCCGCCGGAGCGCGGCACCGACGGGCTCATGGACCACGTGGACGGTGAGGCAGATGGCGAACAGCGAACCTGACGCCGCGGACACCGGCGTGCGTGTCGAAGACAGGGACACGCCCCGCCAGCCGTGGCTGCTCGCGGCGGAGGACCAGCCGCCGCTGCGGCGCGCCCTCGTCCTCGAGGTCACCACCCGCGCGGTGTTCCCGACCGTGCTGCTGCTGTCGGTGCACCTGCTGTTCGCGGGGCATTACCACCTCGGCGGCGGGTTCGCCGGTGGCCTCGTCGCCGGGCTGGCGTTCGTGCTGCGCTACGCCGTCGCGGGCAGCGGGGAGCTGTCCGCGGCGGTCCGCGTCCGGCCGCTCGCCCTCACCGGCGTCGGCCTCGGCATCGTCACCGTGGTCGCGCTGCTGCCGGCCGCGTTCGGCGCGCCGGTGCTGGCCTCGGGGAAGGCGACGCTGCACACGCCGTGGGGAAGCGAGGTCGCGCTCAGCAGCAACCTGGCCCTCGACATCGGCGTGTACCTGCTCATTCTCGGCGCGGTGCTCGACCTGCTGCGCACGCTCGGCGCCGGGGTGCGCACCTGGGAAGAGGAGGAGTGATGCCGATCAACCTCACCCTGGTCGTGGCGCTCGCCGTCCTCTACGGCGCGGGCTTCTACCTGCTGATGCAGCGCTCGCTGATGCGGGTGCTGCTGGGCATCGTGCTCGTCGGCCACGGGGCGAATCTGTTCCTGCAGGCGGCGGGTGGCCCCGCGGGCGAACCCGCGAAGGCAGGCAAGGGCCTTGACGCGGTGTCGGACCCGCTGCCGCAGGCGATGGCGCTGACGGCGATCGTCATCACCTTCGCCGTGACGGCGCTGCTGCTTGCGCTGGCCTACCGCTCCTCGGTGCTGCTCAACGACGACGAGGTGCAGGACGACGTCGAGGATCGGCGACTCCGGCAAGCCCCGGAGAGCGAGGACGAACCCGCCTCGGTGATCTCCCTGCGGGAGGGCGACCAGTGACCGGCCTGCTCGTCGCCATACCCCCGCTGCTGCCGCTGCTGGCGGCGGGGCTCGCGTTGCTGGTCAGCCGCATCCGGCACGCGCAGCGGGTGATCAGCGGCGTCGCGCTCGGCGCGGTGCTGGTCGACGCCGCCGTGCTGCTCGCCGTGGTCGACAGCCAGGGCGCGGTGGTGCTGCGGCTCGGCGGCTACCAGCCGCCCGCCGGGATCACGCTGGTGGCCGACCGGTTGTCCGCGCTGATGTTGCTGGTTTCGGCCGTCGTGACGCTCGTCGTGATGCTGTACGCGCTCGGCCAACGCGTCACCGACCACGGCCGCACGGCGACGACGTCCTTCCACCCGGTGTATCTCGTGCTCAGCGCTGGCGTGATGCTCGCCTACCTCACCGGCGACCTGTTCACGCTGTTCGTGGCGTTCGAGCTGATGCTCACCGCGTCGTACGTGCTCATCACCCGGGACGTGACGGCGGATCGCGTCCGCGCGGCGATGACGTACGTGATCACGGGGCTCACGTCGACGTTACTGCTGATCACCCTCATCGCGCTGGTCTACGCGGCCACCGGCACCGTCAACCTCGCCGACCTCGGCGAGAAGCTGGCGGGCGTCGATCCGGAGCTGCGCGGCGCGCTGAGCCTGCTGTTCCTCACCGTGATCGGTATCAAAGCCGCCATCGTGCCGCTGCACTTCTGGCTGCCGGACAGCTACCCGATCGCCCCGGCGCCGATCACGGCGGTGTTCGCCGGGCTGCTGACCAAGGTGGGCGTGTACGCGCTGATCCGCGTGCAGACGGCGGTGTTCGCGCACCAGGACGTCTGGCACGTGCTGCTGGTGGCCGCGCTGATCACGATGCTGCTCGGCGCGCTGGGCGCGGTCGCGCAGGACGACGTCAACCGCATGCTGTCGTTCCTGCTGGTCAGCCACATCGGGTTCATGCTGTTCGGACTCGGGCTGTTCAGCAAGGCGGGACTGACCGGCACGATCCTCTACGCGCTGCACCACATCACGGTGCAGGCCGGGCTGTTCCTGGTGTTGGGCCTCGTCGCCCGGCACACCGGGGCGACGTCGCTGCGCCGGATGCCGGGCGGGATGGCGCGGCAACGGCCGTGGCTCGCGGTGCTGTTCGCGATCGGCGCGGTCAACCTCGCCGGGCTGCCGCCGTTGTCCGGGTTCCTCGCGAAGGTCACGCTGCTGCGCGGCGGCGCGGCCAGCGACACGGAAATGGGCGTTGTGCTCGCCGGGGCTGCCGTCGTCACCAGCTTCGTGACGTTGTACGCGCTCGCGCGGGTGTGGGTGATCGCGTTCTGGGGCACCGGCCGCGAAGGCCCTCCCGATGCCGACCGTTCCGGCGGGGAGCTGTCGCCGGTGATGACGACGGCGTGCGCGGTCCTCATCGGGGCGGGCGTGGCGATGGCCGCGTTCGCCGCGCCGCTGTCCGCGGTGGCCGATCGCGCCGCGACGCACGTGCTCGACGTGACGTCGTACCGGTCGGCCGTGCTGGGAGGTGAGCCGTGATGACGATGACGAGCTGGCGGCAAGTGCGGCGCCGCCTTCCCACGGTGCTGTGGCTGGTCGTGGTCTGGCTGCTGCTGTGGTGGGAGTGGACGCCGCTCGCGGTCGCCTCCGGCATCGCCGTGGCGGTCGCGCTCGTGGTGGTGTTCCCGCTGCCCGACATCACCGAACGGCTCGTCGTGCGCCCGTTCCCGCTGCTGCTGCTCAGCGCGTACGTGGCGTACGACGTCGCGATCTCGGCCATCCGGGTCGGCTGGGACGCCGTGCGACACGGCGGGTCGGTGTCGACGTCGATCGTCGCGGTGGACCTGCTCAGCGACGACGACGTGCCCACCGCCGTCGCGGCGAGCCTGCTGACGTTGTCACCCGGCACGTTCGTCGTGGCGATCGACCGAGTACGCGGGCGCTACTACGTGCACGCGCTCGGCACGGCGGGGGGCTCCGACGTGGCGCAGGTGCGCGCGACCGCGCGTCGGCTGCAACGGCTCGTGTTGCGCACGTTCGGCGCGCGCGAGGCGCGCGCGACTGCCTCGGGACGGAAAGGGAGGTGAGTCGATGACGGCGGTGTTCACGGTGACGTTCGGCCTGCTCGCGGTCGCCGCGCTGCTCGGGGTGGGACGGCTGTTGCGGGGACCGTCGACGCTGGACCGGACCGTGGCGCTGGAGATGATCGTGGTGTTGTTCGTCGCGGGCGTCGTGACGAACATGGCAATGACCGGCAGGTCGGGCGAGCTGGCGCTGCCGCTGACGGTCGCGCTTGTCGGGTTCGTCGGCTCGCTCACGGCGGTCCGGACGATCGCGGAACGGCGGCGGCACCGATGACCGACGTGATCTCGGCGGTGCTACTGATCGGCGGCGGGCTGATCGGCGTGGCGGGCGCGCTCGGCGTGGTGCGCTTCCCCGACGTGATGAGCCGGGTGCAGGCGGCGACGAAGCCGCAGACGTTCGGACTGCTGCTGATCCTTGCCGGGGCGGCGGTGCGGCTGGACGTGAAAACGGCCACGGGGCTCGGGCTGGTCGCGCTGTTCCAGGTGATCACCGCGCCGGTGCTGGCGCAGGTGCTCGGCAGGACGGCGTATCGCACCGGACACGTCGTCGGGCTGTCCCGCGACGACCTCGCCAGGGACAACCACGAGCACTCCGAACCGCAGGCTTAAGATCGCGGCGGGTGGGTACCCGCGAGGCGTGACACACTTCGACGAGACCGCACGCGAGCCCGAGTTCGACGACGAGGCGCCGGTCAACGACGCGCTCGACCAGCGCACGGGCACGGTGGCCGAGCCGGATCCGCAACCGGACACGGTGCCCGACCGCGAGGTCAGCGACGTCGACGCCGCCGACCAGGCGACGCCCGTGATGTTCGACGAGGACGACGCCATGGTCACCGGCGATGAGTGGGACGAGCGCTGAGCCGCGCCCAGCCAAGCGGGGTCGCCGTGGGCGCCAAGCGGGGTCGCCGTGGGCGTGGATCTTGATGCGAACTGGCGATCTATTTCGCCGCAGTGCCTCATGATCGCGGAGGCCGCGCTGGAATCCCGCACCCCGAGGACACCGCGAACCTAGGACACCGCGAAATGCAGCGAGAACGGGTTCACGGTCGCGGGCAACGGGCGCTCCGGGTCGAGCTGGTGCCCGCCGGTCTGCGTGAAGTTCCGCGCGGCGAGCAGGTCCGCCAGCAGCACCAGGTTCTCGCCGGGGCACTGCGCGGGACCGTCACTGAACGGGACAAGGGCGGGGTTCTCCCGCGCGGTGCCGTCCAGCCAGATGTCGGGCGCGAACCGGTCGGCGTAGGACAGCGTGCGCTCGTCCCGGTGGAAGAACGGCGCGTAGATCAGCAGGGTCGTGCCTGCGGGCAGTGTCGTCCCGTCCCAGTCGGTCGGGCCGGTCGTCTCCCGCAGCAGCAACGGCGTCGTCGGCCACAGTCGCACCGAGTCGAGCACGCACGCCCGGAGGAACGGCAACTGCCGCGGCCGCCGCGACGCCGTGTCGCCGGCGCTGCTCTCCTCGCGGGCGGTCGCGGCATGCTCCGGGTGGGTGGCAAGCAACGCGAGCGTCCGGTACGTCACGATGCCCGCCGCGTCGAACGCGAACAACCAGTGCGGCACCTGGCCGCGCGGGTCGGCGTCGGGACCGGCAGGGGCGTCGGCCAACAGTCCCGCGATGCTGCCTGCCTCGGCGTGGTCGACGTACTCGGCGAGCCGTCCGGCGAAGCGCTGCTGCGTCCGGCGTGCCCTCGGCGCGAGCTGCGCCCAGTTGCCGCGCCTGCGCAACGTCTCCAGTTGGGTGATGAGCACCCCGTGCGGCTGGAAGTGCGCCAGCGCGGCGCGTTTCTCGGCGCTGGCTGGGCTGAACGGCTCCGGCGCGTCGGCGAGGATGGTGCCGACGTCGTCGGGGGAGAGCACCAGCGCCAGTGACCGGCCGGGCACCCGCAGCCGCAGCAGGCCGGTGCCGTGGCGGGCGCGCAGTCGCTGCATCCGGCGGATGCCGTGCCGGTCCAGCCGCAGCGCGTCAGCGATCCCCATGACCGGTTCCCGTCGCCGGATGACTCCGGTGGCGACGCTCGGCGCCACCACATCAGTGCCGACACGGAGCGTGTCGCTAATCCGTGCATGCCGTGCTGTGCTCATGGCGTGCCTCCGTGTGCCATGCCGGATGCGTCCTGTTCGTCGAACTCGAACGGCAGGCCTGCGACGCACTGCTCGTATTTCTCGTGCAGTTCCTGCTCGCTGTGCGCGCCGATGAAGATGTTCGCGAGCTCGTAGCTGTAGCTGTCCTGCGGCGCCGCCGCCGAGAGCTGGACGCCTTCGTCGACGAGGATCGTGACCCAGCTGTCCGACACGTGTTCCTCGACCCGTTCGATGTCCGCAGCCGACGGCACCTGGCGCACATAGGCGTCGTCGAAGCGGCGCAGGAACCACTTCGCGGCGTGCTCGTACGGGCCTTCGCCCCGCGGCAGCGCCGGGTCGAGGCCGAGCGCAAGCCGGATCATGCACTGGTGGTTCGGCGTGCCGTCGACCAGCTCGAACAGCCGCGCGTGCGACTGCGAGTGCCGGGGGTTCACCTCGAGCAGCGCCAGCTCCTCCCGGACCGGGTCGGCGAAGAACTCGATGTTGAACGCCACCGACTCCAGTCCCATCTGGCGGATGACCTTGCGCGAGGCATCGCACGCCCGGGCGATCATGTCCTCCGACAGCGTCGACGGGTACTCGTAGCGCAGGAAGCTGGAGCTGCCCGCGTACGGGGCCGAGTCGACGACGCCGTAGATGTGGATGTCGGTGCCGTCGTTGTACCCCTCGACGGTGAGCTGCGCGCCGGTGATCTCCGCCTCGGCAAGGCACGCGTTGCCGCCTGCCGCCTCGATCTCCGGCGGCAGGTCGAGTTGGTTGAGCACGAATTCGAACGGGTCGCCGATGCGGTGAATGCCATCGCGAATCTCGGCGAGCGCGTCGGCGAACTCGTTCTCGTCGCACACCTTGAACGCCAGCTCCGACGAGAACGACTTCACCGGCTTCACCCAGAACGGGTAGTCGAGCCCTTCGGGCGGGGAGGTCTCCTCGAACGGATCGACCAGCCCGAACGCCGGGTAGTCCTCGATCACCTTGGACTGTTCCAGCCTGCTCCAGTATTTGTGCTCGCATTTGACGACCGCTTCCAGATCGGCGCTGCGTAGGCCGAACCGCTGGCACAGCATCGGCACCATGGAGCTGGTGGGGAAGTCCCAGTAGCCCACGATCGCGTCGACCGTGTCGTCGAACGTCTCCACTTGCTCGGTCGCCTTGTCCAGCAGCGCGGGCAGGTCGATTTCATCCCCCTGGAGTTCCTCGACGCTCAGGAGCGGGTGAAGTCGCAGGTCGGGCATGTCGACGTCGCGCAGCGTCGCGAGATTCTGCTCGTCGAGACCGAGGACAAAGACGTTCCTACTGGTCATACCTACCTCCGAACCCGTCGTGACAATGCCGGGCAATGGATACCCCGATCGGTGCCGCCGCACACCGCACAGCGCGCGTCGGCGCGGCGTTCCGGGACGCATTTCTCCCGGCGTGTCGTGTCCTCGAATGGCGATTGACGCAGTGAATCGCACTATTATGCTCAGTGAGATACTTGTTTAATTTCCGAAGGGGATTGTGGTATGGCAGAGAAGGTGTTCGTCGAACTCATTGACGATATCGACGGATCCGAAGCGGAGGAGTCGGTCATGTTCGCGCTGGACGGCGTGGATTACGAGATCGACCTGTCCGCAAAGAACGCCGCCGAGCTGCGCGACTCACTCGCGCAGTTCACCGAGCATGGCCGTCGCACCGGTGGCCGCAAACAAGCCGGGAAAGTGGCCCGGCAAGCGCCGAAACAGGCTGCCAGGGACTCGGGCGACCGCGAGGAAAACCGCGCCATTCGTGAATGGGCGCGGGAGCAGGGCTACGAGGTGTCCGACCGAGGGCGTATTCCGACCGAGGTCGTCGACGCCTACCACCAGGCGACGTAACCCGCCACGCCGGTCGACGGCCGGGACCGCGCTCGGCCGTCCCGTGTGCCCGTGTGGTCAGCCGCGGCGTCGAGGGCGCTGACGGCGTTGACGGCGTCGAGGCCATCTGGGCGGTCTCGACCCGGATGACGGCGGTTGCCAGGTTCGGAATGCCTCGGCCAGTTCGGGGTCGTCCACGGCGAGTTGGCGGGCGAGGGCGTTGAGTTGCCGACGATCGCGCTGGTTGAGCATCGTGCTTCCTCCCGGAAACCACAGGCGGCAGACGGATTGTGATGTCCCCGGATTCGCTCCGGAGTACCACCGCGCCTCCCTCGGGCAAACCCCGGCCGCATAAATCGAGTGTGGCGCAAGGCTTGCTCGTTGTCGCGAAGGCGTCGTGCGGGGCGGCGCGGCGGCCGGTCGGCCTGAACCGCGGCCAACCGCCAGCGAGTCGGCCGGTTCACTCTCACGGACGTGACGACCGTCCGGTACGTCGACCACGGCAAGCGGCTCGAGCTGGAGGCGAACGCGGGGAAGGTGGGCAGCGCGCGCGTGTCGATCTCGTTGCTGCCGTGGGGTGAGGACCGCACGGTCGTCGTTATCGACGAGCATCCGTTGACCGGCCCCGGCGCGTGGTGGCACACCGTCCTGACGGACGCCGCGCTCCGTCTCCGCAACCAGCGGATGGTGCGGCAGCTGGCCAGGGTGGTCCACGAGCGAGAGAGCCGTGATTCGGCCGGCGCCGGGCAGTAGCGCCGCGTTCGAGGGTCGCGGACCACCCCGGTCCAGTCGCCGAACAAGAGCGGATGCGTGAGTCATTGTGGCTGTAATCACGACCACAATGACTCACACTCGGTGAGGCGCTCCAGACAGGCACCATCCCAAAGAGGTCGCCGTGGAACAGCGGCACCTCGGCACGCGGTCGAGCAAAGAGGATCGGGAGACGTTCGCCGCCACCGTCAACGACGCCACCGAGCACATCGGACTGCGCAGGCGATCGCTGCTGGGCAGGTCGATGGCCGCCGGGGTGGGCGCCTTCGGGATCACGGCGGGCGTCGTGGGCCTCAGCGGGTTCGTCCGTGATCCGTGGGACGGGGTGCGAGCGGACCGGACTTCCGCAGCACGTCGATGAGTTCGTCGGTGGCCTTGCGTGCCTCTGGGATGTGGTTGAGCAGCAGCCAGCCGTGCACCATGCCCTGGTACTCGAAGTAGTCGATGTCGACGCCTTCCCGAGCCGCGATCCGTTGTAGCTTGCGCGAATCGAGCAGCAGGGTGTCGCGGGTGCCGATGAAGACGCTGATGTGGCCCAACCCGTCGATGCTGCCGTTGATGGGACTGATGAGCGGGTCCGCGGTGTCGAGCTCGCCGGAATACATGCGCGCCGCTTCGAGCAGTCCGGGAGTGCTCAGGTAGGGATCCCGGCGATCCACGACCGGCACTGCGGGATCGCGCATGGTGGCGTCCAGCCACGGCGAGATGAGGACGAGGTGAGCGGGTTG
The DNA here is from genome assembly GCA_009377475.1 of Actinophytocola sp. Classification (GTDB taxonomy): domain Bacteria; phylum Actinomycetota; class Actinomycetes; order Mycobacteriales; family Pseudonocardiaceae; genus Haloechinothrix_A. Next base: position 108,794 of record WHTY01000002.1, read on the forward strand.
GGGCCGTCGCTGCTCCTTGAGCATGCGGGCGAGCACCAGGGTGAGCGCTCCGCCCGCCGAGTCGCCCATGACGACCTGTCGTGCCGGGTCGGTGTCGGCCAGGAAACGGTCATATGTGGCTGCGATGACGGCCTGCGTCTTGTCGTACTGGTAGTCGGGCGCCAGCGGATAGATCGGAACGGTCACCGTGCAGCCGACCTGGCTGACGAGCCTGCTGACGAACCGCCAGTGGGCCTGCTCGATCGAGTGGACGTAGGCGCCGCCGTGCAGGTAGAGCACGTGCTGCCCGTTCGAGCGCCCGCGCGGCGAGAACGTGGCGCAGGGGAATCCGTCTACCTCGCCCCACTCGATGTGGTTTCTGCGGTACAACGACGCAGGCAACTTCGACGTGTCCTTGCGCTGACTGTTCACGATGCTCTTGTCGAACTCGGACGTGTCGACCCAGACCTTCTTGCGCCGGGTCAGTCGGAACCAGCCGAGGAGCAGCCAACTGCGCACACTGGGCATGAAACTCACCGCCAACTGTCGGGACCGCTCCGCACGGCCCACACTGAAATGGTGGTTCTGCGTCGCATCGTCGTGGGAACCGAACATCGTGGCAGAGGGCTGGGCAAACTGGCGTTTCGCGCGACCGTGTCCCGCGCGTTCGAGCACGGCGCGCACCGCGTCTGGCTTGAGGTCAAGGAAACCAACCACCTTGCGCAGGAGCTGTACGCGAACGAGGGGTTCGTCAGGGAGGGCGTGCTGCGGGATCTCGTGCGTGAGCCGGACGGGTGCTGGTCGTCGTTCGTGGTGATGCCGCAACTGGAGTCGGAACGCCACCCGACGTGACGGGCGGCCACCTGCCACGGTGACCACGGCGGTGGCTGCTGAGCCGGAGTGAGTCGTGTACACACGGGCCGCGGGCCGTCGTCGGCGTCGGTGTGCAGCCGCTGGCGCACCTCGACGTAGTAGCCGTCCTCATGCGACTCGATGAGGCCGGTCGGCACGCCGTGGGTCAGCACGTCCCGATCAGCTCGCTGAAGCCCGAGACACAGCCGGTAGGTGGCGAAGAAGACGACGTGGAACGCGGTGATCACCACGATGCCGCCAGCCAGGGCTGCGAGCACAAGCGCGTAGCCGCCCTCGATCGCGGGATGGGAGCTGGCGCGGCGCTTGACTTCTTCCTGCTCAGCAGCAACGCCGCGACGCCGATGGCGAACACGACGGCCGCGACGACGACCTCGAACCGGAAGATGTCCGTGAAGATGTCTCGGAATCCCATGTCGCCCCCCGACCGATCGCGTCGCTGCTGCCGCTAGCACTACCCACTGTCTCTGCCACTGAAACTCCGAGGTGAGCAGGACGAGTCGATCAGTCGTTCGCGTGGGCGGGAGTGGACAGTCGGCCACGGCTCGCGCCGGTTCGGACAGTCGCCGACCAGCGGCGGATCAGCGGCCGGACCAGCCGATCCGGCCCGCGACCACCGGCTCAGTCGCCGATGACGTAGCGGATGCCGCGAGCCGCCGCGCGCTGCGTGTGGAACCGGTCGCCGTTGAGTGCGGCGCGCGCCGCGTTCGCGCCGCACGCGCCGTGGACGGCGCCGCCGGGGTGGGCCGACGACGACGCCAGGTACAGTCCGGCGACCGGCGTCTCCGGCCTGCCGAGGCCGGGGGTCGGGCGGAACACGAGCTGCTGGTGCATCGCGGTCGTCCCGCCGTTGATCGCGCCGCCGACGAGGTTGGCGTTGCTCGCCTCGAGCTCGTTCGGCGCGGTGATGCGCCGCGCGATGATCAGCTCGCGCCAGCCGGGGGCGTAGCGCTCGATCTGCGCCTCGATGCGGTCGGCGAACGCTTCCCGCTCGCGCTCATCCCACGATCCGGTGAGGTCGCCGCCCGCGTCGCCTCGGACCTCGCGCGGCACGTGCGTGTACGCCCAGAGCGACTGGGTGCCCGCGGGCGAGCGGGTCGCGTCCGCCGTCGTCATCTGGCCGACCAGGGTGAACGGGTCGGACGGTAGCCGCCCGGTCGCGAGCTGGGCGGCGTAGTCGGTCATCTCGTCCAGGCTCGCGGCGACGTGCACGGTCCCGGCGTCACCCACTCCGGGCGCCTGCCACGGCATCGGTTTGCGCAGTGCCCAGTCCACCTTGAACGTCGAGAAGTCCCACTCGAACCGGCGGAAGTCGTCGCGCAGCCGCGCGGGCAGGTGCTCCCAGCCGACGAGGCCGCCGTAGAGCTGGGTGGCCGCCATCGCGGCGAGCACCGCGCGGCGGGCCGGGATCTCGTCCCCAGCGGCCGTGCGCACCGCGACCGCCCGGCCCCGGCGGACCACGACCTCCCGCACCGGCTGCCCGCACAGCACCCGCCCGCCGCGCGACTCCAGCCGCCGGACGAGTGCCGCGGTGAGCTGCCCGGAACCGCCGACCGGCACCGGCCACCCGTGGTCGTGCGCCAGCATCGCCAGCAGCCAGCCGTACACCGAGCTGCCCGCGGACTCGGGCATGAGGTCGGCGTGGAGTGCGCATCCCGCGAGCAGCAGCGAGCCGGGGCCGGTGAACTCCTCGCGGGCGAGCCCGCGTACTGGCAGGACGCCGAACCGCGCGAACCGCAGCAGCCGACGCGGGCGCAGCGTGGCCGCCAGCCGCAGCCCGTGGCGCACCGGGGGGAACGGCACGAACAGCGCGTCGAGCAGGATCGGACCGACCTCGGACCACAGCTGGTGGATGCGCCGCCACGCCGCGCCGTCCCCGCGTCCCAGCGCGTCCACGTTCGCGGCGGTGCGGTCGACGTCCCGCGACAGCACCGCCGCGCGGCCGTCGGGCAGGGGATGCGCCAGCACCTCGGGGGCGTGCGACCACCGCAGTCCGTGGTCCTCCAGGTCGAGCGAGCGGATCGCACGCGAGGCCGCTGCCATCGGGTAGAACGCGCTGCAATGGTCGTAGACGAACCCTTCCGCGGGGCCGTCGCCGCTGCGCACACCGCCACCGGGATCGGGCTGTTCCTCGCAGACAACGACGTCCCAGCCCGCGTCGGCGAGCAGGTTGGCGGCGACAAGGCCGTTCGGGCCCGCGCCGATGACCACCGCGTCCGGCGTGCCCGCCGCGCTGCCTGCCGTCATACGTCGGCCACCCTCTCGTGTCGTCTCGCCTACGCCGCCTCGGAGCGGACGTCTTGGTAGTCGTCCTCGGTGCGCTCCTCATCGGCCCATTGTTCCCGGCGTTGCCGTTCCCGCCTGCTGTACGCCGCGCGACGCAGGTCTTCCGGGGTTTCGAGGGTGGAGCCGATCGCTCCGGCGAACGTGCCGAGCGAGCTCGCCAGCCAGACGATGCCGAGATAGTCGCCGAAGCCGACGGGATGGCCGAGCTGACTCTGGAAGTAGCCACCGGGGATGATGATGAGGGCGGCGAGCAGCAACGCCGTGAACAGCACGGCGTACATGCAGCTGGCCCCCAGGAACAAGGTCAGCACGCTCGCGGTGTTGTACAGCACCGCGTCGCCCCGGTCCGCGGCGCGGCGCGGGCGGTCCCACAGTCGGTGGTGGGTGATGAGCCAGACGATCATCGCGGTCACGGCGGCGGCGCTGACCAGGGTGAGCCGGGTGGCGCTGAGGGAGTCGGCGAGCGTCCAGATGGTGGAGAAGAAGATGCCGAACGCCGCGGCGGCCAGTGCGGCGGCCAGTGCCTTGGACAGTCCGGGTACCAGGCGCCATGGCCGGTTGTCGCGGACCATCCCGAACAGCAGCCGTGACCACCCGCGCGCCCCGGCCAGCACCAGGTAGAGGTCGGCGTCCTGATCGCTGAACGGGAGCTGCCTGACCGGGGAGGCGATCTCGGTGGGGCGGCGGCGGATGCGGTGCTTGCCGCTGCCGCCGTCCGGCGACGCGCCGTTGACGAGGGTCCCGAGCAGGTGGACGAACGTGTCGCGCACGGGCCGCTGCAGCCGGAACCAGCCGATGGCGGGCAGCGAGACCAGTCCCGCCCGCTGCTTGATGTTGACCTTGGCAAGCATCGGGCGTTTCCGTTTCGTGCGGGGCAGGTCGGTGAGGAACAGCACGTAGTCCCAGCCTTCCGCCTTCCGCCGTTTCCTGGCCTCGGCAGCGACCGGAATCGTGCCGGTGTCGTCCAGCGGCAGGTCCTCGCATCTGACCTCGAACCGCCAGCGCACGGCCCCGTCGACGCGCTCGGCGAGGGCGTCCGGGAGGCCGTCGATCAGCGACTCCATGACCTCGCCGGGTGAGCCGGGGTCACAGATGACGCCGACCACCACCTCCTCGGGGCTGGCTGTATCAGCGTTGTGGCCCACCGGACCTCCTTCTCGTAGGGAAACGAACAACGGACAAGATCACGGAGCGGTCCTCCGGTGCCGCCACCAAGGGCGCTCTCCTTGTTCCTGGCTTCGTGCAGGGAGTTCCCGTTACCCGGTGAAGTAGTCCGGCTGTGTCGGCGGTGGCTGAACACGGACGCGGAAGCTCTCGACGTGTCGTGTTTAGACGGGATGGGAATGGGTAACGCACTGGTGTCCGCCATAACGACGCATATCGGAAACGACCGAATCCACCACGTAACCGAGGCGATGACGCCATGACCGCAGCGCGAACCGGACGGCCTGCTGGCGAAAAGACAAGGGTGGTCTGAACTGTGAGCGACACAGCGGAGACCGGAGGCGCGGTCGCGGCCGATTCCGGTCTCGAACAGGTGCGGGCCGTCGCCGACGCGATCCACTACGAGGGGGATCTGCTCTACCCCTACCGCAAGTCCTCGCCGAAGAATCAGGCGCGCTGGCAGTTCGGCATCCTCGCGCCACGTCGCTGGGTGGAGTGGGACGGGCCTATCGCCGAGACCGTCGCAGGCTCCGTCGAGTCGTGGCAGCAGCAGACGGAGTGCCTGCTCGCGCCCACACCAGGCGCGACCGCTCCGGCCGTGCACGCCCGGGTCCGGTTCCTGCAACTGCAATCCAAGACCGTGGAGCGACGGACCGCGGCCGACGAGTACGAGCCGGTCGAGTCGCTCGACGTCGGCGACGCGCGCTACCTGTCGTTCGACGAGGCGGTGCCGAGGGAATGCGACCTCAAGGTGAGCCTGTCCGAGCTGCTGGCGGGCGGCCGGTCGTTCCCGGTGCGATTGTCCGAAGGAGAGCAGACCGAGCCGCTCGGTGACAGCGGGCGAATCGTCCGCAGACGCTGGCCGGTCGACGCCACCGTCACGATCACCGCGGAATGCCTCGATACACCGCACCCCGTGTGCAGGCTGCGGGTGCGTACCGAGAACTCCGTCGCGTCCGTCGTGCCGGTGACCACCCGCGCCGAGGCGCTGCGCCACTCGCTCATCGCCACCCACACGCTGCTGCACGGCCAGGGGCTGCGGTTCCTGTCCCTGATCGATCCGCCGGAATGGGCGGAGCCGCACGCGACGGCGTGCCGCAACATCCACACGTTCCCGGTGCTGGCCGGTGATCCGGAGGCGCGGGACTCGATGTTGTCCTCGCCGATCCTGCTCTACGACTACCCGGAGATCGCCCCGGAAAGCCCAGGCGACCTGCACGACGCCGCCGAGATCGACGCGATCCTCTCGCTACGCACGTTGACCCTGACCGAGGAGGAGAAACGGGAGGCGCGCGCCGCCGATCCGGCAGGACCCGCTCGGCGCGGACGCCGCCGTGATCGGTCGCGTCGGTGACGACCCGCCCGGCATGGTCCTGATCAACACCACCTTCGGCGGCACCCGCATCATGGACCTCCTCATCGGCGACCCCTACCCCGCATCTGCTGACGTCATGCACGAGTTGGCGCTTGCGCAGGCCGGTCGTGCGGCGCGGAGTGCGAACTGTCCGACCTCTGGGGCCGCTGCGATTGCGGCGTCAACTTGATGAGCTCACCGCCCCGCCCGAGCCCCGCCTTCGCGCCCCGCCTTCGCCAGGGATATGGCGCGATTCGCGCCCGGTTCGCCATCGTTCGTCCGGTTCGCGCGGCAATTTGCCTGGCGAAGCCAGACGCCGCGCCCGGCGAAGCCACGCCGGACACTGTCGCCGGGCATAGGCGTGGCATAGACCGACCCCGCGCGGAGAACCCTCAAACCATGGGAACGGAACGGATCGACCCGGTGGCGCCGATGCTGGCCACGCTCGGGCTGGCGGGTGACCATGGCCTGGAGGGGATCGTCGCGAAACGCCTCGACTCGGGCTACCAGCCAGGGAGGCGTTCACCGGACTGGATCAAGACGGCGATCCGGCAGACGCAGGAGGTTGTGATCGGCGGCTGGGCGCCGGGGGAGGGACGCCGCGCGGGCACCATCGGCGCGCTCATGCTCGGCGTGGACGTCGGACGGCCGACTGCGCCACCCCTCCTGGCGCGGGCTCCGGCCCGCCGAGGTCCGCCGCGTGAGCTGATTCCGCAAGCCGCTACCGCATTCCCGCCGCGCGGAAGAGGCGGTCGTAGATCTCGTGGATCACGTCCTGCTTCCGTGCGTTGTAGTCCATCACGGTGCCGCCACCAGGGACGGCCGCACGTTTGGCGTTCTCGTAGCGCACGCGATCCTCGGGATGGCCGCGCAGCCAGTCGCGGAACATGCGGTGCCGAATGACCTCCGGGCAGTCCGGACCGAACACGTGCAGGTTCGCCCGCGGTTCGGTGAGCCGCAGGCACCGATGCTCATGGAACGACGGCTCGCGAACGGTCAGGACGTAGCCGAGCCGTTCGAGCGCCGGGACGTAGCCGTCCTCGTTCCGGGGATCGGCGACGGTGAGGTCGACGTCGATGACGTCTTTGGCGACCAACCCCGCAACGGACGTCGATCCCACGTGGTCGATGTCCAGTACCACGTCGCCAAGCGCCGCGCGGATCGCCGCTGACAGGTCCTCGTAGCGACGCGGCCATTGCGGGTTGTAGCGGACGATCGTGACCGGCTCAGACGCGGGCGGCTCGATCACCCACAGGTCCTCGGCAGGGTCGGGGTCGTGGTGGCGCGTGATCTCCTCGAATGTCGGCACTGGACGCAACCTAGCGCGGCCCGGACAGGCGTGTCGACCGCATTGCCGCGACACGGCGCCGAGTGCCGTGCCTTGGCCGCGTTCAGGTCCCAGATGGTGGCCGGGCATACTCGTCGTCGGCCACGGCACACCGGAATTCAGCTTGCGTGATGCCCTGCCATTGTCGACCGACCCTGGCCATGACCCTTCCGCCGAGGCGATCACCGAGGTCGACGTGACGGGTGATCGCGCGTGGGTTCGCTCCGTGTCGCAGGAACACAGGCGGAGCACGAAGTTCTACGAGTACCGGCTGACCCGTACCGATGGGGAGTGGCGCATCAGTCGAATCCTGAAGTCCTCGGTCCCGCCTGGGACGCCACTGATCGACCGGGCAAAAGCCGACCGATTGCTGGGCGCAACCCGAGTCGACGCGCTGTTGTCCCCGAGCGAGTCGAACCTGCGCATCGTGAACCTCTTCACCGAGGGACAACAGGTCATGGTCATTGACGAGCCCGCGCCACTGAAGGTCACATGGCTAGGCGAGATCACATGTGCATCTGGCGTGCTCGCCGTAGCCGACCTCGGTTGGGTCGAGTTCGAACACGCGCCACTGATCCGCCGGATACCGGCCGGGACGTACCCGGTCGACGTCGCCGCCGCCGGAGACACCAATGTCGCACTTCGGCTCCGGCTGTCTGATGCGCCGACCGTCAGCTGGCATCCGGCGGACAACACCGACGGCACCCATATGGTCGAGGTCGAGGCAGGCAATGTGGCGATCGTCGACTTTGGCTCGATCAGCACGTGCGAGGTGCAGCACGTCGAGGAGTTGTACGAGCAGGTAGTCGTTGACCGGCAGGATACGCCGGGCACCGTATTCAGCCTCACCGACGCCAGCCCCGACGCCGTCGTAGTGACCAGCGGTTACGGCGACGGCAGTTACCCGTGCTACTGGGGCGTGGCGGTCGATGGGTCACTGACGGAGCTAGTCGTTGACTTTCTGGTCCTGGCCGACGAGCGCGAACGGACCGTCTCCTTGGGACGCTGAGGCCGCGCTTCGCCGGGGAAATGGCGCGATTCGCGCCCGAGTCGTGACGGTGTGTCCGTGTCTCGCGGCAATTTCCCTGGCGAAGCGGTGGGTGGCGACGGGCCGTGGGTGGCGATTCGCGCGCCCGGCGCGGACTCGTAGATGCGCGACTCGACACCGGCGGCGGCGAGCACTTCGGCGGCGAACTCGGCCGCCGCCCGCTCGCCGGCCGCCTTGCCGTTGCCGTAGTTGCTCGTGTCGTACCGCACGAGCCGCGTGCACAGGTCAACGACGTCGGAACTGGTTATGGCGGGAAGTGCCTTCGGTGTCCCTTGTCAGTGCTGTGACGGCGCGTAGGCGGCGAGGCGGTACGCCAGGTCGTCGCACGCCGTCAGGTGGGGCGGAAACGGTCCGTCGACGTGGTTGCCGCGCTGCAGGCGACGCGCGAAGGCGACGACCATGTCGGGATGGGGGAGTACCGCCATGCCGAGGTAGGCGACCATGACCCAGTCCCTGCCGGACGCCGCCTCGATGGCAGCCGCCCAGCCGAACGTTTCGTCCCAGAGCAGCGCCGCGGGGCGATTCGGGAACAGCGGGAACGGTTCCGCGAGTTCGATGTAGGCGATCGCCGGGCTGGTGACGTCGGTGTAGCTTGGGGTTTCCGTGACCCCGAGACCATCCGTGATCATCGCGACGTAGCGGTCGAGGCCCCGCTCGGCCTTGGTGTTGCGCACCGTCTCCATGGCACAAGTCCTTCCCAACTGGTGTCGGCCGTGTACCCCGAGGTTCGGCAGGGATACCCTGGCGCGTCCGGTGTTAACCACCTCGCACCGTTGTCCCCGGCGGACTGCGACGTGCCGCGGTTCGCAGTACCGTGAGAAGACATGATCGGCTTGCCGGACACCGTCAGAGCGTGTCTCTTCGATTTGGACGGCGTGCTGACGTCGACGGCGCGACTGCACCGCGCGGCGTGGCAGCGCACGTTCGACGACTTTCTCCGCGAACACACCGGCCCGGCGTTCGAGCCGTTCACGGCGGCCGACTACGCCAACCACGTCGACGGCAGGACGCGCGCCGACGGCGTGCGCCAGTTCCTCGCCTCCCGGGGTATCGAACTGCCGAACGGCCACCACGACGACCCGCCGGACGCCAAGACGGTCAACGGCGTGGGCAACAAGAAGAACGAGCTGCTGCACCGGATCATCGCCGAGGAAGGCGTCGAACCGTATCCCGGCTCCGTCCGGTTCCTCGAAGCGGCGCGGGACGCGGGCCTGGCCATCGCCGTGGTGACGTCGTCGGCCAACGGGGTCTCCGTGCTGGAGGCGACGGGCCTGATGCCGTTCGTGCAGGTGCTGGTGGACGGCGTCGTGATCCGGCGCGACCACCTACGCGGCAAACCGGCGCCGGACTCGTTCCTTGCGGCGGCGAGCGAGCTCGCGGTGCCACCCGAGCACGCCGCCGTGTTCGAGGACGCCCAGTCGGGAGTGGCAGCGGGCAGGGCAGGTGGGTTCGGCTGCGTCGTCGGCGTCGACCGGGCAGGCCAGGCGGAGGCGCTGCGCGCACAGGGTGCGGACGTCGTCGTCGACGATCTCGCCGACCTGCTGGAGGACGTCTCGTGACCGAGGACCAGGGCTCGGACCAGGGCTACGTCTGCCACCCCTGGGAGCTGCGGTGGCGCGGACTCGACGTCACGCAGTTGGAGCGGACCGAGTCGACGTTCGCGCTGTCCAACGGGCACATCGGCATGCGCGGCACGCTGGAGGAAGGCGAGCCGCGCGGCCTGCCGGGTACCTATCTCAACGGGTTCTACGAGGAGCATCCACTGCCGTATGCCGAGGGCGCGTACGGCTACCCGGAATCAGGACAGACCATCGTCAACGTGACGGACGGCAAGATCATCCGGGTGCTGGTCCAGGACGAGCCCCTCGACGTGCGGTACGGGGAGACCGTCGCGCACGAGCGGGTGCTCGACTTCCGCGCGGGCACGCTGCGCCGCACGACGGAATGGCACTCGCCGACCGGGCGGCGCATTCTCATCCGCACCGAGCGGTTGGTGTCGTTCACGCAGCGCGCGGTCGCGGCCATTCGGTACGAGATCCAGCCGCTCGACGAGGACGTCCAGCTCGTCCTGCAGTCTGATCTGCTCGCCAACGAGCCGATCGAACCCCAGACAGGCGATCCGCGCGTGGCCGTCGCGCTGGAAGCGCCGCTGGTGGCGGAGTTCGCGGCGTCGAAGGATCACCGTGCGGCGCTGGTGCACCGGACGGCGATGTCGGGGCTGCGGATGGCGGCCGCGATGGACCACGAGATCGACGCACCGGACTCGCTGGAGACCACCATCGAGGCGGAGGAGGACCTTGCCCGGCTGACCGCCGCGGTGGACGTGCCGCGTGGCGGGTGCCTGACGGTGACGAAGTTCCTCGGCTACGGCTGGTCGTCCCAGCGGTCCGCGCCCGCGCTGCGGGCGCAGGTCGAGGCGGCGCTGGCCGGTGCGGTGCAGACCGGCTGGGACGGCCTGCTTGCCGAGCAGCGGGGCTTCCTCGACGACTTCTGGGCGTCGGCGGACATCGAGCTCGACGGCGACCCTGAGCTGCAACAGGCGCTCCGGTTTGGACTGTTCCACGTGCTGCAAGCGGGCGCGCGCGGGGAGAGCAGGGCGATCGCGGGCAAGGGGCTCACCGGGCCCGGCTACGACGGGCACGCGTTCTGGGACACCGAGGAGTTCGTGCTCCAGATGTTGACGTACACGTTGCCGGGCGCGGCCCGTGACGCGTTGGGCTGGCGACACGCCACAGTGGACAAAGCCCGGGAGCGCGCGCGGCATCTTGGGCTGCGTGGCGCGGCGTTCCCGTGGCGGTCCATCAACGGTGCGGAGTGCTCCGCGTACTGGCCAGCGGGGACGGCCGCGTTCCATGTCAGCGCGGCGATCGCGGACGCCGTCGTCCGGTATCTACACGCCACCGAGGACGTCGAGTTCGAGCGGGACTTCGGCGTCGAACTGCTGGTGGAGACGGCGCGGCTGTGGCTGTCGCTCGGGCACCACGAGTCGACCGGCGAGTTCCGGATCGACGGCGTCACCGGCCCGGACGAGTACTCGGCGGTGAGCGACAACAACGTCTACACCAACCTGATGGCCCAGTACAATCTGCGTGCCGCCGCCGACGCCTGCGATCGGCAGCCCGACGTCGCGGCGGCGTTCGACGTGGCCGACGCCGAGACGTCGGCGTGGCGCGCGGCGGCCGACGCGATGGCGATTCCCTACGACGAACGGCTCGGCGTGCATCCGCAGGCGGACGAGTTCACCCGGTACGCGGAGTGGGACTTCGCGGCGACGCCGGCGGAGCACTACCCGCTGTTGCTGCACTATCCGTACTTCGACCTGTACCGCAAGCAGGTCGTCAAGCAGGCCGATCTGGTGCTGGCCATGCACCTGCGCGGCGACGCATTCAGTGACGAGCGGAAGGCCCGCGACTTCGCCTACTACGAGGCGCGGACGGTGCGGGACTCGTCGTTGTCGGCAGGGACCCAGGCGGTGCTTGCCGCCGAGGTGGGGCACCTGGCGCTTGCCTACGACTACCTGGCAGAGGCCGCGTTCATCGACCTGCACGACCTGCACCACAACGTCCGCAATGGACTGCACATGGGATCGCTTGCCAGCGCGTGGATCGCCGTGGTCGCGGGATTCGGCGGGATGCGCAACCGCGGCGGGGAACTCCGGTTCGCGCCCCGGCTGCCGCCCGGCGTGCACCGGATCGGGTTCCGGATGTGTTTCCGGCACGCCCATCTGCTGGTCGAGATCCGCGACACCGAAGCCACCTATCGCCTGCTGGACGGCAGGCCGTTGACGATCCGCCACTTCGGCGAGCTGGTTACCGTGCCGGAGAACGGCGTCACCGTGCCGATCCCGCCCGCGCCGTCGTTGCCACCGCCGTCGCAGCCGAAGGGGCGCGCGCCCATCCGCAGGGACCCGGAGCGCGCCCGCCGGGCGTGAGGGGTCGCGGGCGGTCGCCGTCGCACGACCGCCCGGGCACTCCCCGCCGCGGCTTCGCCAGGGCGCGGCGTCGCACGTCGGCCCTGTCTCCCCGCCGCGGCTTCGCCAGGGATATTGCGAGATCGCGGCCGGATTCGTTTCGAAGTGTCCGGTTCTGGCGACCATTTGCCTGGCGAAGCGGTGCCACCCGGCGTCCGGCCCCGCCACCCGCACGTCCGTCGACATCATGCCGCGCGACCTCGTTGGCGTTCGGCACCTCGGGCGAACGCGGCGAGCAGTCGCCGCGCGAGCCGCTGAGGATTTCGGGCGTCCTGCCAGCCCCACCGCACCACCTCGTATCCCGCGTCGGCGAGCCTCTCCTCACGGTGCTTCTCTGCGCGAACGATGTCGCGGACGTTGCGCCGACCGTCGGGTTCGTACTTCGCCAGGCCGTCCGCCTCACCGATGACGCGGACGCCGTCCCAGAGGAAGTCGACGCGGGCGAACGCACCGTTGGCATCGCTGATGACCACTTGGGTGCGTGGCGTGGGAATCCCTTCGGTGTGCATCGCGACGCGAGATATCGACTCCAAGGCCGACTCGCAGTCCGGGTCGGCGAGGTCGACCACGCGGGAAGCGTGCTGTAAGCCGGGCCATCCGGTGCAGTCGGCCAGTACCGTGTGAAGTTCCGGCAACGACGTGCGACCCGTGCGCAACGCCGAGTCAGCGGCTACCACCGCGTGCGCGAGCGGCCACTCCCGCGCGAGGTCAACGACGGTCCGCGCGGCGGTGGTGATCGGTACGCCGTGGCACGCGGTGCGGTGCTCGGCGGGTAACGCTGCCCGTCGAATCACGTAGTCGTCCCGGCGCACGCCGCGCATGGTCTTCCCGTTGACGAGCACGACCAGTTCCGTAGGCTCGCCCAAGATGTCCAGTCCCAGTATTCGGGCGGCGGACGATCCCGCGCCGACGGCGTCTCGGCCGAGCGCGAGCAGCACCGCCGCTACCGCCAGTGCGTGTCTGCGTCGCGGGTCGTCCGCGAGTGCGGTCACCGTCGATGTCGGGACATAGACGCCCTGGCGCACGACGACCCACGTGCCGTCCGCGAGAAGCCGGCGAATCCGCGACGGTGAGTAGCCCGCAGCGATCGCCTGCGCGCGGGTGAATGGTCCTGCCTGCACTGATCCCCCCGGGTGAGCCACCTCCGATGAACGCCGCCACGGTAGCGGCCCGCGCCGACAATCCAGGTGGGCTCCGGTTGCTTCGCCAGGGACATTGTCGATCGGCCGCCTGATTGCCACCGCTATGTCCGGTATCCGGAGCAAGAACCCTGGCGAAGTCGCCCTCGGCTCAGCAGGCTCCGACGAGATGGCGGATGGCTTCGGCCTGGCCCTCGGCTGAGCCAGCCGTTCGAGTACATTATGGACTTCATCGAGTTGCCGCCGGAGATCAGCGACGTCGGCGCGCGGGCCTGCCTGGTGTGTGGGGCGGCGGGAGCGGGTAACCACCGCCGGACAGCCGCATGCCGCGGACCCTCGTTGGGTGGAGGAGCGACACGGGTGAGCTCGGCAACTGGTGTGGGCCACCAGCGCCCGCGCGTCCTGGTCATCGGGGCCGGATTCGGCGGTTTCCACTGCTTGCGGACGCTGGAGCGGATACTCCCTGCCGGGGCGGCGGAGCTGGTCGCGGTGAACCCGTCCGACTACATGCTCTACGTCCCGCTGCTGCCCGAGGTGGCCGCGGGCAGCCTCGACCCGAGACAGGTGGCCGTCCCGCTCCGGTCGGCGTTGCCGAGGACCAAGCTGATGCTGGGCTCCGCAACCGACATCGACGTCGAGCGGCAGGTGTGCACGATCGTCGACGTCGAGGGCAGGGCCCGCAGTGAACACTGGGATTACCTCGTGCTCGCCAGCGGCAGCGTCACCCGGCTGCTGTCCATCCCGGGCGTCGCCGAACACGCCAAGGGGTTCAAGTCGATCGCGGAGTCCATCTACCTGCGCGATCACATCCTGCGGCAGTTGCAGCTCGCCGAGCAGACCGACGACCCGGCGGAGCGGGCAGCGCGCACCACGTTCGTGGTGGTCGGCGCGGGCTACACCGGCACGGAGGTGGCCGCGCAGGGGCAACTGCTCGCGCAGCAGGCACTGCGGCAACATCCAGGCCTGCACGACAACGAGATTCGCTGGATGTTGCTCGACTTGGCGCCCCGAGTGCTGCCTGGCCTCAATCCGAGGCTGTCCAAGCCGACCGCGCGCGTGCTGCGGCGTCGCGGCGTCGACGTCCGCCTGGAAACCAGCGTCAGCGAGGTCGGCGCGGACTACGCGCGGCTCACCGACGGCACCGAGATCCCGACCCGCACCGTGGTCTGGTGCGTGGGGGTGCGGCCGGACCCGGTCGTCGAGTCGCTCGGCCTCGACACGGAGCGCGGCCGGGTCGTGGTCGATGACCACCTCCGCGTGCCGCGCGCCGACGGGTTGTACGCCATCGGTGACGTCGCCGCCGTGCCCGACCCGGCCCAGCCGGGGGAGAGCACGCCCATGACGGCGCAGCACGCCCAGCGCCACGGCGAGACAGCCGGACGCAACGTCGCCGCCGCGCTCGGCTACGGCGAGCCGCAGCCGTATCGCTACCGCCCCAAGGGATTCGTGGTGGACCTTGGCGGCTGGCACGGTGTCGCCGACCCGTTCCACGTCCCGGTCAGCGGACCGCTCGCGAAGGTCATCGCCAGGAGCTACCACCTGGCAGCGCTGCCCGCGGGCAAGCTGCGGGTCGCGTTCGACTGGCTGGCCGACGCGCTCACGGCGCGGCAGCTCGTGCAGTTCGGCCTGGTGTCGGAGACCGGTGTCAGCCTGCGCGAAGCCGACAGCGTCCCCACGCATGGCGAGACCGCGCCCGCCGAGCCGCATGCGGCGTCGCGGTGACTCTCATGCGTGGCGGACGCTGGGCAGGTCAACGACCTGGCACGCCGTGCGGTGGAGCGCTTCCTCGCGACGGTCCCTGACGACGTCGACCCGGCGCGTTGGGAATAGCAGTTGATCTGCCTTGCTCCGTGGGTGACGAAAACTACCCGGCAAAGCGGACATATTTTGCAACACGGGGAGCAAGGAAGATCAACAGACACCCGGGCGCGCCACGACGCTTGTGGTCACTGAGATCGCATACCCGATCGCGTCGGTTCCGGTGCCAGGCCAGCGCCGCCTCCGTCCCTGCTTTCGGCGACCGCTTCGATCAGCTCCTCGATGTGCCAGCAACAAGACGCTGGTCGCGCCGTTCAGCGCGCGGCCAGCACCCGGCGCGCCGGTCTCGGTGCCGATCACGTGGGAGGAGCTGGACGACCCCGAGCTGCGCCCGGACCGCTGGACCATCGGCACGGTGCTGGACCGCCTCGCCGAGCAGGGCGATCCGCTGGCGCCGCTGATCGGTGTGCAGCAGGAGCTGCCGCGCCTGTAGCGCGGGCGCGGTGAGGACTCCGCTCGGGCCAGCTCGGGCCAGCTCGGGCTAGTTCGCGCTCAGCGGCGCCGCCGGGCGCTCGCAGGCTGCCGCCTTGTCGGGATACAGGTTGAGGAGGCGGTCGACCGTGGTGATCACCAGCGGCCGCATCACCGCACGACTGCCGCAGACGACGCGCAGTTCGGTGCCCACCGTCTGCGCGCGCTGGTGCGCGTCCACCATCGTGGAGACGCCCGAGCTGGAGAAGAACGACACGTTGCTGAGGTCGGCGACCAGAATCTCGGGCGCGGGAGGCACCAAGGCATCGAACAACGCGTCCCGCATCGTGAGGTGGGTGCCCAAGTCGACCTCGCCAACGGTGTCCACGAGGACGATGGTGTCGGTCAGCCGCCGCACCGCGACGTCGATGGAGCCACTTCGTGGGGAGAACTCGTGATCGTTGTGCGTCATCGGTCTCGCCTCATTCACTTGAGTGGAGACGGTCGTGTCCTGGCTCTGACGTCACCGTAGCTACAGACACGCGACGGCTACAAACCGATCTCGGTGTTATGTCGGGTTTGTCGCGAGAGCGCTCGAGTATGGCCCAGTCGGGTTGACGCCCAACGCGTCGATGTCAAGCTCGTCGACGAGCGGCGGGAAGGCGCGACGGCGCCCGACAAGGCGCCGGGGCCCAGGTCAGGCCCCGGACGCCGCCGGGCGTCCTGCTCAGGTGTGCCGTCCGGAGAGCGCGTCGCGGACCTTGTCGATGATGGCCGCTCCCGGGGCGAGGATCAGGTTCGCCGGCGGTGTGCTCGGTGAGCTGGGGTGCGGCCGCGTCGGCGCGACCTTCTCGGCCTGCTCGACCTTGGAACCCAGGTCGCGCAGCTCGTCGGCCGTGCAGGCCTGCTGCAGCTTCGGCAGCAGGTTGTGCTCCTCGTCCTCGACGTGGTGGCGGACGTCCTGCATCAGCTGCCGCAGCAGCTGGTCGAACTGCTCGTCGGTCGCGTCCACCGACTCCAGTTGCTTCATGAGCTGCTCGGCTTCGCCGTGCTCCTCGATTTCCTTGTCGGCGAGCTGGTCGCCGCCGTCGAGGTGCTTGCGGACGGCGGGGTACATGAACTGCTCCTCGGCGACCGAGTGCCGCACGAGCTCCGCGATCACGTGGTCGGTGAGGTTGCGGCGGTACTCAGCATCGCCCGTGCCGCTTTCCAGTTCGCTGAATGCCCGCTCCACCCGGCGGTGGTCGTTCACGATGACCGACACCAGATCGGATTGCTGTGTCGCGGCCATAGTCGTTGTCCTCCTTATGTGCGGTCAGTTCGGGATGATCCCGATGGGAATACCCGCTGCCCGCGACCGGAAACGACAGCGTCACTGCCCCCTGGCCCGCGCCGTCTTGCGCTCGTTGGCCTTCTCGATGGCCTTGACCAGATCCTGCTTGCTCATCGATGAGCGGCCCTTGACGCCGAGGCGTTGCGCGACCTCGTAGAGGTGCTGCTTGCTCGCCGACGCGTCGACGCCGCCCGCCGTCTTCTTGGCCGGCTGGCCCGCGCCGCGCTTGGCCTGCTCGTCCGACGGCCACTTGCCGTCCTTCGGCTCCCAGTGGTCGCCGACCTTCTCGAACTGGTGCTTGAGCGCGGCGAACGCCGTCTGATGGGCGCGCCTGCCCTCGCCGTAGGTCTCCACTGCGGAGTCGTGCGCCTTGATCCACGTCCGCTGCGCCTTCGCGGCGGACCGCTCGATCGTGCTTGGCAGTTCCTTGCGTCCTGGCATGGCTCACCTCTCAGGTCGGTGTCATGGCCTGACGCCAGCGGA
The DNA here is from genome assembly GCA_009377475.1 of Actinophytocola sp. Classification (GTDB taxonomy): domain Bacteria; phylum Actinomycetota; class Actinomycetes; order Mycobacteriales; family Pseudonocardiaceae; genus Haloechinothrix_A. The sequence goes on from WHTY01000002.1 coordinate 125,976, forward strand.
GTTCCCCGCCCTCGCCAGCGCAAACCCAGCGCAAACCCAGCGCAAACACTGCCGCGCCAGCGCCGACGGCGTGGGTGAACCGGGGTTGGCCGGTCGCGCCGCTGGGTATGTCGGCCTAGGAACCAGAGCGAGGAGGCCGGTGACGGTGGCGACGACGGACCAGCTAGCCGAACAAGCCGACGTGCTGAACCGGTCGGGTTCCACGGCTTCGACGTGTACAGCCTCTGGGACTCCCTCGACGCCGTGGTCGGCTATCAGCGCGAGCACCGCCCGGAGCACGTCGACACCGGAGGAGCTGGGCAAGGGCGACGTCGTCCTCGTGGGCTTCGGCAGCCACCGGGGCAGCGTGATCGCCTCCGACGCCTGGGGCGGGCCGGTGCAACGCATGCCGGTGCCCGCTGCCCGCGCGAGCAGTATCGAGGCCGAGTGCCACCACGCGCTGCCGCTGCACCCGCTCGAGCCAGCCCGTGCCGAGGCGGAAACCTACCCCGTCGGCCTGTGAGCCGATGACAACCGAGAGGAGGCGCTGTGAAAGCGTTGACATGGCACGGCATCGGTGACGTCCGCGTCGAGGACGTTCCCGACCCGCGCATCGAGGAACCCACCGATGCGGTCGTGCGGATGACGTCCACCGCGATCTGCGGGTCCGATCTGCACCTCTACGACGTGCTCGGCATGTTCCTGCAGCCGGGCGACATCCTCGGGCACGAGCCGATGGGCATCGTCGAGGAGGTCGGACCACAGGTCAGCCACATCAAGCCCGGTGACAGGGTGGTGGTGCCGTTCAACATCTCCTGCGGGGACTGCTGGATGTGCCGGAGCGGGTACATGGCGCAGTGCGAGACCACGCAGGTGCGCGACCAGGGCAAGGGCGCCGCGCTGTTCGGGTACACGTCGCTGTACGGGTCGGTGCCCGGCGCGCAGGCGGAGTACCTGCGGGTGCCGCAGGCGCACTTCGGTCCGATCCCGGTGCCGGAGGGTCCGCCGGACGAGCGGTTCCTCTTCCTGTCGGACATCCTGCCGACCGCGTGGCAGGCGGTGCGCTACGCCGACGTCGGGGAAGGCAGCACGTGCGCGGTGATCGGGCTCGGCCCGGTCGGACAGTTCTGCGTCCGCGTCGCCCGGTACCTGGGCGCGGAGCGCGTCATCGGCGTCGACAATGTCCCGGAACGTCTTGAGCTGGCGCGCAAACACGGCGCCGAGGTCATCGACACCTCGCAGACCGACGACGTCGGCGCGGCGGTCAAGGACGCCACCCGAGGGCGTGGCGCGGACGGCGTGGTGGACGCGGTCGGCATGGAGGCGCACGGCTCGCCGTTGGCTGAGTTGGCGCAGAAGGCGGCGGGCAAGCTGCCTGACGCCATCGCCAAGCAGGCCATGCAGCGGTTCGGCGTCGACCGGATGGCGGCGATGACCACGGCGTTCGACTCCGTGCGCCGGGCGGGCACCGTGTCGCTGATCGGCGTCTACGGCGGTCAGGCCGACCCAATGCCGATGATGGACCTGTTCGACAAGGGCATCACGCTGCGGATGGGCCAGGCGCACGTGAAGCGGTGGATCGACGAGATCATGCCCGCCGTCACCGGCGACATCGACCCGCTCGGGACGGAGGACCTCACCACGCACCGGATGCCGCTCGCGGAGGCCCCGCACGGCTACGAGCTGTTCAAGGCCAAGAAGGACAACTGCATCAAGGTCGTGCTCAAGCCCTGACAGACCGGCACTCCGGGTTGATCTTGAGGCGTTGTGGCGGTCCATACCGCCGCGATGTCTCAAGATCCACACTGGGGGGCGCGGTGGCGGGCGCTGCGGCTCACCCTTGGTCGACGTCGACGAGGCGCAGGCCGTCGACGCGGTCGAAGTGCTTGCGGTTGCGCGTCGCGAACGGCAGGTCGTGCCGGAGACACGTGCCTGCCTGTAAGGAGTCGGCGAAGCCGATGCCTAGGCCAGCGGCCCGCAACTCGGCGGCGACCTCCCCGGCGCGGAGCGCGCTGCTCGGGTCGAGCGGGAAGGTGCGCGACCGCAACAGCCGGAGGACGTCGTCGCGGCGCCGCAGAAAGTCGCCACCCACCCGCAGCTCGAACGCGGTGATCGCGGTGAAACGCAGCCGGTGATGCGCGACCAGCTCACGGACCAGCGTCGTTCCCGGGCCTGTGCCGCGCAGGAAGTCGATGACGAGGTCCGTGTCGACGACTACGAGGCCCGCCATGTGCTCCTCATGTCATCGATGCGGGAGCGCATCTCGTCCGCCTCCGAGTCGCTGAGGGTGCCTTCGAGGGCGAGCAGCGCGTCAACCTCGTCGGTCTCCAGGTTCGCGAGGTAGGCGTCCAGTGCCTCCTGGACGAGGATGGAGAAGCCGCGGACACCTCGGCGCTGCGCCACGGCGCTCAGCGCCTGGTGCTGCTCGTCGGAGATCTCAACGGTGGTGCGCATGCATGCATGCTAGCACGTGCGTGCCGGTGGTTACCCGAACTACTCGCGCCGCAGGGCACGGTTAGCGGCGTGCACGCGGCGTGCACGATGGCGTCGGCGGCGACCTCCGGTTGGTAGATCGGCGGCATCGGCTGCGTCTCGTGCGGTAGCCGGGACAGCACCCAGCGGAACTGCGGCGTGTTCAAGCCTGGCAGTTGCTGGCGTCCGTGACCACGCCGACTCTGGCGTCCGTGCTGTGCTTGCCGTACCGTGCCGCCATCTGCGTCCACCTCCCGTCGACTGTGCGGCCCCTGGCTGTGGATCTTGAGGCGTTGTGGTCGCTCGAACGACCACAACGCCTCAAGATCCACCCGCACGATGTCCGGGTACCCCGCAGCCGGGGTGACTTACGCGGACGGCGAAGTTTCGACTGCTGGCGCTCCGTCAATATCCCGGCGGGCGTGGTGGCCGGGGTCGCGGCGTTGCTGACGACGGTGCCGAAGCTCCGGCACCGGTGCTCTCGGCGGCGCTGGGAATTGGCGCGGGCTTCGCCCTCCGCTGAGCAGGGATGCCGCGCAGTACGCGGGTGACCAACTCGATCAGGGGCTGTCCCGATACTGTGTGCTGGCGATCGCCTCATCGACGGAGTCGAACACGGTGAAGGCGCCACTGACACCGGTGATCTCCAGCGGCCGGAGCACCACGCGCTCGGTCGTGACCAGCCGGAAGCGGATGCCGCTCGACTCCGCCGACTCCGCGCTGGCGAGCAGCACCGACAGGCCTGCCGAGCTGAAGAACGTCACCTCGGACAGATCGAGGATGACGACCTCGTTGGGTGGGGACAGCACCGACTTGAGGTGTGCCTCGAAGTCGTCGGCGGTCACCAGATCCACTTCCCCGGACACGGTGAGCACCACCGTGTTGCCGGGACCGACCGTGGCCTGCTTGAGCGCGAGCTGTTGTCGCATGACTGGCTCCTTAACGGCGTGATCGATCGGTACCCCCGGTAAGGCCAGCGTGCCGCAGTTGGGCGGCCCCTTCAAGCAGCTCGGCCGCTGGCGTCGGAATGTCGCCCAACCGGGCATATGGTGCGGCCTTGCGGCGGCTGACAACGCCCCGCTCAGACGGGCACGGCCGTTTGCCGTGCCCGCTGGCTGGCTAACCCTTACCCGACACGCACTCGACGTCTCGGATGGGGAGAAGCCATGCCGAAAACCGCCGACTACATCGTGAACCGGCTCCGGGAGTGGGGCGTGCACCGCGTGTACGGCTATCCCGGCGACGGCATCAACGGGTTACTCGGCGCGTTCGACCGCGCCGAGGGTGACCCGCAGTTCGTGCAGACCCGCCATGAGGAGATGGCGGCGTTCATGGCGTGCGGGCACGCCAAGTTCACCGGCGAGGTCGGGTGTTGCGTCGCCACCTCGGGGCCGGGCGCGATCCACCTGCTGAACGGCCTCTACGACGCCAAGATGGACCACCAGCCGGTCGTCGCGATTGTCGGGCAGCAGAAGCGCATCGCCCAGGGCTCCCACTACCAGCAGGAAGTGCACCTGGAGACGCTGTTCGCCGACGTCTCCGAGTTCGTGCAGTCCTGCATGCACCCCGCGCAGGTCCGCCACGTGATCGACCGCGCGTTCAAGACCGCGCTCACGACACGCGGCGTGGCGACCATCGTCGTGCCCGACGACATCCAGGACGAGGACGCGCAGCCGTCGCCGCCGAAGACCCACGGCGCGGTGTACTCCAGCGTCGGCTGGAGCCAGCCCCGGGTGCTGCCGAACACCGACGAACTGCGGCACGCCGCCGACGTCCTCAACCAGGGCGAGAAAGTTGCCATGCTGGTCGGCCAGGGTGCAGCGCACGCGGAGGCCGAGGTCATCGAGACGGCGGAGCTGCTCGGCGCGGGCGTGGCGAAGGCGCTGCTCGGCAAGGAGGTGCTTGACGACGACCTGCCGTTCGTCACCGGCCCCATCGGCCTGCTCGGCTCGCAGCCAAGCGACGAGATGGTGATGAACTGCGACACGCTGTTCATGATCGGCACCAGCTTCCCGTACGCCGAGTGGCTGCCCGACGAGGGCGCTGCCCGCGGTGTGGAGATCGACATCGACGGGCGGATGATCGGCATCCGCTACCCGATGGACGCCCACGTCGTCGGCGACGCGAAGGAGACGCTGCGGGAGCTCATCCCGCTGCTGGAGCGCAAGGAGGACCGGAGCTGGCGCGAGGACATCGAGGAGAACGTCCGTACCTGGAACCGCATCCTGGACGACCGGGCTGGGCAGCACTTCGACGGCCTGATCAACCCGCAGGCGATCGCGTCGACGCTGTCGCCGTTGCTGCCGGACGACGCGATCGTCACCGCCGACTCCGGCTCGTCGACGAACTGGTGGGCGCGGCATCTGAAGCTGCGTAAGGGAATGCGCGCGTCGCTGTCGGGCAACCTGGCGACCATGGGCCCCGGCGTGCCCTACGCCGTCGCGGCGAAGTTCGCCTACCCGGACCACCCGGTGATCGCGTTCGTCGGGGACGGCGCGATGCAGATGAACGGGATGAACGAGATGATCACCGTGCGGCGCTATCTGTCGCAGTTGGACCATGGGTCGCCGCTGATCTTCTGCGTGTTCAACAACCAGGACCTGAACCAGGTGACCTGGGAGCAGCGCGCCATGGCGGGTGATCCGAAGTTCCCCGGCTCGCAGACCATCCCCGACATCCCGTACGCCAAGTACGCCGAGCTGGTCGGGCTGCGCGGCATCTACTGCGAGGACGTCGACGGCATCACCGACGCCTGGCAGCAGGCGCTGGCCAGCGACGGTCCCGTGGTGCTGGAGTTCAAGGTGGACCAGGAGATCCCGCCGCTGCCGCCGCACATCAAGAAGGAACAGGGCATGAAGGCGGCAAAGGCGGGCATGAAGGACCCGGAGAAGGCCGGGCTCGCCGCGCGCGGGTTCCGGCAGAAGCTCGCCGAGGTGTACGAGAACCTGCCCGGCCGGGGCTGAGTGAAGCCCGGGACCGGCGCTGAGTGTTGATCAACCTTGCTCCCTCGGTGACGAATGAGACCGGGCAAAGCGGGCAAAATCTCGTCACTCAAGGAGTAAGGAAGATCAACTGAGGACGGGACGCGCGGCTCAGTACCTGCCGTTCGTGTGGGTGGCTGAGCCGCGGCACGGCGCCGTCACGGTGAGGTGGGCCTGCGTCCCCAACGCCCGCAGGCCCACCTCACGGCCTGCGCCAGTCGTGCTCGCCGAGCCGCAGACCCGCTTCGACCCCCATGAGCAGCACGCCGCCGTCGACCGGCAACGACACCCCAGTGATGTAGGCCGCCGCCGGGGTGGCCAGGAACGACACCGCCGCTGCGGCTGCTTGAGTTGGAGCAGCACCTGCATGAGCGGGTGATCGGCCAGGACGAGGCGGTCAGTGCGGTCGCCGAGGCGGTGCGCCGGGCGCGCGCGGGACTGGCTGAGCCGGACCGGCCGTCCGGGACGTTCCTGTTCCTGGGCCCGACCGGTGTCGGGAAGACCGAGCTGGCACGGGCGCTGGCGGCGGCGTTGTTCGGCAACGAGGACCGGATGATCCGGCTGGACATGAGCGAGTACGGCGAGCGGCACAACGTCAGCCGCCTCATCGGCGCGTCACCCGGCTACGTCGGCTACGAGGAAGCCGGGCAGCTCACCGAGTCGGTGCGACGCAAGCCGTACTCGGTGGTGCTGCTTGACGAGATCGAGAAGGCGCACCCCGAGGTGTTTAACGTGCTGCTGCAGGTGTTCGACGACGGCAGGCTCACCGACGGCAAGGGCCGCACGGTCAACTTCACCAACACCGTGGTGATCATGACGAGCAACGTCGGGTCGGAGCTGGTCGTCAGCAGCACCCAGGGCGCGCTCGGGTTCGCACCAGTCAGCGAGGCCGACACGGATCGGCCGGTGCGGGAGCGGCTGCTGCGCCGGCTGCGCGACGAGTTCCGGCCGGAGTTCCTGAACCGCATCGACGACATCATCGTGTTCCGCAGGCTCGAGGGCGAGCAACTGCGGCAGATCACCGAGCTGCTGCTGGAGGACACGAAGCGGCGGGCGCACGCCCAGGGTGTCGACGTCGAGTTCGACGCCGAGGCGATCACCTGGCTGGCCGACGCGGGGTACCAGCCGGAGTTCGGGGCGCGGCCGCTGCGGCGCACCATCCAGCGCGAGGTCGGCAACGAGCTGTCACGGCTGCTGCTGGACGGCACCGTGCACTCCGGCGCGAAGGTCCGGGTCACCGTCGCCGACGACGTGCTGCGCTTCGAGACGGTGTAGGGACGCCCTTCACCGCATCGGGTTGCTCGGCCCCAACGCGGCCGTTCTTGTGGGACCACCCAGCTATCGTGCTGCCACGACATGCACGAGGGGGTTCACTACGGGGCGAACCCCGCACTGGGGTGATAACATATGTGTTATCGAGGTTCGGCATGAGATGTGTTGTTTCATCCCCAGGCCGACGTCGAGTTGAACAAGGTACCCGCTAGGGAGGGGGTCGCGATCGTGAACGCGCTGGACAAGTTGCGAGCGGCCGGGCCGGCGCTCGGGTACCCGCACACGAGCCGTGTTCGCGGTGCTGGCGATCTGCGGGAAGTTCGCCCTCGCCAGGGACGATGCGCGTGGCGAGTGTTCTACCGGCAGATCGGCGACGCGCTGGTTGTGGGGTCGGTCGGACCAGAAGCTCAGGTTGATCCGAAGGGATTCCGGCGGGCGATTCGGTCGGCAGAGACCCGCCTTGACGAGGTGGAGGAGGGGCGATGAAGCTTTCGGACCTGAAGTCGCTCGACACGGTAGTGGACGAGCAACGCGCCGATGCGGAGTTCCGCGCGGAATGGGACAGCAGCGCCTTCGCGCGGGATGTCGCCAATCGTGTTGTGCGGTACCGCACCGAATACGGGTTGAGCCAGCGTCAGTTCGCGACGTTGGTGGGGCTGGTCCAGCCACAGGTCGCTCGGTTGGAGAAGGCCGAGCATCAACCCTCGTTCGACACGATCGCCAAACTGACGAGAGCGACCGGTTTGACCTTCCGGTTCAAGGCCGCGCACGGCGGCATCGAGTTGCTCGCAGGCTGAGCGGGGAGCAACCCGCGCGCAGCTACGTGCGCGCGGGTCGTGGGGTCGGTCAGCTCGCCCGGTTTTCGCCGAGCTCGCTGCGGATTTGCTGCGCCGGGATGTCCTTGTCCTGTTCGGACAGTCCCGGTTTGGTGTGCAGCTTGCGTTGTGCCGCGCGGTCCGCCTCGGCCTGTTTCGACTCGAGCGGCGCCGCGCGCAGTACGTCCGTCTCGCTGTTGTAGGTCTCCTGCGGGATCGCGTTGAGCGCGCTCACCGTCTCAGCGTCCGCGCCAGCCCGGAGCGCCGTCTGCACCAGGTCGCTTTTGCCTGCCGGGTAGTTAACGTCGGATATAGCCTGGCACAACCGATCGACGTCCGTCGCCATGGCCAACCTCCCCTGATCTCATGTTGCCGTGATGCCCTGGGATAACCGTCAACGGCTCAGTGCAAACCACGGTCTACGACGTTTAGCCTCGATTCCCGGGAGGCGGGCCGAGCCGGCCTGCCGGAGTGTTGCGTGCCGCTGACCAGCGTAAATGGTCTGAGTCTCAATTGGTGTGTCTGAACTAGTCTCGTCCTTTGACGGGGCTGCGTCCAGGTACCTGCCC
>WHTY01000043.1 GCA_009377475.1 Actinophytocola sp.
AGTATGCAACAATCGCACCTCAGAGATGCCCTTCGATCATGGGGACGGAGCGTCAGATACTCCGTATCCTCCCAGGTCAAAGGGCATTTCTGCTGTCACGACACACTTCCACAGACAATCCGGGCGGTGGATCCAGGCTGAGGAACCCGACGACGCGCCGTCGTTGCTCGGGCCGGTCACCGACACGCTCGGCGGCCTGAGCGGCGGCGACGCCGGTAGCGAGCCGGACACCGACGGCGGTCCAGATGGCTCCGGCGTTCTCGGCGCGGCGACCACCACGGTCAACCGCATCGCCGACGCGCCAAGGTCTGTGCTCACCAACGTCGCCGACGGTGAGGCTCCAACGCCGGACGTCCCCGTGCGGCCAGACGTCCCCAGCCCAGCCGCGCCCCCAGCGGATACCCCGGCCGCGCCGAACGAGCCCAACACGCCCGACGAGCTCGAGAAACCCAACACGCCCGAGAAGCCCGATACGCCGGAAGAGTCGCCGGTTGACACCCCCACTGGGGCACCGGCTCGCCCCGAGACCCCGGCCGGGCCGCCGCCAAACGCCGCCCCCGCGCTGCCCGACGTCAACCAGAGCGGCATCACCGAGCCGGAGCAGCCCGGGTCGGCTCCGGCGCAGCAGCCGATCACCCAGCCGGACACCGCGGAGCCGGACCGCACGGAGTCGCAGCGCCCACGACAAGACGTCCCTGCCTTCATCGACCCGACCAACCCCACCAACGACAACCCTGCTGAGCAGCACAAACCAGCCGCCGAGCGGCCTGCGGACGTCCGGGCGGAGACGGTCTCGCTCCGGCACGTCACGCAGACGCCGTTCGTGCTCGCCATTGCGCTGCTTACCGCAGTTGGCGTATTGACAGTACGCCGTGTAATCACCGTGAAGTAGAAGTTTCCCGAGCTAGCGTCACGAAGTGCACTCAGTCACGTTGTTTTAAACAGTGGGCCATTGCACACTGGGCGACATCGACGAGAGCAAGGTTGGTCACATGAGCAAGCTGAGGCGCAACGTGGCGGCAGGCGCGGCGACGGTGCTTGTCGCATCATCTGCGATGCTCGCGCTTCCCGGGTCGGCGGCGGCCGCCAACCCGATCGTGGCGGGTAGCTGCGGCCAGACATTGCGAGGCGACGCGGGCTCCCCGCTGTCGATCGACCTCGCCTCCGCGCTGGGCATCTCCGGCGCGCCGACGATCGGCCTCGGCACCGTCGCGGAAGGCACTCGAACCTACTCGCTCACCAAGTCCGAGCTGGCGGACGCGCTCACCGGCCTGCCGCTCCTCGGTGTTGCGCTGCCGAGCCTGTGCGAGGTGACCGTCACCGGCGTGACGACCGTGACGGACTCGGCGGAGAAGGTGACCGAGCCCGTTAAGAAAGCCACGGAGCCGGTCACCGGCGCGGTCGAGGACGCTACGAAACCGGTTACCGATGCGGTGTCCGGTCTCGTCGGCGGCTCGGAGCCGCCGCCAGAGTCCGGCCCCAGCGGCGACGGCGGCTCGCCCGAGAAGAACGACGGCCCCGGCGACGGCGGCACGCAAAACGAGCGCCAGGGTGGGGTGCCCGGCCCGTCCAGCCCGCCGCTAGAGCCCAGCAACAGCGGTTTCGGAGCGCCGTACAACAGCGCGTTCTCCCCGATGGGCGCGTTCTCGACCTTCCCGTACCGCAACGCGTCCTTCTCCACCCACGCGCCCGGCCTGCGCTATGGCTCCGGCTTCAGCGACTACGCGCCGTCGTTCGGCGTGCTCGGTGAGGACGGCGCGAACCGCGACTCGGTCGCCAACGCCGGGAGCGCCGACGCGCTGCCGCCCGCTGAGGGCAGGGTCGGCGTCCCGATGCTGCTCGCGGTGCTTGCGCTGGCCGCAGCGAGCGCCGGGTTGGTGCGCAGGTGGGTACTTCGGAGTATCGCTCGCGTCTGATCGCAGGAGTGATTCATAACTCACCGTGACCACGTACGCTGGCGCGGGAGTGTAATCACGCCTGCGGTCACTCGTCCGGGCCGCGAACGGACTTCAAGGAGACCGATAGTGCCCAGCTACCGGTGTACCCGCCGTGCCCTGTCCGTGGCTCTCGTCGGCGGCATCGCCTGCGCCTCGCTGCTCGGCTTGACGCAACCGGCTTCGGCCACGGTGACGGCGGCCAGTTGCGGCGGCGCCATCGCTGGCAAGGTGGGCGAAGCGGTCACGCTCAAGTCGGAGACCGTCAAGGAGTACGTCGTCGAGTCCGTGCACGACGGGCCGGAGGCGCCGCTGTTCGGCTGGAAGAACGAGCAGACCCGGATGCGGGAGGCGTTCGAGGACGGCGCGTTCGAGCCCATCAAGCTGCCGAAGGTGCCCGACGCAGCGTCCACCAAGCTCACCGGCAAGCGGATCGCGACCGCCGTGCTCAACAAGATCGGCAGCGTTGACGCCGTCGCGGACATCGCCGAGGACAAGGAAAACCGCGAGAAGATCACGGCCGCGATCGCCAAGAACTGCGGCCTCACGGTGAAGGCGACCAACTACACGGCGCCGACGTCGGCCCAGCCGCGCACCGGTGGCGGCCAGCAAGGCGACAACCACGGCGACAACAAGGGCCCGGGCCAGGGCCAGCGGCAGACCACGACGGCACCGCGCCCGACCGGGGCCGCCGCGCTGCCGCCGTCCGCCCGTTACGGCTCAGGCGAAGCGCGCGCCCCGCAGCGGTACTACAGCCGTGAGGTTCCGTCCGCCCCGACCGCGACCGGGCGTCCCGGCTCCGGTCTGCCACCGGCAGCCGCGAGCACCGTCGAGCCGCCCGTGCTGCCCGAGGACGGCCAGTCCGACGCGAACGTCGACAACGCGGGCAACGCCGAGGCGATCGAGGCGGAGCGGAAGGCGGCGGAGGTCCGGTTACCGCTGCTCCTGGCGGTTGTGGCGCTGGCGTGCGTCGCGGCGGCCCTTGTGCGGACGTGGGTGTTGCGCAAGGTAAGCTGACGCACTGACTAACCCTCCTGCCACGGATGGTCCGTGGCCGCTAGCCCAAAGGAGGTGAGTGGTTTGTCACGTCATTACGAGGTCATGTTGATCCTCGATCCCACTCTCGACGAGCGAACCGTCCCCACCACGTTGGAGACGTACCTCAACGTGATCAGGGAATCGGGTGGCAGCGTCGAGCAGGTGGACGTCTGGGGCCGTCGCAGGCTCTCCTACGAGATCGCCAAGCACGGCGAGGGCATCTACGCGGTGCTTGATCTCAACGCGACGCCGGAGGCCGTCAAGGAGATGGACCGGCAGCTTTCGCTCCAGGAGATCGTGCTGCGCACCAAGGTGCTTCGCCGTGAGACCAAACGTTCCGTAGCGAAGGTTTGAGGTGATTCACCATGGCTGGTGACACCATCATCACTGTCGTCGGCAACCTGACCGCCGACCCCGAGCTGCGCTTCACGCCGTCCGGCGCCGCCGTCGCGAACTTCACGGTCGCGTCGACGCCGCGCATCTTCGACCGCCAGTCCGGTGAGTGGAAGGACGGCGAGGCGCTGTTCCTGCGCTGCAACATCTGGCGGCAGGCGGCGGAGAATGTCGCCGAGTCGCTGTCGCGGGGCACCCGCGTGATCGTGCAGGGCAGGCTCAAGCAGCGCTCCTTCGAGACGAAGGAAGGCGAGAAGCGCACCGTCGTCGAGCTCGAGGCCGACGAAGTAGGCCCAGCGCTGCGCTACGCCACCGCGAAGGTGAACAAGGTGAGCCGCGGTGGCGGCGGCTTCGGCGGCAACTCCGGCGGCGGCAACTCCGGCGGTGGCGGATCCGCGCCGCCCGCTGACGACCCGTGGGGCTCCGCGCCCGCCGCGGGCGGTCAGGGCGGTGGCTTCTCCGACGAGCCGCCGTTCTAGGCCAACGCCGACGACATCTGACCCGGAACGTTTCAGACATAACCCAGGAGAATTACCGTGGCCAAGCCACCCATTCGCAAGCCGAAGAAGAAGGTCTGCGTGTTCTGCAAGGCGGAGAAGAAGGGCCGTCCAGAGCAGATCGACTACAAGGACACCGCGCTGCTGCGCAAGTACATCTCCGACCGCGGCAAGATCCGCGCTCGCCGGGTGACGGGCAACTGCAGCCAGCACCAGCGTGACGTCGCCACCGCGGTCAAGAACTCGCGTGAGATGGCGTTGCTCCCCTACACCTCGACCGCGCGCTGAGTAGAAGGAGGAACGTCATGGCAAAGATCATCCTGACTGCCGATGTGGCGAACCTCGGCGGTCCCGGGGACATCGTCGAGGTCAAGGACGGCTACGCGCGCAACTACCTGTACCCGCGCGGGCTCGCGATGCAGGCGACCAAGGGCGCCGAGAAGAACATCGCGACGATCCGCCGTTCGCAGGAGACCCGCCGGATCCGGGACCTCGACCACGCCAAAGAGGTCAAGGCCACGCTGGAGAACATGGCGGACGTCGAGCTGCCAGCGAAGGCGTCCGAGAACTCGAAGAAGCTGTTCGGTTCGGTCACGGCTGCCGACGTCGTCGCTGCCGTGAAGGCGGCCGGTGGCCCGGCGCTCGACAAGCGCAACGTCGAGCTCGGCACCCACATCAAGCGGCTCGGCAAGCACTCGGTCTCGGTGCGGCTGCACCCCGACGTCACCGCAGACTTCCGCGTCGACGTCGTCGCTCGCTCCTGACCGCGCTGACCGTCTGCTGACCCGCGTCAGCCACAGCGAACACTCGGCCTCCGCTCCCACTTTCGGAGCGGGGGTCGAGTGCTGTCTGGGGTCCCGGTGGATCTGTGCGCACCCGGCTGGCACGACACGCCGAAGAACGAGTTTTTCGCGACACGCCGAGGAAGTTCTCCCGACCTTGTCCACAGGTTGTACACAAGGCTTGACCTGTGGTTTTTCACAACCGTGTGATGGTTGTCCCCAGGTTATCCCCAGTAGAAAGGTTGCCTGTGGTTGAACGCCGGGAGTCGTCCCCAGGAACTGCACAGGACCGCGCGGATCCATCCCCAATCCATCCCCAAGCCGTTTTGCTTCTCCTCGCGGGGGCGGTCTAGCGTCCCGTGAGCCAAGTGGTGCCGGTGGCGTCGTTGACGTCTTTGGCCTCGTTCCGAGGCCGCGATTCACGAAACGCGTGCGTGTCGGTCCGGCTCGGCGTAGCATCCGGAGGTACCATAGTCGAACATCTATTCGACCTACGGCTGACAGTTTAGATGTGACCCAGGAGGGGGTGTTCGGCCCGGTGGCGCTCACCGACGATCGCGGTCCCGCGTTCGCCACAGACTCGCCGGAATCCGGCGGGAGTAGCGGGTTCGACCGGCAGCCACCGCAGGACGTCACGGCGGAGCAGTCCGTGCTGGGCGGCATGCTGCTGTCCAAGGACGCGATCGCCGACGTGATCGAGGTGGTGCGGCCCGGCGACTTCTACCGGCCGGCACATCAGGCCGTCTACGACTGCGTCCTCGATCTGTACGGGCGTGGCGAGCCTGCCGACCCGATCACGGTGTCGGCCGAGCTGGAGCGGCGCGGCGAGCTGGGCAGGGTCGGTGGCGCGCCGTATCTGCATACGCTGATCGCGACGGTGCCGACGGCCGCGAACGCGGGCTACTACGCGGAGATCGTCGCGGAGAAGGCGATTCTGCGCAGGCTGGTCGAGGCTGGCACGCGGATCGTGCAGTACGGCTACGGTGCCGCCGACTCGTCCGGTGCCGCCGTCGATGAGGTCGTTGACCGCGCGCAGGCGGCGATCTACGAGGTCACCGAGCGCCGCGCGAGTGAGGACTACGTCGCGCTGGAGGAACTGCTCCAGCCGACGATGGACGAGATCGACGCCATCGCGTCGAATGGCGGCACGGCGGAGGGGGTGCCGACCGGATTCGCCGACCTTGACGAGGTCACCAACGGTCTGCACGCAGGTCAGATGGTCATCGTGGCGGCGCGACCTGGTATCGGGAAGGCACTTGCACTCGATACTCCGCTGCCTACGCCGAGTGGCTGGACCACGATGGGCGAGGTCGCCGTCGGTGACGAACTCCTTGGCGCGGATGGCCTTTCGACGCGTGTGGTGGCGGCGACCGATGTCATTCGGGATCGCCCGTGCTACGAGGTCGAGTTCTCGGACGGCACCCTGATCGTCGCGGACGGGCAGCATCAATGGCTGACCGAGACGCGGGCGTCGCGGCGAAGCGCGCAGCAGGCGCGTACCGGTTACAACCGGTACAAAAACCAGCGCACGTTCGCGGAGGTGCGCACGACCGAGGACATCCGCGCGACGCTGCGCTGCGAGACCGCCGATCGTCGCCTCAACCACTCGGTGACGAACTGCCAAGCGCTTGAGCTGCCAGAACAAGACCTGCCGTTGCCGCCTTACGTCGTGGGTGTGTGGCTCGGCGATGGGCATTCGTCCGGTGCCCGGTTCACTACGGCTGACCCGGAAATCGGGATGCACATCGAGGCCGATGGCATCGATGTCGTCGAACATGGCGACCTGAACTACGGCTTGCGTCTTCCCGAACCGGACCCGATCGAGGAACGCGTGTGCGTCGTGTGTGGGGCCAGCTTCGTGCCGAAGACCAGTCAGGTTCGTACCTGCGGCCAGTCGTGTGGCGGCAAGGCCCGGTTCGTATCCGATCCGGTGCCCGCGCCGACCTGCGCTGACTGCGGCCGCCCCTCCACTGGTCTGCGGCTCTGCCAGGAATGCCGTAACGACCGCGGAACGGTGCAGGCCCGGCTCCGGTCGATGGGCGTATTGGGCAATAAGCACATCCCCCAGCAGTACCTGCGCAGTTCAGAGGCGCAGCGTCGGGCGCTGCTTGCCGGCTTGCTCGACACTGATGGCACTGTCAACAAAACCGGCGCGGTGCAGTTCATCGTGACCAACCAACGTCTTGCGGAGGATGTCCGCGAGCTGATCGTCAGCCTTGGTTACCGCTGTGGACTAGCGACGAAGCACGTCAACGGCAGGTCGGAGAGCTCATCGACCGCGTACATCCTGACTTTCACGACTGTCGACACGGTTTTCCGCCTGGAGCGCAAACGTTTGGCGCACAAAGAGCGCAGGCGGGCGCTTAACACCACGAGGACCGGTTCGCGGTTCATTGTGGACGTTCGGTCGATCCCCAGCGTGCCGGTTCGCTGTGTTGAGGTGTCGAATGGTGATCACCTGTACCTCGCAGGACGGTCGATGGTCCCGACGCACAACTCGACGCTGGGGATGGATTTTGTCCGTTCTTGTTCTATTAAGCACGGTATGTCCAGTGTCATCTTCTCGCTGGAGATGAGCCGCACCGAGATCGTGATGCGCCTGCTGTCGGCGGAGGCGAAGATCCGGCTGCAGGACATGCGCGGTGGGCGCATGACCGACGACGACTGGACGCGCCTGGCGCGGCGGATGAGCGAGATCAGCGAGGCGCCGCTGTTCATCGACGACTCGCCGAACATGACGATGATGGAGATCCGCGCGAAGGCGCGGCGGCTCAAGCAGCGCCATGACCTGCAGCTCATCGTCGTCGACTACATGCAGCTGATGACGTCCGGCAAGAAGGTCGAGTCGCGGCAGCAAGAGGTGTCGGAGTTCTCCCGTCAGCTCAAGCTGCTCGCCAAGGAGCTTGAGGTGCCGCTGGTCGCGATCAGCCAGCTGAACCGTGGTCCCGAGCAGCGCACGGACAAGCGGCCGATGCTGTCCGACCTGCGTGAGTCCGGTTCGCTGGAGCAGGACGCCGACATCGTGCTGCTGATCAACCGGCCGGACGCGTCCGAGCGCGACGACCCGCGTGCCGGTGAGGCGGACTTGATACTGGCCAAGCACCGTGCCGGTCCGACCAGCACCGTCACCGTGGCGCACCAGCTGCACTACAGCCGGTTCGCCGATCTCGCACAGGCATAGGGGGCCGGTGACGTCGGGGCGTCGCGGCTACGGGGTTCGGAATGCCTGCGCGCTATCTCTGACCCCCGCCCGCGCATCGCCCCGGCTGCCACGTGCGCACGGACCCGGCTTCGCCAGGCAAATTGCTCTGAGAAACGGACAGTAGGCCACCAACGCGGCGGGAATCCCGCAATATGCCTGGCGAAGACGAGACCTTACGGCCGCGCGGCTGTTCGCACCACGGCGAGGCAGCCGGATTCCGGTGCCGTGCCGGGTCCGTCCGGGTGCCAGGTGCCGGTGACGACGCCCGCGATGCCCGGCCCGGTTGGACACTGCCCGGGTCGTACCGTGCGCATTAGCTCAATGCGCACGTCGTCGGTGGTGTCGGTGGCGGCATAGCAATGGCCCCGAGCCTCGGCGGAACCGACACCGGACTTGCCGGACGGGTCGGATACGGCGTTGGTGCGCACCAGGCGAAGGAGTTCGCTGCGCCAGACGGGGTCGTGCTCACCGTCGTAGATCCATCGCGTGCCGAGCACGCTGTGCTCGGCGGTCGTGATGAGCGCGTCCGACGCGCCCGCCAGCGGCGCGCCTCGATACGTCATCGGGACTTGGTACAGCACCGCGCCATCGGTGACGAGATGCGTCTCGACGCCGACGTCCCCCGCCGGATCCTCGAACCGGAAGTAGCCGACCGGCGACAACGTGGGCGTTCCACTGCCGCGATACCACGGCTGCCGCGCCACCCACGGCGGCAGGAAGTCGCGGAAGTGTGGTGCCAAGGTGGCGCCACGATGGATCTTGGCCATGCGGCGGGACTGTAGCGGAACACCCGCGCTGCAGGGCTACCAGCCGCTCGGGAACGACGTGGGGATCGCGCTCGCCTGGTGCGCGTCATCACGCTGGGCGGAGGACGGCACGCAACTTCGCCGGGTACGTTGCCGCGAGAACCGGACACTGCGCCACGAACAAGGCGGGGTTCGCGCAATTTGCCCGGCGAAACCAGGACAGTGTTTTCGGTGACGCCCTCCCGCCGGCGTTGCTACGATCACACAGTGCGGATGACGACTCACTCCTATGCCTGGTGGCGTCCCTGATGGGGCGGCACCGTTCATCCGTGTAACCAGACAACGCGGCCGTCCACGCTGGGCGGCCGCGACGCACGTCTGTGGCTGGTGGCCCGGCGTCGGGCGGTCCCATTCCGAGGGAGCCACGCAATGCCACGACGTATCACCGGGTTCACGCCGTCCGGCGACCTGCACCTGGGCAACTACCTCGCCGCGATCCGGCCGATCATCGACCAGCAGGCGAGCACCGACACCGTCGTCTTCATCTCCGACCTGCACGCCCTGACGCTGGAACACGACCCAGCCGACGTACGACGACGCACGCTGGAGTTCGCAACGTTGCTGCTCGCCGCTGGCGTCGACCCGGCGGCGTGCCTGTTCCTGGTGCAGTCGCACGCGCCGGAGCACGCCGAGTTGCACTACCTGCTGGAGTCCACAACGGGCTACGGCGAGGCGCAGCGCATGATCCAGTTCAAGGAGAAGACGGCGCGCCAGCAGCACGTCCGGTTGTCGCTGCTGACGTATCCCGTCCTGATGGCCGCCGACATCCTGCTGTACGACGCCGACGAGGTGCCGGTCGGCGAGGACCAGTCCCAGCACGTCGAACTCGCCCGCGACATCGCGTCCCGGTTCAACGCCCGCTACGGGCAGACGTTCAACGTGCCGCGCGCGGTGAACCCGCCGGTCGCCGGACGCATCATGGACCTGGCGGCGCCCAACGACAAGATGAGCAAGTCCGCGCCATCGACGTCCGGCACGCTTCGCCTGCTCGATGAGCCGAAGGTGTTGCGGCGCAAGGTGATGCGCGCCGTCACCGACACCGGGAGCGAGGTCGTCTACGACCCGGAGCGCAAGCCCGGCGTGTCCAATTTGCTCGCCATCCTCGCGGAGTGCACCGGCGACGCTCCACGACGGCTCGCGGAGAAGTTCGACCGCTACGGTGAGCTGAAGGAAGCCGTGGCTGACGCCGTGATCGCGACGGCCGCACCGGTCAGGGAGCGCTACGTCGATCTCGCCGCAGATCCCGGACACGTCGGCTCGATGTTGCGGGCCGGAGCGGAACGGGCGCGGGAACGCGCCATCGACACCGTGCGCCGCGCGAAAGACGCCATCGGCCTGCTGCCGGTGTAACCACGCCGTCGGTGCGACCGCCACCGTACGTGACACCCGTGCACGTGGACTGCTCCATTTATACACATTCGTTCCTTTCGTACAACTCGTCCCCGGCATCGGACGTCTCTCCGGGCAGTGAAGACACGAGGGGGAGATATGGGAGTCCGACCGCGCAAGCGCGATCTGATCGGGGTGGCGATTCCGCTGGCGGTGACGGTGGTGATGCTGCTGATGCTGGGTGCCGGGCATCACTCGCGGCTCACGTCGACTGCCGCGCCATCGACGTCAGCCGAAACGACCGCACCGGCCACAACGGTTACGACGACACTGGAACCGCCCGACGACCGCCCACAATGGATGCACCGGCTAGCGCCTGGTGAGAAGCCGCCGCAGTTCGTGCTGTTCTCTTTCGACGGCGTCGGTTCCCACGAGCACTGGTCGCGGTTGTTGCCCGAGGCCAAGGCCGCCGGTGCACACGTCACCGGGTTCCTGTCCGGGGTGTACCTGCTGCCGGACGCCGACGGCGCGAGCTATGCCGGTCCCGGCCATGGCCCAGGCGATTCGTCGATCGGATTCGGCGGTACCGCTGCGGACGTGCGGACCCGGGTCGCCGACCTCAACGCCGCGCTCCGGGCGGGGCACGAGATCGGCACCCACTACAACGGCCACTTCTGTCGCGGTGCTGAGCCGAGCGGCGGCGCCGGGTCGGCCGCCCAGTGGAACGCCGAGCTGGACGCGTTCTTCGCGTTCGTTCGGCGGGCGCCCGGATTGCGTCTGAGGACCGCGGCGATCAAGGGCGGCCGCACGCCGTGCTTGGAGGGGCAGTTCGACAAGGTGTTCGCGGCATCGCGCGCGCACGGCCTGGCCTACGACTCCAGCAAGGTGTCGACGGGCGTGGTATGGCCCGAGCTGCGGGACGGCGTGTGGGAGTTCTTCCTGCCCTCGGTGCGGGTTCCCGCCTTGGGGCGTCGCGTGATCATGATGGACTACAACCTCTGGTACGCCCTCGGCCAAGCGCAAGATCGCCCGGATCGTCGCGACGAGTTCCGTGCCGCGACGCTGCAGACCTACTGGGAGGCGTACCGCGCGGCGTTCGCGGGAAACCGCGCGCCGCTGGTCGTGGCGAACCACTTCAACGACTGGTCCGGCGGGGCGTTTCGCGAGGCACTGGACCGGTTCCTCGGCGACGTCTGCCGCCGTCCGCACACGGTCTGTGCGACCTACTCGGAGGTGGTCCGTTGGCTGCGCATGCAGGACCGTGCGACGTTGGCCCGTCTGCGCGCCATGCCGCCCGCTGACCCGTGAACCGCGAACGCGTCGCCGTGGCCTGCATTCCCGCGCGGAGCCTAGCCGCGCTCGTCCGAGCGGTTCACGCCACATGTCGGGCTGGCGCCCAGCCGCGTGCCAGTGCCGACTTTCGTCGGTGCTGCCGGGTCGGTGCGTCCGCCTAGGGTTTGCGCGGCCGAGCATTCGAACGGCTCGCCGCAGGCACCTACCAGAACTGGCGAGACGTCGCCGACCTGGCGATGCGGTCGAACACAAGCGACCCTGATGTCACGAAGTACAACGCGACGACCCGCAAGACCTGCTTCTCCCGGCTGATTTACTTGGTCAACACTCGCACGAACCAGGTTGTCCGGACCGCCGTCGTTCGGATGATCGTCAGCAGCAAGAACAACATCATCACGTCCTACCCGGGAGCACACTGCAAGTGACAGAGCACCTCGGCTACGCCCAGCGCCTCCGGCAAGGGCTGGAGGAGATGGCGTTCGTCGTCGAAGACACCTCCGAACCGGGCGAGTACGTCGTCACGGCTTATGGCGACGACGACCTACCGCTGCGGCCGCGGCTGAGCCTGCCAGAGGACGTCGTCTCCGAGTACCTGGACGCGCTGGCGGCCGACCTTGCCGCCGACGCGGCGTGGGGCACGCAACAGCCGCTGGACGAGGCCGTCGCATTGGTGCTGACCAATATCGAGGAGGAGCTGGCAACGACGGACCTGGAGGGTCGCAACCACGCCGTCCACGTCGGCGTGCGGCGTGGACCGGGAGGCGCGGCGCAGTGGGTCGCGGAACGTGAACCCGCAGGCGACCCCACCCCCGGGACCGAGCCGGCGAACGACCTGGAATGGGTGGCCGAGCCGCCGCGTCCGGACGAACGGGACGCTTAGTACACTCCGCCGAGCTTCGAGTGGTCCCAGCTCACGATCTTCGTCGGCGTGAACACCAGCCCGACGCGCTTGGCCGCCTGCTTGCGCAGGACGTCCACCAGCGACGGCGGGACCTCGACGCTGTCGTCCTCGAACGTGTAGCGGTGCATGAGGTCGATGCCGATGCGCAGCGTCTCGTCGGCGTCGTCGATCAGCTCGACGTCGCACTCCATCGACACGCCGCGCAACTGCTCGTACTGCTCACCGTCCTCGACGAGCACCGTGGCCTCGGCAAGTCGTCGCAGGTTGACGATCTTCTGTGAGCTGCCGTAGGTCCACGTCGCCAGCTTGGGCGCGTCGACGTCGTCCACTCGGGGGAGGTACCACAACGGGGCGAGGTGTGGTCGGCCTTTCGGGCCCATGGTGGCCACGTTGATCACCCGCTGCGACGAGAGGAACTCGGCGACCTCCGTCGCGGACATCTTGATCTGATCACGTCGAGACATGCCAGCACTCTAGACCGCCGGGTCCCGCCAGTCGTGACCGAACAATCGTTACGTGCCCGGCTGCTCCACGCGCGGCTTCGCCCGCTCGGTCGCCGCCTTGCCGCCGTGGCCGGTCATCGCCGCCTCGCGCGCGCCCCTGCGCCGGATGTCCTCGATCGCTTCGGCGTCGGCCTCGGCGACCTTCATCATGCCCGAGCCGACCTCGATGAACGGCGGCAGGAACGCCCTGATAAGCTTCGCCCCGCCGACCCAGCGGGGCACGTGGATCGTCCGCGCCCGCCGCAGTACGCCCTGCTCCAGCTTGTCCAGCGCGAACTCCAGCGGGTACGTCTTGCCGAACAGTCCCGGCATCCCCGCGCGCAGTTTGCCGAACACCGGGTGCTTGTCGGCGCTCTCCACCAGGTCGGTGCGAATCCAGCTCGGGTGCGCAACGCCGACCTTCACGCCGAGGTGCCGCAGCTCCGCCCGCAGGCTGTTGCAGAACGCCTCGACACCGGCCTTCGCGGCGCAGTAGTTCGCCAGGCCCGGCGCGTGGGTGATGGCGGCGAGCGAGGAGATCGCCAGCAGGTACCCCTTGCGCTCGATGACGTGCGGCATCGTCACCCGGAAGGTGCGCCACACCCCGAGCAGGTCGACCTCGAACACCTTTTCGTACGCCACCGGGTCGACCGACCGGGCGAATCCGGTGGTCGCGATGCCCGCGTTGGCGATCACGACGTCGATGCCGCCCCACTTCTCCACGACGACGGTCGTGGCGGCCTCCAGTTCCTCCCAGCTGGTGACGTCGGCTTCGAGCGACACGGCGTTGGGGCCGATCCGCTCCGCGATGACGTCCTGCTCCTCGATCTCCAGGCCGACGAGCGCGACCTTGGCGCCACGGCGTGCGAACCGTTCCGCGAGCCCGGCGCCGATCCCGCGCGCCGCGCCGGTGATGAACACGACGGTGCCGTCGAGGTTGCCCTTGCGCTTGAGGGGGTTGCGCACCACTGGCTCCTTTGCGATGACATGGCTACTCGCGAGTAGGTGTTGTCGTAGAGTAACAGTTACTTGATAGTACGTCTGTCGTTCGTTCGCACGAATTGGTCACATCGCCCGTTGGCGTTGTGGACATCTCGGGCGCCGCTGTCGCGGTGATCACGGGGTGCAATGCGGGGCGTGACTCAGCGGGTTGCTGTGCTCGTAGGATGCGGGTAGGAGACGTACACCGCCTGCCCACGAGGCGGCACCCACCCCGCAGCACCCGCCCGAGGAGGAGCACCGATGCCCATCGCAACCCCCGAGGTTTACGCAGAGATGCTGGACCGAGCCAAGGAGGGAGAGTTCGCGTACCCGGCCATCAACGTGACCTCGTCGGAAACGTTGAACGCCGCCATCCGAGGGTTCGCGGAGGCCGAGAGCGACGGCATCATCCAGTTCTCCACCGGCGGCGCGGAGTTCGCGTCCGGCCAGAAGGTCAAGGACATGGTCACCGGCGCGACCGCGCTCGCCGAGTTCGCGCACGTCGTCGCCGACAAGTACCCGGTCAACGTCGCCCTGCACACCGACCACTGCCCGAAGGACAAGCTGGACGGCTTCGTCAACCCGCTGCTCGAGATCTCGCAGGAGCGCGTCAACGCGGGCAAGAACCCGCTCTTCCAGTCGCACATGTGGGACGGGTCCGCGATCGACCTGGACGAGAACCTGAAGATCGCCGCGGAACTGCTCGACAAGGCAGCCGCCGCCAAGATCATCCTTGAGGTCGAGATCGGCGTCGTCGGCGGCGAGGAAGACGGCGTTTCCAACGAGATCAACGAGAAGCTCTACACCGCAGAGGGCGACTACGTGAAGACCGTCGATGCGCTCGGCGCCGGTGAGAAAGGCCGCTACCTGCTCGCCGCCACCTTCGGCAACGTCCACGGCGCCTACAAGCCCGGCGCGGTGCAGCTCAAGCCGGACGTCCTCAAGCGCGGCCAGGCCGTCGCCGCCGAGAAGCTGGGGCTGCCCGAGGGCTCGAAGCCGTTCGAGCTGGTCTTCCACGGTGGCTCCGGCTCGCTGCTCGAGGAGATCCACGAGGCGCTGTCCTACGGCGTCGTGAAGATGAACGTCGACACCGACACCCAGTACGCCTTCTCCCGCCCGATCGCGGACCACATGTTCAAGAACTACGACGGCGTGCTCAAGATCGACGGCGAGGTCGGCAACAAGAAGGTCTACGACCCGCGCAGCTACATGAAGGTCGCGGAGGGCGCCATGGCCGCCCGCGTCGTCGAGGCCGCCGAGAACTTGAAGTCGGCTGGCAAGAAACTCTGATCACGAGGCGCTAACCACGCTGCGGGTGGTGCCGTCGGTTGAGTGCCGATGGCGCCACCCGCAGCGTGGTTAGCGGGCGCCCGTGGTCGTGCTCAAGGCTCGACCTTCGCCAGGCAAATGGCCGCGAGAAAGCGACAAACAGCAACGAGTCCGGCGCAAATCGCGCAATATCCCTGGCGAAGTCGGGTCAGCGGCGACCGTTACCGCGCGGCTGCGGGTGCGTCACGCCCCGGCGTCCCGGAGCCGCCGCCCGGCAGTCTCCAGTGCCGCCCACAGCACGCCGACCGCCACCAGCACCACCGGCAGCGTCCAGTAGCCCACCGGTGGTGCGGACTCGGTGCGGACGTCGTCGAGCAGCCATGGGCGCAAGTGCGCCTGCGCCCACAGCGCGCCGAACCCGAGCGCGGCGACCAGCACCCCGCCGACGGCCGCCCGCACCAGCACCCCGCCCACCGGCGCGCGCAACCGCGCCGCGGGCAGCAGGAACGCCAGGTCCACCGCGAGCCCGACGAACACCAGGTAGAACGGCACCGTCGACGGCGGGAAGCCCCCGCCGACCAGCAGCGGCCAGATCGCGGCCCGGTAGGCGACGTACGCGCCAGCCACCGCTGTCGCCGTCCAGCGAACCCGCACCATCGCCCGCGCCGCGACCAGCAGCAGCGCCATCACACCGATGCCCCACAGCGGGTACACCCAGTCCGGGATCGGCAGCGCGAAGTGGATCACGGCCTCGCGGTCCACGGCGCGCCCGAGGTCGTCCGCAGCGAACTGGAGCAGCGACGGCTCCGCCCCCGGCTCGCCGCGCTCCCACGCCCGCAGCGCGAGGATGCCGTACTCCTGCTGGCCGTTGGCGAAGTACACCGTCTCCAGCAGGAACGCCCACAGCGCGACCAACGTCGTCGTGCGCGCCCTGCCCGGCGTGCGGTAGCTCAGCCAGCCGTCGATCGCACCGAGGATCATCACGGCCGTCCCGAGGTAGAGCATCGCGTGCGTCGGGCTCCACGCGGTCAGGTCGAGGCCGCTGATGCGGTGATTGAGGACGTCGAGCGGCGCCGCGAGCAGGAAGATCACGGTGCCCGCCTGCATCAGCCGTAGCGAACGTCGAGTGCACGCCATGCCGGTGTACGTCTGGATGATCACCAGCGTGCAGACCATCGCGGTGCCCACGCTGTTCAGCAGGTGCGGCGGCGCGAAGTCGTCCCTGATCCACATGAAGTGCCACGACATGTCCCACGACGACCCGAGCACCTTGAACAGCAGCGCCACCAGCCAGGTGCGGTAGGTGAAGCTCACCACCCAGTCCGGTGTCGGCCGTCCCGGCAGCCTGCGCTGCCAGTGCCGCTGGAAGAACACACGGGTCTTGGCGATGGGGCCGCCCCTGGGAGCGGGTTCGGCAGTGGGCTCGTTCTGGGGTACTGCCGCAAGCTGGTCAGTCACGGAGGCATCCTCTCGCGCACGCGGTCATGCGGACGCCGGCCGGAAGACGATCTCGGGGAAACACCCGGGCTCCCCCTGACGCGGATTTCGTGAAAATACTTCGGAAACGCGCCGTCGCGGGGGGTCATGTGGCGAGAATTGCGTCCGCACTGCATCATCGTGGTGATGATGTCTAAACGTGCGATCGCCATTGTGCTGGTCCTCCTGCTGGTGCTGGCTGGCGGGAGCTGGTTCTTCAGCCTGCTCGGCTGAGCCGGTCCGCTCGCTGACGACCGCTGTCGCCGTCGCCGACGGCGCTGGCAAGATTGGCGCCATGACGAATTTGCTTGGACCGGAGCCAACGCTGCTGCCCGCGCGCGCCGACGCAGAGGCGGCGCTGGACGCCGGAACCCCGCCGTCCGAGGTCGCCGCAGAGCACCCGGACTACAGCGAGGCGTGGGCCGCCCTTGCCGAGCACGCGCTCGACGCCGGAGAGTACGTCGCCGCCTACGCCTACGCGCGCACCGGCTACCACCGCGGCCTCGACCAACTCCGCAAGGCGGGCTGGAAGGGGCACGGCCCCGTGCCGTGGAGCCACCGGCCCAACCAGGGCTTCCTGCGCGCGCTCGCCGCGCTGGCGCTCGCGGCGGAACGCATTGGCGAGACCGAGGAGTACCTGCGCTGCGCGCAGTTCCTGTCCGACTCCGATCCGGAGGCGGCAACGGCGACCGGGGTGGCGTGAGCGGCGAGCCCAAGGTGCCCTTGGGTACATATTGTGTACCGAAGGGCACCTTGGGCTCGCCCCGGCGCCCGGGCGCCAGCCGCCAGCCGACGCCGTCCGCTCAGCCGGGCCGCACCAGCAGCAGGTCCTCGGTGTGGCGGTACCAGGTCCAGCGCTCCGTCGTCCGCTCCCGCGCGACGCCGTCCAGCACTGGCGTCGTCGGCTCGCAGCCGATGGCGAACGCCCTGCCCCGCACTGTGCGCCGTTGCCTGCCGAACCGCCGGTACCGCAGCGTCACCGTCAGCCCCGCGCCGCCAGCGGTGTCCGGGCTGACGTCGATCCGGTGCGCAGTGCCGCGCAACACCATGTCGTCGTCGCAGTAGGCGATGCCGTCGACGCGGTGCAGCGTGCTGACGCCGACCAGCACGCCGCCGACGTCGTCCCGGATCAGCGGCACGCCGCGCGCCTGGCCGGTCGCCGCCAGCCGCAGCGCCTGCTCGGTGTCCGTCGGCAGCCCCCACAGGGACGCGCAGGCCGACCGCGCCGTTGGCACGTACCCGACTTCGACGTCGCCGAGCCGGTCCCGCCGCAGCAGCCGCAGCGCGACGGCGGCGAGGTCCGCGTCGGTGCCCGCCACGACGACGTCCGCTCCGGGTCCGCTGGTCCGGTCGGCGGCTTTCGCCAGCTCGGCGTCGACGTCCGACTTGCCAGGACGAACGGGAACGGGCACTATGCGGTGCTGTTCGAGCCCCACGCGCGCTAGGACGGCCGGTGTAATGATGCTCGTCCCACATGCGAGCACGATGCGGCTCATGACGCTGACCTCCGTTACCCTCGTTGACCGGCCATCCGTTCGGGTGCGGCCAAAGCAGACAAACAGGAGTGTCACATGCCCGCCATCGTGCTGATCGGCGCCCAGTGGGGCGACGAAGGCAAAGGCAAGGCCACCGACCTGCTCAGCGACCGCGTGCAGTGGGTTGTGCGCTATCAGGGCGGCAACAACGCCGGTCACACCGTCGTGCTGCCCGATGGGCAGAACTTCGCGCTGCACCTCATCCCGTCCGGGATCCTCACGCCCGAGGTGACCAACGTCATCGGCAACGGCGTCGTGGTGGACCCCGGCGTGCTGCTCGACGAGCTGGCCGGGCTTGAGGAGCGTGACGTCGACACCGCTGGCCTGCTGATCTCCGCCGACGCGCACCTGATCATGCCGTACCACGTTGCCATCGACAAGGTGACAGAGCGCTACCTCGGCTCCCGTAAGATCGGCACCACCGGACGCGGCATCGGGCCGTGCTACATGGACAAGGTCGCCCGCGTCGGCGTCCGCGTGCAGGACATACTTGACGAGAAGATCTTCCGGCAGAAGGTCGAGGCCGCGCTTGAGTACAAGAACCAGGTGCTGGTCAAGGTCTACAACCGCAAGGCGCTCGACGCCGACCAGGTCGCCGACGAGGTCCTGGCGACCGGCGAGAAGTTCGCGCACCGCATCGCCGACACCCGCCTTGAGCTGAACAAGGCCCTCGAGCGCGGCGAGACGGTGCTGCTCGAGGGCTCGCAGGGCACGCTGCTCGACGTCGACCACGGCACGTACCCGTTCGTGACGTCCTCGAACCCGACGTCCGGCGGCGCGAGCGCTGGCTCCGGCATCGGGCCCGGCCGCATCACCACGGTGCTCGGCATCCTCAAGGCGTACACGACGCGCGTCGGCTCCGGGCCGTTCCCGACGGAGCTGCACGACGCCATGGGCGACCACCTGCGCAAGACCGGCGGCGAGGTCGGCGTCACCACCGGCCGCGACCGGCGCATCGGCTGGTTCGACGCCGTCATCGCGCGCTACGCCGCCCGCGTCAACGGCATCACCGACTTCTTCCTCACCAAGCTCGACGTCCTCTCCGGGCTGGAGAAGGTGCCGGTCTGCGTGGCGTACGAGGTCGACGGCTTCCGCAACGAGGACATGCCGATGACGCAGACCGACGTCCACCACGCCGTGCCGATCTACGAGGAGCTGCCCGGCTGGTGGGAGGACATCAGCGACTGCAAGACGTTCGAGGAGCTGCCGGCCAACGCGCGCGCGTACGTCGAGCGGCTTGAGGAGCTGTCGGGCGCGCGGATGTCCGCGATCGGCGTCGGGCCGGGTCGCGAGCAGACCATCGTGCGCCACGAGTTCGCCTGAGACTTGCACAGACGACAGCGGGGGCACCCCGGAATCCCGGAGCGCCCCCGCTGTGCGCAGGTCTCAGACGCTGATCGGCACCTCGTACAGGCCAGGCTCGCCGGTGGTCACCGACGCCTCGCCGTTGCCCTTGGCGCTCAGCGCGCGAACCGTCCAGGTGCCCTCCGCGGCGTAGAACCGGAAGTCACCAGCCGAAGATGCCTGCACCTCGCCGACGAACTCGCCGTCGCCGTTGAGCAGCCGCACGTAGGCACCGCCGACCGGACCGTCCGAACCGGACACCTTGCCAGCGACGACGACCTGGCCGTTGGTGTCCAGGCTCGCCGGGGTGGCCGTCTGCGCAGGTGCGCCGCAACCGTCACTCATCACTTCGCTCCCAACTCGATCGGCACGCCGACCAGCGAGCCGTACTCGGTCCATGAACCGTCGTAGTTCTTGACGTCGTCGTGCCCAAGCAGCTCGCGGAGCGCGAACCAGGTGTGGCTGGAGCGCTCCCCGATGCGGCAGTAGGCGATGGTGGGCTTCGACGTGTCGAGGCCCGCGTCCTGGTAGAGCTCGGTGAGCTCCTCATTGGACTTGAAGGTGCCGTCCTCGTTGGCGGTGGACGCCCACGGCACGTTCAGCGCGCTCGGGATGTGCCCGGAACGCTGCGAGGACTCCTGCGGCAGGTGCGCTGGCGCGTTCAGCTTGCCGGAGAACTCGTCTGGCGAGCGGACGTCGATGAGGTTCTTGGTGTTGATCGCATCGACGACCTCGTCACGGAACGCCCGCAGCGTCAGGTCCTGCTCGTTGGCGACGTAGCTGGTCTGCTTGCGGTCCGGCACGTCCTTGACCAGCTCGCGACCGTCCAGCTCCCACTTCTTGCGGCCACCGTCGAGCAGCTTGACGTTGTCGTGGCCGTAGAGCTTGAAGTACCAGTAGGCGTATGCGGCGAACCAGTTGTTGTTGCCGCCGTAGAGCACGACCGTGTCGTCGTTGCCGATGCCCTTCTCGGAGAGCAGCTTCTCGAACCCGGCCTTGTCCACGAAGTCGCGGCGGACCTGGTCCTGCAGCTCGGTCTTCCAGTCGATCCGCACGGCGTTGCGGATGTGCCCGCCCTCGTAGGCGGTGGTGTCCTCGTCCACCTCGACGAAGACCACGCCGGGGGTGTCGAGGTTGTCCTCGGCCCACTGCGCGGTGACCAGGACGTCTTCGCGGCTCATGTCAGCGGCACTCGCTTTCTATCGTTGGGTTTCCTTGTTCTCACGCTTGGGTTTGGGTTCCTGGGGCGAACCGGCGCAGCAGCAGGTACGTCTCGCAGCCGAGGCAGAAGTCGAACGCGGCGTTGAGGAACGCGGCGAACAGCGCGAAGCCCGTCGCGATCGCCCCGAGCAGCACGACGTCCGCCGCGTACCCGATGGTGCCGACCAGCGCGAACGCGAAGCCGACGCCCTGGGCGAACCGCACCGGCGCCGCCGCCTCGCGCTCCGCCGTCGGCCCCAGCCGGGGCGCGACGAGCGAGCGGTACAGCACGGCATACGGCGCGTAGCGTAGCCCGATGAACGCCCCGATGCCGAAGACGATCGTCTGCGCGGCGAGCAGCGGCCACCACGACGTGAGCAGCACGACGGCGAGGACGACCGTGGTGATCACCGCGGCGAAGCGCGGACCTCGGGGGTCGACTGGTTGGCCTGCTGACATGATCGTCTCCGGTGAACTGTGTTGCGCTTACCTGGTGTTTCGCCGCCAGCTCACGCAGGCGGCTCAGCTCGTGAGCGAGAGACACAGCGCGCTACGCACGCGACACAGGTCGACCGCGCGCCGCTCGGTGAGCAGGCGCAAGGTCAGCCGGTCCGTGTGTCGCTGGTTCACGGGAGCGACATTACCGGCGCATTCCCCTCTGTGGGAGGGGTGTCCACGGAATGGAACCCGATCGTCGGAGGTCATCCGGTCTAGTAGGCGCCAGGCGTGCGGCCTCAGGCGGGGGCCAGGTGAGGGCGCAGCGAGTCGAGCAAGGTGTCCGCGTCCGGCACACCACCCACCCGGAGTAGTTCGGCGCCCGCCGCGTCGTACGCGATGGTCGTCGGCGTCCGCAGCACGCCGAGCTGGTGGGCGATCTCCGGCTCGTGGGTGACGTCGAGGTCGACGTGACGCAGGCCGTCGTTGTTCTCGGCGAGCGTCGCCAGCCTGGCGTGGGTGTGGCGGCACGGGCTGCAGAACGTCGTTGAGATCTGCACCAGCGTCACGGCAGGCCCGAGCGCG
Organism: Actinophytocola sp.; assembly: GCA_009377475.1. Taxonomy (GTDB): domain Bacteria; phylum Actinomycetota; class Actinomycetes; order Mycobacteriales; family Pseudonocardiaceae; genus Haloechinothrix_A. Next base: position 21,483 of record WHTY01000043.1, read on the forward strand.
GCTGCCACTCGCTCCGGCAGGTGCGAGGGGTCAGGGTCGACGTCCTCACCGGGGCGTGCCGGACGGATCCGCCCCTCCCGCAGCCGCAGGACGAGGCCGACCGCGAGCCCGGCAACCAGCGCGGCGAGCAGGATCCACAGCCCCGTCTGGCCCATCGCGTGCTCCCTATTTGAGTGACGTCAACGCCGCGCCGTCGGCGAAGGTGACGTTGTTGGCCTTCCCTTGCACGATAACCGCACCCTGCTGCACGGCCACCCCGCTCGGTCGGACGTTGAATGGCAGGCTCCCGGGGCTGATCGTGGTCCTGAACTGCGGCAACAGGCTCTCCCGTACCTGCGGCGGCACCACCGTCGTCCCGTTGTCGTGACCGATCTCAAGGCGGTGCGGCGCGATCGAGACCGACGTCTGGGTCAGTTCGAGGATGCCGTAGGCCACGATCTCGGTCTTGCTGCCCGCGATCCGGGTCGTCGTCGCGAGGCGCAGGCCAGCCGTCGTCGGGAAGCTGTCCATCGCGTCGCGGCGTTCCTCGAGGTCCTTCACGCTGACCTCGTCCTTCGGGTCGCCTGATTTGACGAACTCCTGCGCGGCGGGCTCGATCTCCAGGTTCGGCAGCTTGATCAGCCGCCCGACGTCGCGCTGCCTGATCTTGACGATGCCCTCGAGCTCGCCGATCTCGATCGCGTCGGTGTTGCCCTCGATGACGTCGTTCAGCGGCGCGGTCACGTTGCGTAGCTCCGCGATCAACTCCAGGTTTCGCAAGGCGTCTTGAACGGCGACGCCATCCGCCGAAAGGGTGATGTGCTCATACTCACCCCCGAGCGCCTGCGTGGTGAACGGGAAGCCGTGGATGGTGACCCCGGGGTCATCGGAGAGGTCGAGCTGCTTGCGGGCCTGCTGCGACACCTGATGCTCGGCTACGGCGGCGAAACCGAAGTCGGCGGCGACCAGCAGCGCACCCAGGATGACCAGGAAAACCAGCAGTTTCGTGCCAGTGCGGCGGGGCCGCTTGCGTTGGGACGCGGGGTCGGGTCGGGCACCGTCTCGCACGGCGTTACTCACTCGCTCTCCCTCTGCTTGCTCTCGGGTTCCGCTGCGCCTCCCCCGTGCGCACTCGTCGGTGCGCGCTCAGCGTTTTCTGTGATGCAGCTTGCTTGCTGGGTGTGTCCTGGCTGGTCACCCGCTATTCTCTTACGAAACCGGCGCTCGGCATACCGGGGCAGGTCCCGAGAGTAGGTCCGGTGGAAGCCAGCGAGACAAGGCGGTGCGGCGATGAGTTTGGAACTGCTCGTGCTCACGACGGAGTCCGAAGCGTCATCCGTGCTGCCTGCCCTCGGGTTGCTGCCCCACTCGGTGCGGGTGCGCACGCCCGAGGTTACCGCCTTGCTCGACGCGGGTCACCGTGACGTGATCGTCGTGGACGCCCGGCAGGACCTGGCGTCCGCCAAGAGCCTGTGCCGCCTGCTCACCAGCGCCAACGACGACGACGCCGTGCCGGTGCTCGCCGTCGTCTCCGAGGGCGGCCTCGTCGCCGTCACCGCGGAGTGGCGCACCGACGACATCATGCTGCCCACCGCCGGTCCCGCCGAGGTCGACGCCCGGCTCCGGCTGGCAACCACCCGCGAGGGCTCGCCGTCGCAGGCCGACGCCGAGCTGCGCGTCGGCGACCTCGTCATCGACGAGGCCACCTACACCGCCAAGCTCCGCAAGCGCACCCTCGAGCTGACCTACAAGGAGTTCGAGCTGCTCAAGTACCTCGCGCAGCATGCGGGCCGGGTGTTCACCCGCGCGCAGCTGCTGCAGGAGGTCTGGGGCTACGACTTCTTCGGCGGCACCCGCACGGTGGACGTCCACGTGCGGCGGCTGCGCGCCAAGCTCGGCCCTGAGCACGAGCAGATGATCGGCACCGTGCGCAACGTGGGCTACAAGTTCGAGCGCCCAGCGAAGTCCGCGCAGCGGTCGGAGGAGACGACGCGCGGCGCCGGGTCGGGCCGTGGGTTCGGGGCTGACCGTGGGGACCGCGCTCGTGGCACGGCCCGCGCCGAGGACAGCTTCGACGCCGCCCTCCGCTCGCTGACCTCGCGGTAAGCCAGGCGCACGGCCCGGCGCGGCCGTGTCTCCCGCTCTCTCGACGCCGTGTCCCCTGTTCCCGACGTCGTGTCCTCGCGCTTCGCCAGGCATATTGCCGCGAGAACTGGACAAATTGCTACGGACCAGGCGTGAATCGAGCAATATCCCCGGCGAAGCCCGGCAGCCACGACTCGCGCCAGCGACTCACGGTGTGGTGCGGCCCACCACCGCGCGGTCTTGGACCTCTACGGTTGCGGAACTACGAGCGTCCAGAATCCGCGGGGGGTCCGCTCGTGACGTTGTCCCCGACGTCCCCGATGCCCACACCGCCATCCCGGCCCACCGGTAACGTGGGTGTGTGCTTACTCCCCGCTGGTTCGACACGCTTGACGAAGCCCGCACCGAGGAGGTTCGCGCGCTGCTGCTCGCCGCGCGCGCGACCGACGGCTGGCCCTCGATCACCACGACCGGACCGCTGCCCGGCGAGTTCGCCGGTGGCCGTCACCTACTCGGCTACCTCGGTGACCAGCTGATCGGCTACGCCCACCTCGACACTGAGGGCGACGCCTTTGGGCGGCAGGTCATCGAGCTGATGGTGTACCCGGAGCATCGCAACCAGGGCCATGGCTCCGCGCTGTTCGACAGCGTATTGGCGAAGACGAGCGGCACCGTGCGGATCTGGTCGCATACCGACCACGCGGACGCCGCCAAGCTCGCCGACCGCGCGGGCTTCACCCGCGTCCGTGAGCTGCTCATCATGGGCGCCGCCGCGTCGCACCTGCGGCTCACCGAACCACAACTGGCCGGCGACGTGCGGTTGCGGACGTTCCAGCCCGGACGCGACGAGCAAGCAGTCATCGAGGTCAATGCCCGCGCGTTCTCCTGGCACCCGGAACAGGGCGCGATGACCGTCGATGACCTCATGGCCGCCGAGCAGGAGGGCTGGTTCGACGCGGACGGCTTCTTCCTCGCGGAGCGCTCCGGAGAGTTGCTTGGCTTCCACTGGATCAAGGTGCACCCGCCCGGCCCGGAACCCGGCTCGGAGCCCACGGGCGAGGTGTACGTCGTCGGCGTCGATCCGGCGGCCCAGGGCACCGGCCTCGGCACGGCGCTGACCATCGCGGGCCTCGCTCACCTGTGTGAACAGGGGCTGCCGAAGGTGATTCTCTACGTCGAGGGCGACAACTCGGCGGCCATCGCCGTCTACCGCAAGCTCGGTTTCGACACCGAGTCGACGGCGGTGCAGTACGAAAGTTGATCAACTACCCGCGCGCTGTTACCACGAAGACCGGGCAAAACGGACACGACGTGGTCGCAGCGCGCAGGGAGTTGATCAACATCGCGGGCCGGTGCGACTCGCGACGAATAAGGTGCGACTCGCGACGAGCCCCGACTCCGCCTAGCCGAAGCGGCCCGAGATGTAGTCCTCTGTCGCCTGGTTGGCGGGCGTGGAGAAGATCTTCGTGGTGTCGTCGATCTCCACGAGCTGCCCCGGCTGGCCGACACCCTGCAGGTTGAAGAACCCCGTGGTGTCGCTGACCCGCGCCGCCTGCTGCATGTTGTGGGTGACGATGACGATCGTGTAGTCCGCCTTGAGGTCGTTGATCAGGTCCTCGATCGCCTGCGTTGAGATCGGGTCGAGCGCCGAGCACGGCTCGTCCATCAGCAGGACGTCCGGCTGCACCGCGATCGCCCGCGCGATGCAGAGCCGCTGCTGCTGCCCGCCTGACAGACCCGAACCGGGCTTGTTCAGCCGGTCCTTGACCTCGTTCCACAGGTTCGCCGCCCGCAGCGAGCGCTCAACGAGCTCGTCAAGGTCGCCCTTGCTGATGCGGGCGTTGTTCAGCCGCAGGCCAGCGGCGACGTTCTCGTGGATCGACATCGTGGGGAACGGGTTCGGCCGCTGGAACACCATGCCGACCTGCCGCCGCACGCTGACCGGGTCGACGTTGGGGCCGTAGAGGTCCTGGTCGTCCATGACGACGGTGCCCTCGACCCGCGCGTGCGGCACCAGTTCGTGCATCCGGTTCAGCGAGCGCAGGAACGTCGACTTGCCGCAGCCGGACGGCCCGATGAACGCGGTGACCGACCTCGGCTCGATCGTCAACGACACGTTCTGCACGGCGAGGAACTTGTCGTAGTAGATGTCGAGATCCTTGACCTCGATGCGCTTGGCCACTGTGCTTCCTTCTCCGGTCGTGCCGCTCAGCTGCGGGTCTTGGGTGCGAACAGGCGTGAGATGAGGCGGGCAACGAGATTGAGCACCATCACAATGATGATGAGAACGAGGGCCGCTGTCCATGCTCGTTGCAGTGACGGTTCCGGCGGGACACCCGGGTTGACGTACTCGTAGTAGGAGAACACCGGCAGTGTCGCCATTCTTCCGTCGAACGGGTTGAAGTTGGTGCCCGACGTGGCGCCCAGCGTGATCAGCAGCGGCGCCGTCTCACCGATGATGCGCGCGACGGCCAGCGTGACGCCGGTGGCGATCCCGGCGAGCGCGGTCGGCAGCACCACCTTGACGATGATCCGCCACTTCGGCACCGCAAGGGCGTAGGCCGCTTCGCGCAGGTCGTTCGGCACCAGCTTGAGCATTTCCTCGGTGGAGCGCACCACCACCGGGATCATCAACACGCTCAGCGCGATCGCGCCCATGATGCCGAGCCGTACCCCTGGCCCGAGGATCAGTGCGAACAGGGCGAACGCGAACAGACCGGCGACGATCGACGGGATGCCGGTCATGACGTCGACGAAGAACGTGATCGCGCGGGCGAGCTTGCCCTTGCCGTACTCGACGAGGTAGATCGCGGTGAGCATGCCGATCGGCACCGAGATCAACGCGGCGAGCCCGGTGACGATCAGGGTGCCCATGATCGCGTGGTATGCGCCGCCGCCCTCGCTGACGACGCCCTGCATCGAGAAGGTGAAGAACGCCGGGTCGATCCGGGCGACGCCGCGGCTGACCACGGTGAGGATCACCGACACCAGCGGCAGCAGCGCGAGCAGGAACGTCGACGCCACGATGGCGGTGACGACGCGGTCCTTCGCCTTGCGGGCGCCCTCGATCGGCCGCGACCACGAGTAGATCGCGAGGCCGTAGAGCAGCACGGCGGCGATGGCGGCCAGCCCGACGGCGGTGCCGACCGCGAACAGCGCGAATCCGGCTGCGATCGCCGTCACCAGCGTGAACTGCGGCGCCCAGCGGGGCAGCGTGCCGTGGACCAGCGGCGGGCCGCCGATCGGCGACTCGAGGTCGAGCTCGCGTTCCGGGGTGGACGTCGGCATCAGTTGGCTCCCGAGAACTCTCGGCGACGGTTGATGATGGCCCGGGCGAGCATGTTGACCGCGAGCGTGACGGCGAACAGCACGAGACCCGACGCGACGAGGGCGTTGATGTCGAGCCCGGTCGACTCGGGGAACTGGAGCGCGATGTTGGCGGCGATGGTCGACGGGTTGCCCGAGCTGATCAGGTTGAACGTGACCCCGCCGGACACCGAAAGCACGATCGCGACCGCCATGGTCTCGCCGAGGGCGCGGCCGAGGCCGAGCATCGACGCGCCGACGATGGCCGAGCGGCCGAACGGCAGGACCGCCATGCGGATCATTTCCCAGTGCGTCGCGCCGAGGGCGAGCGATGCCTCCTCGTGCAGCCTCGGCGTCTGCCGGAACGCCTCCCGGACGACGGCGGAGATGATCGGCAGGATCATCACCGCGAGCACGATGATCACGACCAGCATGGTGCGTCCGGTCGCCGACGGCGGTCCGGCGAACAGCGGAATGAACCCGGCGTGCTCGGTCAGCCAGCGAGTCGGGCCGACCGTCGCCGGCGCGAGCACGAAGATGCCCCAGAGGCCGTAGATGATGCTGGGGATGGCCGCGAGCAGGTCGATGACGTACCCGAGCGCCTGCGACAGCCTGCGCGGTGCGTAGTGCGTGATGAACAGCGCGATGCTCGTGGCGAGCGGCGCGGCGATGAGCAGCGCGAAGAACGCCGAGATCAGGGTGCCGAACAGCAGCGGCCAGATGTAGAGGGTGAGGCCGCCGCGACCGGGGATCTCGTCTGACGGCGCGATGATGGCGGGCCATGCCTCGACGAGCAGGAACGCCGCGACGCCTGCCAGTACGACCAGGATGAGCACACCGGCCCCGGTGGAGAGACCAGCGAAGATGCGGTCACCTGGTCGTTGCTTCACCTTGGCGCGGGGCGGCGCTGGTCGGTCAGCGGTGGGCTCAGTGGCGGGCACCGGTCATCCCTTCGTAAGTCTGGTTCCACCGTAAGGTGCGCCGACGGTGGTCATGGGCCGGGCGGCCGTCGCTGTGACGGCCGCCCGGCGACATGTGCTTTGACGTCAGGACTGGCCCCCGCCGGAGATCGCCTCGACCGCCGGGGTGATCTTCTCCCGCAGCGAGTCCGAGATCGGGGCTGAGCCCGCGTTCTCGGCCGCGGTCTGCTGGCCCTTCTCGCTGATGACGTGGGACAGGTAGGCCTTCACCAGCTTGGCGGTCTCCGGGTCGTCGTACTCGGCGCAGGCAAGGCCGTAGGAGACCAGCACGATCGGGTAGGTGCCCTTTTCCTCGCGCTCGAGATCGAAGGCGTAGCTGTACTCGCCCCTGCCGCTGACGGTCTCGGAGGCGTCCAGCACGGCGGCCGCCGCTTCCGGCGAGTAGCCGACGAACTCGCCGCCGACGCCGACCTTCACCGTGCCGAGGTCGCCAGCCTGGCTGGCGTCGGCGTAACCGATGGTGCCGTTGCCGCCCTTGACGGCCTGGACGACGCCCGAGGTGCCCTGCGCGGCCTCGCCGCCGGAAACCGGCCAGTTGCCGCTGACCTCGTGCGGCCAGTTGTCACCCGCGACGGTGGAGAGGTACTCGACGAAGTTCTCGGTGGTGCCGGACTCGTCGGAGCGGTTCACCGGGGTGATCTTGGTGTCGGGCAGGTCGGCGTCCGGGTTGTCCGCCTTGATCTCCGGGTCGTTCCACTTGGTGATCTTCTGGTTGAAGATCTTGGCGATCGTGTCCGGTTCGAGGTTGAGCTGGTCAACGCCTTCGAGGTTGAAGATCACGGCGACCGGGGACACGTACATCGGAACCTCGACGACGTCGCCGCAGCGCTTCTTGGCGTCCGCGAGCTCCTTGTCGTCCAGGTAGGCGTCGGTGCCGCCGAAGTCGCTGCCGCCCGCGACGAACTGCTCCCTGCCGCCGCCGGAGCCGATCGGGTCGTAGTTGATGGTGGCGTCGGGGTTGTCGCTCGTGAAGCCAGCGATCCATGCCTGCTGGGCAGCCTCCTGCGAGCTGGCGCCCGCGCCGTTGATCGTGCCGGACAGGCCGCTGTCGCTGCCGCCGCTGCTCTGTTCGTTCGCCGCGCCACAGGCCGCCAGCCCAAGGGCGATCGCGGTCGCTGCCGGCATCGCGACGATGCGGCTCAGGGTGGAGCGATTCACAATGAACCTCTTTCGGGGTATTGCGGTCGGCGAAGCCGACTCGTGTGCGTTCACGCCGAAGGACGCTAAGCAGGTGACATGACACGGTAGGGCGATGTAAATGAACGGAAAGCGAACGACGGGCGTCGGACGGAAGTCATCACATCGACGTCACGTGGAAGTTACCAGGTGTTCGCCTTTTCTGTGAGCCCGCTAACACGGAATGATCGCACTATGGAGTGGTCTATCCACCCACCGTGATAACGCTGTGCAACCAAAAACACCCGGCCATCTTCGCAGGATGGCCGGGTGTCGGAATGACGTCGGAATGACATTGTCAGATTTCGTCGGAGTTGTACCCCGGCATTTTTCCGGTGGCGACGAAAACCATGCGATTCGCGACGGACACCGCGTGATCGCCGTAGCGCTCGTAGAACCGGCCGAGCAACGTGGTGTCCACGGCGGCGGCGACGCCGTGCTGCCAGTTCTTGTCCATGATCACCGTGAACAGGTGGCGGTGGATGTCGTCCATCTCGTCGTCTGCGATGTCGAGCGACCGGGCGGCGTCGACGTCGCGGGTGTGGATGACGTCCTCCGCCTGCCGGGCCAGCCGGACGGCGAGCTTGCCCATCTCGGCGAAGTACGGCGCGACCTCCTCCGGCAGCACCGGCTCCGGGTGACGCCTGCGCGCCCCGCGCGCGACGTGCAGCGCGAGGTCGCCCATCCGCTCAAGGCTCTCCGCGGCGTGGATGGCGGCGAGCACCGTGCGCAGGTCGGTCGCGACCGGCGCCTGCAGGGCGAGCAGCGCGTACGCCTGCTCCTCGCAGCGGGCACGGGCATCGTCGATCTTCTGGTCGTCGGTGATGACCTGTTCCGCGAGCGGCAGGTTCGTCTCGAGCAGCGACGTCGTGGCGCGTTCCATCGCCGTCGCGGCCATGGAACACATCCCGGCCAGGTTGTCCGCCAGCCGTTCCAGCTCTACGTGATATGCCTCGCGCATGGGCCCACTGTACGTCGGTCGTGTCTACCGCGCCGTAGCGGTGAGATGAACCGACGGTGAACCAGGCGTATGCCGACGGCGTCAGGGATTGCCGGTCTGCTGTTGCAGGGTGCTGTCGTCGGCCCGCGCCGTCGTCTCCGGACCGCCCTTGCCCTGCTTCTTCTCCGGTTCCTCGCCTGGCAGCGGGGTGTTGTCGCGCAGCGCCTGGAACAGCATGTTCATGCCTTCCCGCATCAGCACCTCGTTGCCGCGCTCGTTGGCGTAGCCGGTGGTCGGCACGGTCAGGAACGTGATGGTGCCGGTGTCGAGGCCCTTCATCGACTGCGCCAGCGTGAGCATCTGGTCGACCCCGACGTTGTCGCCGACCGTCGCATCGGCGAACGCGTTGACGAAGGCCGTCAGCTTGCCGGGGTTCGTCAGGACGTCGTTGGACATCGCCTTGCGGAGCAGCGCGTTGATGAACTCCTGCTGCCGCTTCATCCGCCCGTAGTCGGACGTCGGATCGCCCGCCACCTTCCTGGCGCGCACGTACCGCAGCGCCTTGTTGCCATCCAGCGGCAGCGGCCCGGCCTCGGTCGCGATCGTGCCCATCTCGCCGTCGACGACCGGCCCGTCTGCCTTGACCGTGACGCCGCCGACCGCGTCGACCATGCCCTTGAAGCCATTGAAGTCGATGCTGACGAAGTGGTTCATCCGCATGCCGCTGAGCTGCTGGACCAGCTTGGTGACGCAGCGCGGACCGCCGACGGCGTAAGCCGTGTTGAGCTTGACCCGCTTCGCCTCCGGCACGATCTCGTCGGTGTAGCCGTTGGTGCTCGGATCCCACCGCTCGCACGCGGGGCGATTGATTTCGAGGTCACGCGGGAACGACACGACGACGGCGCGGTCCCGGTCCTTGGGGAGGTGCGCCAGCATCACGGCGTCCGACCGCGCGCCGGAAACGCCGGGCACCTCCTGCGCGGCGCCCGCCCTGGTGTCGGACCCGACGATGAGGAAGTTCTCGTCGCCGAGCTGGGCTTGTGAGTCCTTGATGTCGGCCGAGTTGACGTCGAGTGCAGCGACTTCCTCGAACTTCGAGCTGTACCAGGTCTTCATGCCCCAGGCGCCGCCCGTGGCGACGAAGACAAGGATCGCGAGGAGGCCGACTGCCGCCTTGGTGAGCTGGACCGACCGCTTGTCGATGCGGACGCGTTTCTCGCGCAGCCGGGTGGCGGGCTTCTCCTCCTCGTCGAAACGAACCTTGAGCTGCTTCGCCGCCGCCGTCTCCGGCTCGACGGCTGGCATCAGCTCGGTTTCCGCGTTGCGCCATTCTCGCGTGGGCCTGCTGGTGCGCGCTTGGTGGGAGCCCGCGAGCGCGGCGGCGATGGGGCGCTCGCGTTGCCGGGGCGGTGGCGGCTGCGGCCCGCGCCGGTCCAGCGTCTCACCGCCATGCGGGGCCTGGCGGTGCTGTTGCTGCGGCTGCCTGCGTGGCGGCTCCTGCTGCGCCTCGCCCCGGTCTGGGTGGTGCGGCCGCTGCTGTGGCGGTGAGCCGTGTGGGCGCGGTGGTGGCTGTCGTGCGCCGGGCGGCTGCTGGGCGGGACGCGGCTGCGTGCGCCCCGGTGGCGGTGGATGTTGCCCCGGTGGCGCTGGGCGATGCTCCTGCGGTCCTGGTGGCGCTGGGCGATGTCCCTGCGGTCCTAGTGGCGTGGGTCGTTGGGGTGGCTGCGGCGGTCGGTTGCGGGGAGAACCACGGTGCGGCGCGTGCTGGTCGTCGTGCACCGAGCCTCCCGTCGTGGTGTCAAGCTGCCTTGGTCCCCGTTGGCGCGCAAGGGCGATGACGAACGTGTTGCACGGACAGCATTTCGCCCCCGCAGTGTGCCGTTATCGTACGGATTTGAGGTGATTGAGGGAACACTGCTGGGCGATCAGTGCGGCAATGCGTAGCCGATTTGCGGCGAAATGCGCTCCCGTTCGGGAAAACCTTGCTCCGAACGGAGTAATGCAATCGGCGATGTGATTGCGGGCAGTCGCCGAAACAATCGTGCGGGGACGTCCTCAGCGGCAGTTGTCGTCGAGGCCCGCGATTCGGATCGCACCGCTTCTGCGGTAGGCGACGACATTCCGTCCCGCGCGTTTGGCGGCGTACAGCAGGTCGTCGGCGCGGCGCAGTTGCCATTCCGCGTCGCGGTGCGGAAGTTCCCACCCGGGCCGGTGCGCGAGGCCCGCGCTGATGGTGATGTCCAGGCCCCGGACGACGGCCGACCAGTTGTGCTCCGCGACGCGCGCCCGCGCGCGCTCCACCGTCCTGACCGCGTACCACGGGCTCACCTCGGGTAGCACCAGCACGAACTCCTCGCCGCCGTAGCGCGCGCAGAACGACCCGGCGGGCAGATCCGCCTGGAGCAACGCGACGACCTGCTGCAACACCCTGTCCCCGACGAGGTGGCCGTGGTCGTCGTTGACCTGCTTGAAGTGGTCGAGGTCGATGAGCGCGACGGCGATACCCTCGCCGTCGCTGGGTTGTTTCGCGAGCAGTGCGGACAGTTTCTGGTCCAGGTAGCGGCGGTTGTACGACGCGGTCAGCGCGTCTCGCAGGCTCGCGTCGACGGCTTCGGCGTGCGCCTTGCGGAGTTCGTCGACCTGCCGTTGGTACTGCGCCGGAATGATCGGGGCGACGTGCTGCGTGTTGCGCGCGAGCCGCAGCGCCTCGGTCAGATGCGTATACGCGAGCCGCCATTTTCCCTGCGTGGCGAGCACCTCCGCGATTGACTGGTGCATATCGACCAGCTCGCTCATTTCCTGCGGCTCGTCGACGAAATCGACGTCGATCGCCTGGGAACGTGCCGACGCGCCGTTCTCGCTGGGCCGCCAGCTCGAATGCGTCTCCAGTCGATTCATCACGTTCTGCTCCAGTCGATGCGTGCCATACTTCGCGCGCCCGACATCCCGTGAGGGATGGGTTGCCGCGCTGCCGTGCACGTGGCGGACATCGTTGTCGCCGCCCTGCGGTGGCCGGACGATCCCCCGCCACCTTGTGCCACGACATGGTTGTCGTCGGGTAAGACCGTCGTCTTGAGCTAATGGGACGACTAGCGCCGGAATATCACTCGATCGGCGGGCAACCTTTGTGGAAGTCGTGTACACGCCAGCTTGAACTTCATGCCTCAGGCGTTAAGTTTTGATTCATTCGGTGTGTCGGCTGGTCACGGCGCTGAGTTGCCTATCCGCGCACGGTGGGGCGGCCATTCGGCGCGGCGTGCGCTCGCTTCGCCAGGGCCGTGCACGCTTTGTGCACGGTTTGTCGCCCCGCTTCGCTAGGCAAATGGTCGCGAGAAACCGACAAACGACGTCGAATCCGGCGCGTATCGCGCAATATCCCTGGCGAAGGGGAGCCGAAGACGTCGACGGCGCGGTGGTTCAGCCGCCGCTGTGCATCATGTCCGCACCGGCCGGGACGCACGGATCGTCCGGGTCGTCCAGCCAGCCGTGCGGGAGCGTGACCTTGCCGGGAGAGCCCTGCCGGCCGCGCGGCCCGGTCGCCGCAGCGGGGAACGGCGCATCGTGATCGAGCTGCTCGAGCAGCTCGTCCAGGACGTCGAGGCTGGTGATCATGGCGAACTTGCGCCGCAGGTCGGAGCCGACCGGGAAGCCCATGAAGTACCACGCCATGTGTTTGCGCAGGTCACGCATGGCCTTCTGGTGGCCGTCGTGCTCGACGAGCAGTTCGGCATGCCGCCGCAGCACCCTCGCGACTTCGCCGAGGTTCGGCCCCTCCGGCACCGGGTTCCCGGCGAATGCCGCCTCCAACTCGCCGAACAGCCACGGCCGACCAAGGCAGCCGCGTCCGACGACGACGCCGTCGCAGCCGGTCTCGGCGACCATGCGCAGTGCATCGTCCGCGGTGAAGATGTCGCCGTTGCCCAGGACCGGGATCGACGTCACGGCCTCCTTGAGGCGAGCGATGTGCGACCAGTTCGCCTGGCCGGAGTAGCGCTGGGCCGCCGTGCGCGCGTGCAGCGCGACCGACGCCGCGCCCTCGGCCGCCGCGATGCGTCCCGCGTCCAGGTAGGTGTGGTGCTCGTCGTCGATGCCGACGCGGAACTTGACCGTGAACGGCGCGCCGTACGGCTCCGCAGCCTCGACCGACGCCTTCACGATGTCGCCGAACAGCCTGCGCTTGAACGGCAGCGCCGCGCCGCCGCCCTTGCGTGTCACCTTCGCGACCGGGCAGCCGAAGTTGGCGTCGATGTGGTCGGCGAGCCCTTCACCGAGGACGATCTTGATGGCCTCGCGCATCGTGTTCGGGTCGACGCCGTAGAGCTGCATCGATCGGGGGTACTCGCCCGGAGCGAAGCTCATCATGTGCATCGTGCCCGGATGCCGCTCCACGACGGCCCGCGCGGTGATCATCTCGCAGACGTACAGCCCGGCGCCGTAGGACTGGCAGAGCTGCCGGAACGCGCGGTTGGTGATTCCGGCCATCGGGGCGAGCACGACTGGCGGGTCGACCTCGAAGGGGCCGATCCGCAGCGATGACGTCGTAGCAGGCACGCCCTCCAGGCTAACTTGTGCGGCTGCACGGGCGTACGCGGTGGGCTTCTACCTGCACCGAACCGCGCGCGGCAAAAAAGTTTTGAAAAAGTTCGACGCCGATGTCGAAGCCGGGCTGCGGGCTCCGACGTTCCGGGTGAAGGCAGGGAGCCAACCGGGCTCCACAACCGGAAAAGGAGCAGAACAATGGGCCGCTACATGCTGATCGTCAAGGCAAACGCCGACTCCGAGCAGGGCGTCATGCCCAGCGAGCAGGAACTCGCCGGCATGGGCGCGTACAACGAGAAGCTGGTCAACGCGGGCGTGCTCGTCGCCGGCGAGGGCCTGCACCCTACCGCCAACGCCGCGCGGGTGACCTTCTCGGGCGGGGCGGCTTCCGTCACGGAGGGTCCGTTCGCCGACCCGGAGACCCTGGTCGCGGGCTTCTGGGTGCTCGACGTCGCCTCGCAGGAGGAAGCCATCTCCTTGGCGAAGGACATCCCGTTCGTCGACGGCCAGGTCGAGGTGCGCAAGATCTTCGAGGCTGGGGACTTCGGCGAGGAGCTCACCCCGGAGCTGCGGGAGCAGGAGGACCGGCTGCGCGAGCGCGCCGCCGCGCAGCACGGGGCCTGAGCTGGCGGCGCCACCCGCGAAGTGTGGCTGAACTGGGGGTAGCCGCACTTCGCGGGTGACGTCTGCGCGGCTTACCGTTGAACCGTGCGGGCGACCCGCGCCGCGTTGAACGGCAGCGCGACCGGGCGGGTATGACCGCTGGCAAGGTCGCCGTGAACGGTGTTTCGCTGTGGTCGTTGGGAGGTATTCGCCGCTATGACGGACGCTGACCAGCAGCAGCACCACCACGACGAGCCAGAACACAAGCGGCTGACCCGTAACGTCGCCGAACTGCTTGGCGAACTACGCGTCGCGCAAGCCGGGGTGCAGATCCTGTTCGGGTTCCTCCTCGCCGTCGTGTTCACGCAGACGTTCCAGGACATCGGGACGTTCGAGAAGTCGTTGCATCTGGTGGCGGTCGTGCTGGCCGTGCTGTCGACGGCGTTGCTCAGCGCGCCTGCCGCGTGGCACCGCGTGCTGTTCCGCGCAGGACGTCGGTACGAGATCCTGCGCCGGGGCAACCGCCTGGTGCTGGCCGGGCTCGGGTGTCTCGCCTGCGCGGTCATGGTGACCGTCGCGCTGATCGGCAAGGTCGTGTTCGGCACCGTGGCGATGATCCTGCTGGCGGTGCCCGCCGCCGTCGCGTTCTCCTACCTCTGGTTCATCGCGCCGTGGCGGTTGCGGCGGTAGGGGCGGTGTGTGAGCGCGGCGGGGCTGCCGCGCGACCCTGTACGGCCGCCGCGCGACATTACTCGGGTTCCTCCAGTCGGAAGCCGACCTTCATACCTACTTGGAAATGTCCGATGTCGCCGTCAACGATGTGGCCCCTGATCTCTGTGACTTCAAACCAATCGAGTTCGCGCAGCGTCCGCCCCGCGCGGCGGATGCCGCCTCGGATCGCGTCTTCCAGGCTCTCGCCAGACGAGCCGACGATCTCGCTGACGCGGTAGGTGTGGTCGCCCATGGTGGCTGTCCTCCTCGGTGATCTTTGGGTTGTCGAGTTGCCGCGCTGCCCCGTCGTGATGGCACGTCCTGCGGCGCCGCGATGGGTTGCGATGTCGCGATGGGTTGCGATGTCGCCGTGTTCGCCGCACGGCGTGACGTCATTGTCCGCCGCGAGCCGGGCGGCGCGCAGCGTGAACGACGTGCGACGACGTCACGCGGTATCTAGAACGGTGGGTCGTCGCCGGGCGGCGAGTCCGATGCGGTCGGTTTGCGTTGCTCCGGTATCGCAATGTCCGGTTCCAGATTGGACACGGCCTCCGGTGTCGGTCTCTGCTTCGGAATCCCGTTGATGGGTCGGTTTTTCTTGGTGTAGGTGCGGCCGGTGGGGCTGATGATCATCGCGGTCTGCGTTTCGGGGTCGTAGTCCAGTCGCCAGCCGGGTTCGTCCTTGAGATAGTGGTGATATTCGCATTTCGGGCCGCCGTTGCGGGTGCTGGTCTCGCCGCCGCTGCTTCGCGCGGTGAGATGGTCAAAGTCGCATCGCTGCGCCGGACGACGACAGTACGGGCACTCGCGATCCCGCGCCGCGACCAGCTCACGCATCACCTGGGTCGGCCTACGGCGACGGCTGATGTCCTGCGGCACCCCGCTACCCGGATCGGTGAGCACCCTTCGCCACACCGAACCAGGATTGGTGGCGATCTCCCGGGCGATCGGACCCGGAATCGGGCCATGGCCGGAGAGTTCCGCACCCTCGTCACTCATGGCGAGGGCCGTGTCGATGGGCATATGCAGGTACACCATCGCGCCGACGCCGGACGAGGATGCAGTATCACCATCGTCAGTGGTGGTTCCGGTGGGCTGGGCGAGCAACAGTGCGGCGGCGACGTCCGCGCGTAGTTGCTCCAGCGTGCGTTCATCGCCGTTGTTGCGCAGACTGCGGGCGTCGCGATCGATCCGCGCATACGCCGTGGCGGCAACCTCGGCAGGCAGGTCCAAATACAGCGTCGACATCGCGTCCTCGCCCGCGACAAGTTCCACCTTCCGCCCTGCGCGGGCGCGGCGGGCGCGCACGGCTTGACCGTCGGGATCGACCTGCTGCACCAGTCTGCGGGCGGCACGTCGGATCTGACTGGCGTCACCCGGTGCGAACTGTCCGTCGCGCACTTTCTCATCGAGGCGGGCATCCACGTCGCGGGCCTTGCCGGCGTCCAGGTGCTCGGTGACGTCAATGATCTTGCTCGCTGTGTAGGCCTCGTACTCGCCGTCCTGCATCGCTTCGAGCGTGCGCGGTAAGCGTTCCACCAAGTTGCGGGCGCGCTCGAGACGTCGTTGCGCCGACTGATGCGATACGCGAAGTTCGAGCGCGGCTTCCTCAGCGACGTAGCGCGAGCCATCGCGGAGTTCGTGCAGGCGCGCGAGTGCGCGGGCCTCCAGCGCATCCGCTCGTGCCCGCGAACGTCGGGCCACAGTCAGCGCGTGAACCGCGTCATCGGCGTTCAGTCGGTCAACCTCGTGTCGCATCCGCAGCCACTCCTGCTCCGCCAGCTCTTCCGGGATGTAGAGGCAGTCCGACAGCGGCGGCGCGAACTCGTCAGGCAGGAACAGGGTGCCTGACGAGTTAGGCCGAAGTTGCCGTAACTCTCCGTAGAGATTGTGTCTTGACCTGCGTAGGGTGACTCTCTTGACGACCCAGTGTAGCCACTAAAATGGCGTGTCGTTGCGGCTCGTTCAACGGCAAGTGGCATATGATGAGTGTATGTCGA
>WHTY01000128.1 GCA_009377475.1 Actinophytocola sp.
CGACCTGGCGTACTACTCCGGCGACGACGCGCTGAACCTGCCGTGGCTGTCGGTGGGCGCGACCGGCTGCGTCAGCGTCATCGGCAACATCGTCGCGGGCCGGATCCGGGGCATGATCGACGCCTACGAGGACGGCGACACGTCCACCGCCCGCACCAACCACCGGGGCATGTTGCCGGTGCTGCGCGCGTTCTCCCGCGTCGGCGGCGTGGTGTTCGTGAAGACGGCGCTGCGACTGCGGGGCCTCGACGTCGGCGACCCCAGGCTGCCGCTGGTGCCCGCCACCGACGACCAGATCCAGGCGATCGCCGCCGACCTCACCCAAGCAGGCGTGCCGCTGGAGTCGCAGAGCACCGACTGGCACGCCTCCCGGGTGGCGCACACCGACTCGGCCGCCGCCTACGTCACGCCGACCACCCACACGAGCGTGGGGACGTTGCACGAGTGATCGCGGACGGACCAGGCCCCATGGGGGCGCCGCCCGCCCTGGCCGAGGGTGGCATGCGCGTCGTCGCGCTCGGCGGCATCGGTGAGATCGGGCGCAACATGACCGTCTTCGAGTACGACGGCCGGTTGCTGATCGTGGACTGCGGCGTGCTGTTCCCTGAGGACGAGCAGCCCGGCGTCGACCTCATCCTGCCGGACTTCCGCGCCATCGAGGACCGCCTCGACGAGGTCGACGCGCTGGTGCTTACCCACGGCCACGAGGACCACATCGGCGCGGTGCCGTTCCTGCTGCGGCTGCGGCCGGACCTGCCGGTGTACGGCTCGCGGCTGACGCTGGCGTTGCTGGCGGCGAAGTGCGCCGAGCACAAGCTGCGGCCGACGCTGGTGCACGTCGCCGAAGGGGAACGGCGTACGGTGGGCCCGTTCGACCTGGAGTTCTTCGCGGTCAATCACTCCATCCCGGACGCGCTGGCGGTGGCGATCCGCACGCAGGCCGGGCTGGTGCTGCACACCGGCGACATCAAGCTCGACCAGCTCCCGCTCGACGGCCGCCTGACCGACCTGGCCGGATTCTCCCGGCTCGGCGACGAGGGCGTCGACCTGCTGTGCGTTGACTCCACCAATGCCGAGGTGCCCGGCTTCGTCACTCCGGAACGCGAGATCGGGCCGGTGCTGGACGACGTCCTGGCGCAAGCGACGCAGCGCGTCATCGTCGCCTGCTTCGCCAGCCACGTGCACCGCGTGCAGCAGGTGCTCGACGCCGCCGTCGCCCACGGCCGCCGGGTCGCGTTCGTCGGCCGTTCGATGGTGCGCAACATGGGCATCGCCGCCGAGTTGGGCTTCCTCACCGTGCCGGACGGCCTGCTGATCGACATGGACCAGGCCGCGAACCTGCCGGAGACCAAGGTGGTGTTCATCTCGACCGGCTCGCAGGGTGAGCCGCTGTCGGCGCTGTCCAGAATGGCGCGCGGCGAGCACCGCAACATCACGCTGCGCCCCGGCGACACCGTCGTCCTTGCCAGCTCCATGATCCCCGGCAACGAGACCGCGGTGTTCGGCGTGGTCAACGGGCTGGTGCGGCTCGGCGCGAACGTCGTCTACCAGGCCAACGCCAAGGTGCACGTCTCCGGCCACGCCTCGGCTGGCGAGCTGCTGTTCCTCTACAACGCGGTGCGGCCCAGCAACGTCATGCCGGTGCACGGCGAGTGGAAGCACCTGCGTGCCAACGCCGAGATCGCTGTCAGCACCGGTGTGGAACCGTCCAGCGTGGTGATCGCGGAGGACGGCGTCGTGGTGGACCTCGTGGACGGCAAGGCGACTCGCACCGGCCGGGTCGAGGTCGGCCACGTCTACGTCGACGGACTCTCGGTCGGTGACGTGGGCGACTCGACGTTGTCGGACCGGCTGATCCTCGGCGAGGGCGGGTTCATCGCGATCACCGTGGCCATCGACCACAACACCGGGCGCGCGGTGTCGCCGCCGACCATCTCCGGCCGAGGCTTTTCGGACGACCCGAAGGCCCTGGACGGCGTGGTGCCGCTGATCGAGATGGAGCTGTCCCGCACCGAGTCGGAGGGCATCATCGACACTCACCGGATCGCGCAGGCGGTCCGCCGGGTGGTGGGCCGGTGGGTCGCGCAGACCTACCGCCGCCGCCCGATGATCGTGCCCACGGTCATCCCGGTGTAGCGGCTGCCGCCCGGCGTCAGGACCGCTCGGCACCTGTCGCCGTCGGCTCCGGGGCGTCGCCGAGCGCGCCGACCCACTCGCGCGCCGGGGGACGTCCGACGAACCGTCCGAACACCAGCGCCGCCGCCGTCGCGACGATCCAGCCGGGCACCATCTCGTACCAGCCGGTGTTGGCGAGCACGTCGACCTGCCGCCACACCAGTACGGTGGCCGCGCCGCCGATGATGCCCGCCAGCGCGCCCGCCCACGTCATGCGCGGCCAGAACAGCGACAGCAGGATGACCGGCCCGAACGCCGACCCGAACCCGGCCCAGGCGTAGGCGACGATGTCCAGCACGCCGCCACCGCCGAGCGCGATCACGTACGCCACGACGGCCACCAGGACGACCGTGCCGCGGCCGACCCACACCAGGGTGCGTTCGGTGGCGTCCCGGTTGAGGAACGCGCGGTAGAAGTCCTCGGTCAACGCCGTGGACGACACGATCAGCTGACTGTCCGCCGTGGACATGATCGCGGCGAGCACGGCGGCGAGCAGGATGCCCGCGAGCCACGGGTTGAGCAGTTCCTGGGCCACCGCGATGAATACCGTCTCCGGGTTGTCCAGCGGTGTGTCCAGCAGCCCGATGCCGACAAGGCCGACCAGCGACGCGCCCGCCAGCGTCACGAGCACCCAGCCGACGCCGATGCGCCGCGCGGCGGGGATGTCGCGGACGCTGCGGATGCCCATGAACCGCGCGAGGATGTGCGGCTGCCCGAAGTAGCCGAGTCCCCACGCCAGCAGGGACACCACGGCGACGAAACCAAGCGACTCGCCGCCGCCCCACGCGCCGTCGGTGAAGCTGGCTTCGCGGCCCATGTCCAGCAACGCGGGCGACTGCTGGTTCAGCGAGTCGTTCATCGCGCCGAACCCGCCGAGCATCCCGACGCCGATCAGCGGCAGCACCAGCAGCGCCAGGAACATCAAGGTGCCCTGCACGGCGTCGGTGAAGCTCACCGCGAGGAAGCCGCCGAGGAAGGCGTAGATGACGATGACCGCGACCGCGACCGTGATCGCCAGCGTGGCGTTGACGCCGAAGACGTTCTCGAACAGCACCCCGCCCGCGACAAGGCCGCTGGCGACGTAGACGGTGAAGAACACGACGATCACCACGGCGGACACCGAGCGCAACAGCCGAGTGCGGTCCTCGAAGCGGTTCTCGAAATAGCCGGACAGGCTGATCGCGTTCCCCGCGCGCTCGGTGTACGAGCGCAGCCGTGGCGCGACGAGCAGCCAGTTCAGGTAGGTGCCGATCGCCAGCCCGATCGCGATCCACGTCGCGCCGATACCCGCGGCGTACACCGCGCCGGGTAGGCCGAGCAGCAGCCAGCCCGACATGTCGCTGGCCTGCGCGGACAGCGCGGCCGTCGGGGAGTTCAGGCTGCGCCCGCCGAGGGCGAAGTCCGACAGGGTGTTGGTGCGGTTGTAGACCCAGACCCCGATCGCGATCATCACCACGAGGTAGACGATGAACGTCGTCAGGATGGGTGCGCTGATGTCGAACACGGGTGACCTCCCTTTCCGGGCTACCCCACGTGTCCAGTGTGATCCACACCACACTCGATGTAAACGGACAATTCGGGGTACCGGCTCCGGCGCGGCGAGCTCCCGGCGCGGCGAAGGTGAGTCGACGTGGTTGTCGTCGCGACCAGAACGACTCACGTTCGCCGCGTGGGTATGGCCGGCGCGGTTAACCTCGGAGGTGTGACGGACACGACATCGGAACCCACCTCGCCCGCCGCGCTCGCCGAGGCGCTGGAGAGCACCGGCTACCTCGCCGACGACGGCGTCGCCACCGCTGCTTTCCTCGCGATGCGGATGCGACGACCGCTGCTGTGCGAGGGCGAGCCGGGCACCGGCAAGACGTCGCTGGCGAGCGCGCTGGCCGAGGCGCTTGGCTTGTCGCTGATCCGGTTGCAGTGCCACGAGGGCATCGACGCCGAGCAGGCGCTCTACGAGTGGGACTACCCGCGCCAGCTGCTGCACCTGCGCGCGCTGGAGGCCACCGCCGACGGCCCCGTCGACCCCGACGTCGCGGAGCGCTCCCTCTACACCCGGCGGTTCCTGCTGGCCAGGCCGCTGCTGCGCGCGCTGACCGAGTCGCCGTGCGTGCTGCTCGTGGACGAGATCGACCGCGCCGACGACGAGTTCGAGGCGTTCCTGCTGCAACTGCTGGACGAGAACGCCGTCAGCATCCCGGAGTTCGGCGAGATCAGGGCCACCACACCGCCGATCGTGCTGCTGACGTCGAACCGCACGCGCGAGGTGCACGACGCGCTCAAGCGCCGCTGCCTGTACCACTGGCTGACCCACCCGGACGTCGCCCGCGAGGTGGCGATCCTGCGGCGGCGGCTGCCGGGCCTTTCGGAGAAGCTGGCCACCCAGGTCGCCAGCGCGGTACACCGACTGCGGGAGCTTGACCTGCTGAAACCGCCCGGCGTGGCGGAGTCGCTCGACTGGGCCACCGCGTTGCAGGCGCTGAACAACGTCGAACTGGACGCCGTCAACGCTGAGCTGACGCTGGGCGCGGTGGCGAAGTACCGGGAGGACACCGACCGCATCCGCGCGGCCGGACTGTCCTCGCTGCTCGCGGGGTGAGGCGATGGCGCTACCAGGTCTCGTCGGCTTCACCCACGCCCTCGCCGACGCCGGTCTCGACATCGGCACCGACCGCACCGCCGCATTCCTGAGCGCGGTGAGTGAGGTCGACGTCGCCGACCCGGACCAGCTCTACTGGGCGGGCAGGGTGACGCTGTGCCGCGAGCCGGACGAGATCGCGGGCTACGACGCGGTGTTCGCGCGATGGTTCCACGGCGCGCGGCCCGCGCGGGGAACCGTCCGGCGCAGCAAGCCGCGGTTCGCCACGCTCACTCCTGAGACGTCTGGCTCGGACACCGACGGCGAGGACGACACGAGCGTGCTGCGCCAGATCGGGGCTAGCGAGGCCGAGGTACTACGCAACCGCGACATGTCCGGGCTCGACGCCGCCGAACGCGAACACCTGGCCGAGCTGTTCTCGCTGCTGCGGCCGCAACCGCCGACGCGCAGGTCGTTGCGGCGCAGGCCGTCCCGGCGCGGCGCGCTGGACCAACGCAGGACAGTCCGGCGGATGTTCGGCACCGGCGGGGAACCGGTGCGACTCGCGCGCAGGAGCCGCAGCCACCGCCCGCGCCGCGTGGTGCTGCTGATCGACGTCTCCGGCTCGATGGAGCCGTACTCCGACGCGCTGCTACGGTTCGCGCACGCGGTCGCGCGCCGCACGCCAGGCAACGTCGAGGCGTTCACCCTCGGCACCCGCCTCACGCGGGTCTCGCGCCAACTGCGGCAGCGCGACCCCGCGCAGGCGTTGCCCGCCGCCGCGAACGCGGTGCCCGACTACGCGGGCGGCACCCGGCTCGGCGAGACGTTGCGGGTGTTCCTGGACCGGTGGGGGCAGCGTGGCCTCGCCCGCTCGGCGATCGTGGTGCTGTTCTCCGACGGCTGGGAGCGCGGCGACCCCGTGCTGCTCGGCGAGCAGGTCGCGCGGCTGCGGCGGTTGGCGCACGCGGTGCTGTGGGTGAACCCCCACGCGGGGCGGGAGGGCTACGCACCGATCCAGTCCGGCATCGCCGCCGCGCTGCCGCACATCGACCGGCTCCTCGCGGGGCATAGTCTGGCGACACTCGAGGAACTGTTAGGGGCGATGCGAGATGCACGACGTACTTGACGAGGCGTACGCCCGATGGGAGGCGGGGGAGGCGGTCGCGGTCGGCACGGTCGTCGCCACCTTCTCGTCCGCGCCGAGGCCAGCCGGTGCGGCGATGATGGTCGCCGAGGATGGCACCGTCGTGGGCAGCGTGTCCGGCGGCTGCGTCGAGGGCGCGGTCTACGAGCTGGGCCAGCAGGTGCTCGCCGACCACACCCCGGTGTCGCAGCGCTACGGCGTGTCCGACGACGACGCGTTCGCCGTCGGGCTGACCTGCGGCGGCATCCTCGACGTCTTCGTGGAGCGCATCTCGCGGGACAGCTTCCCCGAGCTGGGCGACATCGTGGAGTCCGTGCGCGCCGAACACCCGGTGGCCATCGCGACGGTCATCGAGCACCCGGACGCCCAGCTAGTGGGCGAGCGGCTGCTGATCTGGCACGACCGGGCGTCGGGCAGCCTCGGCTCGTCCCGCATCGACGACGCCGTCACCGACGACGCGCGCGGCCTGCTCGCCAGCGGACGCACCGGCACGCTCTACTACGGACCGGACGGGCAGCGGCGCGGCGAGGGCATGTCGGTGTTCGTCAACTCCTTCGAGCCGCCGCCACGGATGCTGGTGTTCGGCGCGATCGACTTCGCGCGCGCGATGACGCGGATGGCGGCGTTCCTCGGCTATCGCGTCACGGTGTGCGATGCGCGTCCGGTGTTCGCCACCACCAGCCGGTTCCCCGAGGCCAACGAGGTGATCGTGGACTGGCCGCACCGGTACCTGTCCGCCGAGGTGGCGGCGGGCCGGGTCGATGAGCGGACGGCGGTCGCGGTGCTGACGCACGACCCGAAGTTCGACGTCCCGGTGCTGGAGGTCGCGCTGCGGGCCAAGCTCGGCTACGTCGGCGCGATGGGCAGCCGTCGCACCCACGAGGACCGGCTGCGGCGACTCCGTGAAGCGGGCATGACGGACACCGACCTCGCGCACCTCGCATCCCCCATTGGGCTGGATCTTGGCGCGCGCACCCCGGAGGAGACAGCGGTGTCGATCGCGGCCGAAATGATCGCACTGCACTGGGGTGGTGGCGGTAAACGCCTGTCGGACGAGCGGGGCCCTATCCACCGGGAGGGTGGCTAGCCCCATCGGATGCTGAGGGGACCTTGTATCGCTGGCACACACGCGGCACCCTCGAACGTGAGTCCGATCACACCGCGATCGGAGTTCCCGACGAGCCGTGAAGACCCGCCGGGTGCTGCCATCGAATGTTGGAGGCCCCATGCGCATCACCGTCACCGTTGATGGAACGACGTATTTAGACGAAGTGGAGCCGAGAACGCTGCTCGTGCAGTACCTGCGCGAGCGGCTCGGCAAGGTCGGCACGGTGGTTGGCTGCGACACCAGTAACTGTGGTGCCTGCACCGTCCACCTCGACGGACACAGCGTGAAGTCCTGTGCGGTGCTCGCCGTGCAGGCCGACGGCTGTGAGGTCACGACGATCGAAGGACTGGCCAGGGACGGCCAGCTACACCCCGTGCAACGCGCGTTCCACGACAACCACGCGTTGCAGTGCGGGTTCTGCACACCCGGCATGATCATGCAGTCGATCGACCTGCTCGCTGAGAACTCCGACCCCGATGAGCAGGCCGTCCGCGAGGGCATCGAGGGCAACCTCTGCCGCTGCACCGGCTACCAGAACATCGTCCGCGCGGTGCGCGACGCGGCGCACGAGATGCGTCCCGGCGCTGGACCTGAGGCGGAGCGGATGAACGAGGCCGAGATGGGCACGCAGGCGGGGGTGCGTCGCTCATGACCACCGCGGCGGAACCAGGCCAGGAAGTAGGCAAGGGGCGGCTGCGCAAGGAGGACGCCAGGCTGATCACCGGGCGCACTCGCTGGACCGACAACATGAGCCTGCCCGGCATGCTGCACATGGCGATGCTGCGCAGTCCGATGGCGCACGCGCGGATCACCAACATCGACACGTCCGAGGCGCGGCAGATGCCCGGCGTGCTCGCGGTGGTGACCGGCGCCGACCTCGCGGACTCGCAGGGCAGCCTGCCGTGCGCGTGGCCGATCACCGAGGACATGAAGTCGCCGGACGCGCCGTCGATGGCGGTCAACCAGGTCAACTTCGCCGGTGAGGTGGTCGCGGCGGTCGTCGCGCGCTCGGCGGCGGAGGCGGCCGACGCGCTGGAGGGCATCGACGTCGACTACGACGAGCTGCCGGTGGTGCTCGACATGGCGGAGGCGATCAAGGACGACGCCGACCTGGTGCATCCCGATCTCGGCACGAACTCCAGCGCCACGTGGATCTTCGACTCGGCCGAGGCGGGCACCGGCGGCAGCGTGGACGAGGCCATCGGCAGCGCCGAGGTCGTCGTCGAGCGCACGTTCCGGCAGCAACGGCTGATCCCGGCGTTCATGGAACCCCGGTCCATCGTCGTTGACCCGACGGGCGAGCAGGTCACCATGTGGTCGGCCACGCAGGTGCCGCACATCCTGCGGCTGATGCTGGCGATGACGCTGGGCGTGCCGGAGCACAAGGTGCGGGTCATCGCCCCGGACGTCGGCGGTGGCTTCGGCGGCAAGCTCCAGGTCACGCCGGAGGAAGTCATCACGTTCCTGCTGGCGCAAAAGCTGGGCAGGCCGGTGAAGTACACCGAGACCCGCTCGGAGTCGCTGGCGTCGGCGCACCACGGCAGGGACCAGCTGCAAAAGCTGACCGTCGCGGCGCGTCGGGACGGCACGGTCACCGGGCTCAAGGTGGAGCTGCTTGCGGACATGGGCGCGTACCTGCGCCTGGTCACGCCTGGTGTGCCGATCCTGGGCGCGTTCATGTACAACGCGATCTACAAGATCCCGGCGTACCACTTCGCCTGCACGAACGTGTTCACCACGAAGACGCCGACCGACGCCTACCGGGGCGCGGGCAGGCCGGAGGCCACGTTTGCGATCGAGCGGATGATGGACGAGCTCGCCAACGAGCTGGGCATGGACCCGCTTGAGCTGCGGGAGAAGAACTGGATCAAGCACGAGGAGTTTCCGTACACCACGGTCTCGACGCTGACCTACGACTCGGGCAACTACGAGGCCGCCACCGCGCGGGCGAAGGAGCTGTTCGACTACGACGGGCTGCGTCGCGAACAGGCAGAGCGCCGACAGCGCGGTGACTCGGTGCAGCTCGGCATCGGCATCTCGACGTTCACCGAGATGTGCGGGCTCGCGCCGTCGCGGGTGCTCGGGTCGCTGTCCTACGGGGCAGGCGGCTGGGAGTACGGCGCGATCCGGATGCTGCCCACCGGCAAGGTCGAGGTCATCACCGGGTCGTCGGCGCACGGCCAGGGGCACGAGACGGCGTGGAGCCAGATCGTGGCTGACAAGCTGGGCGTGCCGTTCGAGGACGTCGAGGTGCTGCACGGCGACACGCAGTCCTCGCCACGCGGGCTCGACACCTACGGCTCGCGGTCGCTGACCGTCGGCGCGATGGCGGTGCTGTCCGCGGCGGACAAGGTGATCGAGAAGGCCAAGCCGATCGCGGCGCACATGATGGAGTGCTCGCCGGACGACCTGGAGTTCTCGGGCGGCAAGTTCACCGTGCGCGGCACCGGCACCGACACCGGCATCGCGGACATCGCGCTGGCGGTGTTCGCGGCGCACGACCTGCCGGACGGGGTGGAGCCGTCGATCGACGCCGACGCGACGTTCGACCCGGAGAACTTCTCCTTCCCGCACGGCACACACCTGTGTGCGGCCGAGGTGGACACCGAGACCGGGCAGGTGCGACTGCGGTCGTACGTGGCGGTCGACGACGTCGGCAAGGTGGTCAACCCGCTGATCGTGGAAGGCCAGGTGCACGGTGGCCTTGTCCAGGGCATCGCGCAGGCGTTGTTCGAGGAGGCGGTCTACGACGAGTCCGGCACGCTGATGACCGGCACGTTCGCGGACTACCTCGTGCCGTCGGCCGCGGACATGCCGTCCTTCACCACGGACCGCACCGAAACGCCGTCGACCACGAACGCGCTGGGCGTGAAGGGCGTCGGGGAGGCGGGCACCATCGCCTCGACACCAGCGGTGGTCAACGCGATCGTGGACGCCATCCGGCACAAGGGCGTCGACGACGTCGAGATGCCGTGCACGCCGATGCGGGTGTGGCAGGCGATTCAGAGTGGTGCCCAGTCGGCCGCCGGGCCGGGTGCTGAGCCAGGTGGCGGAATGGGTTCGCTCGATGCCGAAGGAGGCGCACGATGATCCCGGCCCAGTTCGACTACGTCGCTCCGACCACAGTGGACGATGCGGTCCGCGCGCTCGCCGACGCCGGTGACGAGGCGAAGGTGCTCGCGGGCGGGCAGAGCCTGATTCCGGTGCTGCGGATGCGGTTGGCCGCGCCGACGAAGCTCATCGACCTCGGCAAGGTGGCGGAGCTGCGCGGCGTGCGCGAGGACGGCAACGCGTTGGTGATCGGCGCGATGACCTCGCATTACGACGTCGTGCGGGATCCGTTGATCGCGGAGCACGCGCAGCTGATCGCCATGGCGACGTCGACGGTGGCCGACTCGCAGGTGCGCCATCGCGGCACGTTCGGTGGTTCGCTGGCGCACGCCGATCCGGCGGGTGATCTGCTCGCTCCGGCGCTCGCGCTGGACGCGGAGATGGTGGTGCACGGCATGGACGGCAGGCGGGTCATTCCCGCCAGCGAGTTCTTCGTGGACTACTTCACCACCGCGTTGCGGCCGGGTGAGCTGCTCACCGATGTGCGGGTACCGAAGTACACCGGCTGGCACGCGCACTACGAGAAGTTCAACCGGGTGGCGCAGGCGTGGTCCATCGTCGGTGTTGCCGCCGCCGTGCAGGTCGAGGGCCACACGATCCAGCAGGCGCGGGTCGGGCTGACGAACATGTCGTCGGTGCCGGTGCGGGCCACCGGGGTCGAGCGTGCCCTGATCGGGCAGGAGGCGACGCCGGAGGCGATCAAGGCGGCTGCCGAACACGCCGTGGAGGGCACCATGCCGGTGGCGGACGGCAACGCCGACGCCGCCTACCGGGAACACCTCGCCAAGGTGCTCACGTCCCGCGCGGTCACCGCCGCCTGCGGTTAGCGCCGCCGTCCCGTGGTGTGAAGGGCTTCTTACTTGCGCCTGATGTGAGTAAGAAGCCCTTCGCACCACCTCTTACCGCTGGCAGAGAGGAGGCACCGTGCAGCTTGAGCACGAGTTCGCGGTGGACGCGCCGATCGCCGAGGTGTGGGAGGCGCTGCAAGACCCGGAGCGGGTGGCGCCGTGCATGCCCGGCGCGTCGCTGACCGGCGTCGAGGGCGACACGTTCACCGCGAAGGTGAAGGTCAAGCTCGGTCCGGTGATGATGCAGTACAAGGGCACTGGCGAGTTCGTCGAGAAGGACGAGGCGGCGCACAAGCTGGTCATCAGCGCGTCCGGCAAGGATGTTCGCGGCGCGGGTACGGCGTCCACGACGTCCACCGTGACGCTGACCGGCAACGGCGAACGCACGACGGGCACCGTGGTCAGCGACGTGAAGGTGACCGGCAAGCCAGCGCAGTTCGGGCGGGGCCTGATCTCGGAGGTCAGTGGCAGGCTGCTGGCGGAGTTCGCGGCGAACCTCGCGGGCGAGTTGGTGCCAACGAAGGCGGCGACGTCCGGGGTAGCCGGTGCCGCCGCGACGACGGAAGCGGCCCCGGACACGATGGCCGCTGAGGAGGCACGCGAGTCGGGCGATCCTGGTGAGGGAGTCGCGGCGGGGGAGCGGGCCGCGCCGCCGGAGCGGGTGGCGCCGACGGAGCGGGAGCCGCTCGACCTGATGGGCGTCGCGGGCGCGCCGGTGCTCAAACGCGTCGTTCCGATCGTGGCGATCGCCGCCGCGATCATCGCCATCGTGGTGATCGTGCGGGCCTGCGGCAAGGGCTGACAGCGGCCGACGGGGTGCACGCGCGTGGGTGCGTGTACCCATCGACGTCTCTCGGTGTCGCTCGGCACGGTCGTCGCGCTGATGACCGAAGTTGATCTCCGTTGCTCCTTGAGTTACCAAAATTCGTTCCGAGTGTCCGGTTCAGTTGGTCACCCAGGGAGCAAAGGAGATCAACTAGGTGCGTCAGCGACCGCGATGCACCGGTGCTCCGGCATCACCGGCCAACCAAGGTGCACCGGCCCTCGGGTTCTCGGGTCACAGCGCACAGGAAGCTGATCAACATCGTGCGCGACTATGTAACCGGACAGCCGTCGCGCTGCGCCTGCGCACGCACCCACTGCGCGCACAGCTTCTCGTACTGGGCGCGACTGACGGTGTGCGGCGCGTACGCGCCGACGTAGACGTGAGTCTCGTCGCGGCAGGTCCGCTTGAGTCGCATCTCGTTGTCAGCGATAGCTCCCTTGCCGCCGTAACGATTCCACGGTGTGGCATCGTCGTAAGCTTCGTAGGGCCAACGGACGTCGAACTGCTCGGCAACGTGGCCGGATACTCGCGAGAACGCGACCATGGGTCCGAATATCTGGCGTAGATCACCAGTCTCCGGACTGTCGCCGTCGATTGTCGGGTCATGCTTGCGCCAGAGCTGACATGTCGTCGTGGGGAAGTCATCACCGGGAGATGTCCATGCATTCCAGGTCGTGCTTCCGTTGGCGGCTCCGGGCAGTATGCCCGCGACTTCGTCGTACGTGAACGTGTCGCACGCTCGATCGCCCGCTGTCAGTGGGTTGGTTCTCGGGGAACCGTCCGGAAGGCTGTCTGGGAGTGGATATGGCTCGCCCTCGCAGCCCAACTCCTTCCGAATCGCGTTTGCGGCAAGGACATACACGCTGCCGATCTCGCGATAGCTCGGCGTGTCATCGTCCAAGGTGCCCCCGGCTGATCGGAGCGTGAATCTCTTGGCTTGCGCATCTCGGCTCTCAACACACGGGAACGTAAGATAAACCTGTTGCCCATAACTCGCGTTCCAGCTACGCAACATGGCGCCATCGACCTGATTGTCTATAGACGTGGAGCCTGCTGAAAACAAGGCCAATCGCCACCAACTCGCTCCCGTCGACAACTCGAGTCCGAAACCCAGATCCGATGGTTCCTGGGATTCGATCGGCATGTATATCCGGCATTCCCATTTACCAGCCGCGAGATTGCTAGGTTCGCCCGAACCAGTATCGGAGCCTTCTACGGTAATCCGTTGAGTACCGATGGCTTTCTGGAGATCGGCCATGTCGATGGTCCCGCATGCGGTGTCACGCTCGGGATTGTGGGACTGCGCTGAGTCGCATGATGCGAGAACGGCTACTGTGCAGAGGAACGCTGCGACCGTCTTCATTGACCGCATCAGTAGTCATTCCCCGACTGGCTCTGTTGCGCTTGGACGGCACCCGCATCGTAGGCGTTAGTGACCTTTCGAACCATCTCGCTGAAGTTGTGATGCGTGCTCATCCACTCGTCGTTGAGTATCTGTCGCTGCTCTTCGGTCATCTCGTCAAGTGGTATCGGACTGCCGTCACGCATGAGTGAGTCCGGTACAGCTTGGCCATGCAACTGGTTGTCCCAGATGTAGTTCTTCGCGAGATTCTTGAGGTCGTCCCGCGAGCTTTCGTAGACCCCAGTTGTTTCTGCGGTCCTCGCTGTAGTCGACCTTGGCGCTTTCCACCAGGTGGTCAACGATCGGTTTGGTGACGTCATCTACGACAGGTATGGCACTGAGCCTGGATCCACCGTCCGATTTGGTCGTGATCAACTTTTGAGGCGCTGTTGATCTTCAAATTGCACGGCCGTGAAGTGGACGTGTGGTACCTGCTGGCCTCGCATCCAGCGTGTCCACTTCATGGTTTCCGGTCGTGCCCGTTGGGCGGGTGGGCAGGTCAGGCGGCTGCGGCCGGCGGCGCGCGGTGGGTGGCGGTGAAGGTGGCGTGCCAGGCGTGCTGCCAGGGCCAGTTTTCGGGGAGGTGCCAGGTGATCTGGTCGCGTCCGCGGCGGGCGGGACGCCCCGCGACCTGGATGAGCTCGGTGCGGATGGTGGCGCCGCGGGCCTTGGCATGCCGGGTGGA
>WHTY01000139.1 GCA_009377475.1 Actinophytocola sp.
AGCGGTTATGAGCGACGTGGCGACCACGGAGACGGTAGCCCAGGCCGAGACGGTCGAGGAGGAGCTACTGGTCGAGGACGTGTCGATCGATGGCATGTGCGGTGTCTACTGACACGGCGGCTGATCCGATGTTCGATCCGGCCCTGCCCTACGAGCTGACGCCGTCGGTGTCGGTGCGGCCGGAGCCGTTCGGCGCGCTGGTGTACGACTTCGTGAGCAGGCGGCTGTCGTTTCTGAAGACCCCGCTGCTGGTCAGCGTCGTCAGGGAACTGGCTGAGCAGCCGGACGCCCTGGCGGCGCTGACCGCGGCGGAGGTCCCGGACAAGGCGCGCTCCAGCTATCTGGACGCCCTCGCCGGGCTGGCCGCAGCGGGCACCATCCGGTGCCGGGAGGAGACGCGATGAAACTGGTGGAGCATTTCAAGGACGGCCTCGACGCGCCGATCTGCCTGACCTGGGAGCTGACCTACGCCTGCAACCTGACGTGCGAGCACTGCCTTTCGTCGTCGGGCAGGCGGGACCCAGGGGAACTGTCCACTGCGGAGTGCAAGGCCGTCATCGACGAGCTGCAGCGGATGCAGGTGTTCTACGTCAACATCGGCGGCGGCGAGCCAACGGTGCGGCCGGATTTCTGGGAGTTGCTCGACTACGCGGTGAGCCACGACGTCGGCGTGAAGTTCTCCACCAACGGCGTTCGCCTCACCCCGGAACGGGCACGCCGCCTGGCCGCGATGGACTACGTGGACGTGCAGATCTCCCTCGACGGCGCCACCGCGGAGGTCAACGACGCGGTGCGCGGGCCTGGCTCGTACGTGATGGCGATGAACGCGATGGCAAACCTCGCCGACGCCGGGTTCACCGGGTTCAAGATCTCGGTGGTGATGACCCGCCACAACATCGCCCAGCTGGACGAGTTCAAGGCCATCGCGGACCGGTTCGGCGCGCAGTTGCGCATCACCCGGCTGCGGCCGTCCGGCCGGGGCGCCGACGTGTGGGACGAGCTGCACCCGCTGCCGGAACAGCAGCGCGAACTGTACGACTGGCTCGTCGACAACGGCGAGAACGTACTCACCGGCGACTCGTTCTTCCACCTCAACGCGCTCGGTTCCACCCCGCTGCCGGGTCTGAACCTGTGTGGCGCTGGCCGGGTGGTGTGCCTGATCGACCCGGTCGGTGACGTCTACGCCTGCCCGTTCGCCATCCACGACGAGTTCCTGGCAGGCAACATCCGTTCGCCTGGTGGGTTCGAGCACGTGTGGCGGGAGTCGGAGCTGTTCGCCGAGCTACGCAGCCCGCAGACCGGTGGCGCGTGCACGTCGTGTTCGGCCTACGACTCCTGCCAGGGCGGGTGCATGGCGGCGAAGTTCTTCACCGGGCTCCCGCTGGACGGCCCCGACCCGGAGTGCGTCAAGGGCAACGCCGAGCCCGCGCTCGCCGCCGTCGGCGCTGGTACCGCGCCCAAGCCCGACAAGGACCACTCCCGCACCGCCTACCGACGACCGGTGCCGCTCGGCATGCCCACCGCCCGCACCCCGGACCGGGCCTGCGACACCAGCCCGCTAGCCGGCCTGCCCTGAATGGACTGTGAGTCGTTCTGGTCGTCCCAATGACCACAACGACTCACAGTCCACGCCGCGCCATCGTCGGCACACCCACCAGCCCACCCGAAAACCCGAAGGACATCTGATGGCGAGCACGAAAGAGTGGTTCGAGACCGTCGCGGAGGCGAAGGTCCGCGCGAAGAAGCGAGTGCCGAAGCCGGTGTACCTGGCGCTGCTCGCCGGGTCGGAGGCGGGCGTGACGCTGGCGGACAACGAGACCGCGTTCGCCGAACTCGGTCTCCGCCCGCGCATCGCCGATCTGGCCGCCGAGCGCCGTCAGGCGACATCGGTGCTGGGGCAGGACATCTCGCTGCCGGTGATCTGCTCCCCGACCGGGGTGCAGGCGGTCGACCCGGACGGCGAGGTCGCGGTCGCGCGCGCGGCGGCGACGTCCGGCACCGCGCTCGGGCTGTCGTCGTTCGGGTCCCGGCCGATCGAGGACGTCGTCGCGGCGAACGACAAGACGTTCTTCCAGGCGTACTGGCTCGGCTCCCGCGACGCGATGCAGGCCCGGTTCGACCGCGCCAAGCGGGCTGGGGCGAAGGGCATCATCGTCACGCTGGACTGGGTGTTCGCCACCGCCCGCGACTGGGGCAGCCCGCCGCTGCCGGAGAAGATCGACCTCAAGACCGCGGTCCGGTTCGCGCCGGTGGTGCTGCCTCGCCCCGGCTGGCTGTGGCGGTTCGCCCGCAGCGGGAAGCTGCCCGACCTGACCACCCCGAACCTCGTGGCCGCCGGGGAGACGGGTCCGCCGTTCTTCGGCGCCTACGGCGAGTGGATGGGCACCCCGCCACCAACCTGGGACGACCTCGCCTGGCTGCGCCAGCAATGGGACGGCCCGTTCATGATCAAAGGCATCTACCGGCCGGACGACGCCAAGCGCGCGGTCGACATCGGCGCGACCGCGATCTCGGTGTCCAACCACGGTGGCAACAACCTCGACAGCACCCCGGCCGCGATCCGCGCGCTGCCCGGCGTCGCCGACGCCGTCGGCGATCAGATCGAGGTGGTGCTCGACGGCGGCATCCGGCGCGGCAGCGACGTCGTCAAAGCCATCGCTCTCGGCGCGAAAGCCGTCATGATCGGCAGGCCGTACCTGTGGGGCCTCGCCGCGAACGGCGAACAAGGCGTGCACAACGTGCTGGAGATCCTGCGCCAGGGCATCGACTCCGCACTGTACGGTCTCGGCAAGGCGTCCATCGACGACCTCACACCGGACGACGTCCTCGTGCCCGACGGCTTCACCCGGGGCATGTGATGGCCAGGGTCGCGGTCGTCACCGGCGCCGCCCGCGGCATCGGCGCGGCCACCGTCCACCGGCTCTCCGACGCGGGCTGGCGCGTCGTCGCCGTCGACCGCTGCGCCGACGACCCCCGCGTCGGCTACCCGCTCGGCACCAAGGAGCAGTTGACGTCGGTGGCGCGGGCGCACCCCGGTGCGGTGCTCGACGTCGTCGCCGACGTCCAAGACCCGGACGCCCTGGCCGACGCCGTCGCGCGTGCCGAGCAGGAGTTCGGCGGGCTGGATGCCGCCATCGCGGCGGCCGCCGTCATCACCGGCGGACAACCGCTGTGGGAAACAGAGCGGAGTGACTTCGACGCGCTGTTCGACGTCGGCGTACACGGGGTCGCGAACCTCGCCCGCGCCGCCGTGCCCGCCCTGCTGCGCAGGCCGGAACCCCGCAGCGGACGGTTCGTCGCACTCGCCTCCGCCGCCGCCCACCACGGAATGCGACACCTCGCCGGGTACAACGCCGCCAAACACGCCGTCTACGGCCTCGTCCGCGGCCTCGCCCACGACCTGCGTGGCACCGGCGTCACCGCGACCGCCGTCTCCCCCGGCTCAACGCGCACCGCGATGCTGACCGAGTCCGCCCGCATCTACGACCTCGACAACCCAGACGCCTTCGCCGACCACCAGCTCATCGGACGCATCCTCGAACCCGACGAGGTCGCCGCCACCGTGTGCTGGCTCTGCGGCCCCGACGCGGGTGCCATCACCGGCAGCGTGGTACACGCCGACGGCGGATTCACGCCATGATCCTCACCGCCGACCCGTCTCTCTGCCGCGCCGGGCCAACCCTGCTCGGCGGCTCCCCGCTGCGGCTGCTGCGCCTCACTGGCGAGGGCATGCGCCTGCTCGACGGGTGGCTCGCGGGCGCTCCGGTCGGCGACGACCCGCGCGCCGTCCGCCTGGCCCGCCGACTGCTCGACGCCGGACTCGTGCATCCCGTTGGCACCGCCGCCGGCCGCTACGGGGCGGCCGACGTCACCGTGGTCGTGCCGGTCCGCGACGACCCGGCCGGTGTGGCCACGGTGCTGGCCGCCACCGGCGACGTCACGTCACGGATCGTCGTGGACGACGGGTCGCCCACACCGCTGCCCGGCGCCACGCTGCGCCATGCGACGTCGCTGGGTCCGGCGGCAGCCCGCAACACCGGCTGGCGCCACGCCACCACCGACCTGATCGCGTTCCTCGACGCCGACGTCACCCCCGAGCCCGGTTGGCTCGACACCATCCTGCCGCTGTTCGACGACCCCGCTGTGGCGGCGGTCGCCCCGCGCGTGCGCAGCATCCCCGGACGCGGCGTCCTCTCCCGCTACGAGGCCGATCGCGGCGCCCTCGACCTCGGCCCGGACCCAGCGGAGGTGCGGCCGCTGAGCAGGGTGAGCTACGTGCCGAGCGCCGCCCTCGTCCTGCGCCGCGACGTGCTGTCCGCGGTGGGCGGGTTCGACGAGGAGATGCGCTTCGGGGAGGACGTCGACCTGGTGTGGCGCATCGTCGACACCGGCGGCGTCGTCCGCTACCAGCCAAGCGCGACGGTGTGGCACCGGCCGCGCCCCACGGTGCGGGCATGGGCACGGCAGCGGTACCACTACGGCACCTCCGCCGCCTCGCTCGCCAATCGGCATCCCCGGCGCGTCACCCCGGCGCGGTTCAGCCCCCGCGCCACCACCGCTTCACCACAGCTGGTCCGGACACTGCGCGCCAACGGCTTCGCCACCGCACCGGCGGTCGCCGTCGCCGCACGGCGACAGTTCGGCGTCGCCACCATGCTTGCCGAGGCGATCCGCCGCACATGGTGGCCCCTCGCGCTACTGACTCGACGCGGACGCAAGATCCTGCTCGCCGCCCTGTTCCCCTGCCTGCTCGACGCACTCCGCACCCGCCGAGGACCACGCTGGCTCGCACTCCGCATCGCCGACGACGTCAGCTACAGCGCAGGAGTCTGGGTGGGAAGCCTCCGCCGTCGCACCCCACGACCGCTGCTACCCCAACTCGCCAGGAACGACCAATGAACCTCGGCAGGACGCGGTGGCCAGACCTCGCCGAAGGGGACGTGGTGCTCGCCGTCCCGCTCGGCGCCACCGAACAGCACGGCCCGCACCTGCCCCTGGACACCGACACCACCATCGCCACCGAGCTGTGCCACCGGCTCGCGTCCTCGGTGCCGGGCATCGCGGTCGCGCCGCCAGTCCCGTACGGCGCCAGCGGCGAACACGCCGACTTCCCCGGCACCCTGTCCATCGGCCAGGAGGCCCTCGAGCTACTCGTCACGGAACTGGTCCGGTCGGCGGACGCTTTCCGCGGCGTGATCATCGTCAACGGCCATGGCGGTAACATCGAGCCGGTGCGCAGGGCAGTGGACCGTCTCACCACGGAGAACCGCAAGGTACTGCGCTGGCAGCCGTCCGCACCCGCCGACGACAGCCACGCCGGACACACCGAAACCTCGGTCATGCTGCGACTCCGCGCATCGGCTGTCAGTATCGATCACGCCGAACCCGGCACCACCGAGACCCTGGCCACCCTGATCGATCGGCTGCGTACGTCCGGTATCAAGGCGGTGAGCCCGAACGGCGTGCTCGGCGACCCCACCGGCGCGAGCCCCGAGGCAGGGGAGAAGATCCTTCGGCTGTGGGCGGAAGACCTCGTCGCGGCCGCTGCGCAGTGGTTGGCGCCGACTTCGGTAGCAAAGGAGCTTGAGTGAGCATCACGATTGGTTACAAGGCATCGGCGGAGCAGTTCGGCCCACGGGATCTTGTGGAGTTCGCGGTGCGCGCCGAGGAGCTCGGACTGGACAGCGTGGTGACATCCGATCACTTCCTGCCGTGGCGGCACGACGGCGGGCACGCGCCCTTCGCCTTGGCCTGGGTGTCCGCCGTCGCCGAGCGCACCAGCAGGGTGCGGATCGGCACCAGCGTGCTGACGCCGACGTTCCGGTATCACCCCGCGGTGATCGCGCAGGCGTTCGCGACGATGTCGCTGCTGTCGGAGAACCGGGTGATGCTGGGAGTGGGCACCGGTGAGGCACTCAACGAGATCGCCGTGTCCGGCATGGAGTGGCCGGAGTTCAAGGAGCGGTTCGCGCGGCTGCGGGAAGCGGTGCGGCTGATGCGCGCACTGTGGTCGGAGGACGACGTGTCCTTCGACGGCGACTACTACACGCTGGTCAACGCCAAGATCTACGACCGCCCCGAGCGGCCGGTGCCGGTGTACATCGCCGCAGGCGGCCCCGTCGTCGCCAAGTACGCCGGCCGCGCAGGGGACGGATTCATCTGCACGTCCGGCAAGGGGATGGAGCTCTACACCGACAAGCTCATGCCCGCCGTCGGCGAAGGCGCGGCCGCCGCGGCGCGGGATGCCGCCGAGATCGACAAGATGATCGAGATCAAGCTCTCCTACGACCGCGATCCCGAGCGGGCAAGGGAGAACACCCGGTTCTGGGCCCCGCTGTCGCTGACCGCCGAACAGAAGCACAGCGTCGACTCCGCAGAGGAGATGGCACGGCTCGCCGACGAGCTACCGATCGACCAGGTGGTCAAGCGCTGGATCGTCGCATCAGACCCCGACGAGGCTGTCGCCCAGATCAAGCCCTACGTCGACGCCGGGCTCAACCACCTCATCTTCCACGGACCAGGCAACGACCAAAACCGCTTCCTCACCCAGTTCGCCGAAGACATCATGCCAAGGCTGCGCGCGCTCGGCTAGCTGCTTGACACTCGGACAGCTGAAGCCCGTGACTCAACAACCCGTGGCGACCAGCTCGTCGTCATCGACTGGCCAACGGGCCTCGGACGACCGTCCTTTCCGGCCTGTCCAACAGCACGGCGTTGTGCACGACACCGATGCGCGCTCACCCGGTCCAGAGCGCGCTGATCGGTGCCGCGATGATGCGTTCACTCAACGGGAAGACATACGGCCCGGTGTGGAGCACGGCACCGCCGAGGAAACGGTCGCCGAGCTCGTCTCTGAGCCACGCCAGATGTCTCGCATCGTTCGTATCGGGCGCGCCACCGGCCTTGATCTCAAGACCGAAGACCGTGCCATCGCCGTATTCGATCAGGAGATCGATCTCGTGACGACCGTCGGCGACCCTGAGGTGATGCAGCGTCGGCTCGGACTCGCACGCCGAGACCTCCGCGCGCAACTGGCTCATGACATACGTATCGAGCATCCGCCCGAGAAGATCAGCAT
The DNA here is from genome assembly GCA_009377475.1 of Actinophytocola sp. Classification (GTDB taxonomy): domain Bacteria; phylum Actinomycetota; class Actinomycetes; order Mycobacteriales; family Pseudonocardiaceae; genus Haloechinothrix_A. The sequence goes on from WHTY01000139.1 coordinate 7,079, forward strand.
CCCGGCGCAGCCCGACAGGATCCAACCGCAACACGGAACCAGCGACAGCCGGATCGACGATGTACCGCTTCGGGGCTTTCACCAGCCGCTTCAACCGGTTGCTCCACCACGGCGGAACGGCGTCGACGACGTAGAGATTGGTCAGCAGACGGTCATAGGCCAACGCCGTCTTCCGGTCGATACCGGCAGCATCGTAAAGGCTCTTCGCGTCGACCACGCCCGCCGTATTCACACACAACGCCTGCAGGTAGCGGCGGAGCCGGTGCGGGTCACGTCCACCATCGACCAGTTCGGCATCACGAGTCACCACCTCGCTCACATACGACCGCAGCCACCGGCGCCGCAGCCTCTCCGACGGCGCGAGGACCGCCTCCGGGAAACCGCCACGCAGCGCCAGCGCAAGGTAGTCATTGAGCGAATACCGCTCAGCAGGCGCACGGAAAGCCGCCACACCCTCGTCGGCGATGCGATCCAGCACCGCGACAGCATCACCGCCACCGGTGATCTCCCGCTGCGTCAGGCCATGCATCTCCACCCGCACCACCCGACCCGTCGCCGGCCACCCCTGAGCCGCCAGATCCGTCCGCACCGAACCCGTGATCAAAAAACAGTTAGGTCCAGGCCGCTCGTCAACCGCGCGCTTCACCGCACCGAGCACCTGCGGCGCCATCTGCCATTCGTCTAGCAACACCGGCCTCGGCACCGACAAGGCGCCATCCGGATCCGCCCGAACAACCGCTGCTTCCTCTTCCCGGTCCAGCCTGACCACCGTCCGCGCATGCCGCTTGGCTGTCGTCGTCTTACCGCACGCCCTGGGCCCCACCACCAGCACAGCAGGCAGCCCTGCCAGCAGCTCAGTGATCAGGCCATCCACCAGACGACCGAAGTAACGCGGCTCCACAACCGCGACGATACCACTTTCACACAGTATCTAGTCCCGGTATCACACAAACTCTACTCCCGAAAATTCCGAGGAGTGGATCCCGGCATGACACGCCACGCTGACACGCGGACACAGGGCAGCGCGCCCCAAACACCATCGCACGCCATCGCGCCACAACAGCGCAACGAAACCCGGCAGACCGCCGCATCGACCGTAAGCTCGGTTTCAGTTGGGTGTGGCGATCTCGGCGAGCAGGCCGCCGAGGGCGGTGTCCTCGGTGCGCTCGGCGGGCGCCAGTATCCGGCCGAGAGCGTCGGTCCTGGTCTCGCCGAGGATCGGCAGCGCGTAGTTCCGCAGCTTGACGTCGAAGTCGGCGTCGGTCAGCGGTTGCTCTGGGTCGCCCCAGCTCGCGGTCCGGCTGGCGGAGTGCCGGCCGCCCGATGCCAGTGTGATGGTCACGGTCGTCGACCGTTCGTCGGGAAATGCGGCGGTCAGCTCGGGCGACTCGACGACGCTCAGGCCGCGCGCGAGCCGCCGCACCTGGTCACTCGCGCGCTCGGGCGCCGTGACCAGCTCGATCGGGAGCTCACCGTGGACACAGGCCATGGCGACCGGGAACGGCAGGCTGTACTGAGCCTCCTCCGTGCTGGCCGGGAGACGCGCCGTCAGTTCGGCGGCGGCCTTGAACGTGCGCACCTCGATGTCGCGAATGGACTCCGGGCCGATCGCGTGTCGCCGCCGGAGGTCGATCGCGGCCTCGACCGCCGGGTGTGCCCAGCGGCACACGGGATGGAGCTTGGTGTACTGCTCGAGGATGCGCCACCGTGCCCCGAGGTCATCCCAGAGCTCCGGCACGGAGTGGAGCAGGTCGGCTGGTGATCCGGTGAAGCCGTCGGCCGCGAGCAGGGCGGCGGCGACTCCGGCCTGCGCTCCCCACGCGGAGCTGTCCTTGACCATGGTGGGGTTCGCGATGGCGCGCATCATGGGCGCACGCGGGGCGGAGTACTCGGCGACGCCGAGCGCGTGCTCGGTGCTGACCGCGTCCAACCGGAGCACGCGGGCCGCGACGGCGGCAGCGCCGATCGCGTTCCATGCTCCCGAGCTGTGGTACTCGCGTGCGCTGGTGTGCAGTGCGATCCCGGCCCTTGTCGCGATCTCGAAGCCGACGACCAGGGCCGCGAGCAGGTCTCGCAGGTCGTGGTCGGCGCCGTCGTCCAGCATGGCGAGCGCTGCCGGCAGGATGGCCGCGCCGGCATGTCCCTTGGTGAGCCGGTGACCGTCGTGGCCGTCGACCGAGTCGATCGTGGCGGCGTTGGCGAGCGCGGCTCCCGGTGGGCTTGCCCGCCGTCCGTCGAACAGCAACCGTGGCCCGTGTGCGGATGGCATGTGGCGGTCCGCGTGATCGCGCGTGATCCTCGACAGGGACGTCGCGCTGCCCGCGACGGCAACGGCGAGCAGGTCGAGCAGCCGCAGTCGCGCATGGCGCCGGACATCTGAAGGTAGGTCCTCCCATCGCATGTCGTGCAGGAAGTCGACGGGACGGGTCATGAACGCTCCTCTGTGGACGGTTGGCGAAGCTGGCGGCGCAGCAACTGCGCGAGGTGCAGCGACGGCCGACCGGCGAGCTGCTCGATCTGCAGTCGGCAGGAATACCCGTCGGCGAGCACGAGCCCGTCGCCGGCGTCGCGAACGACCGGCAGGAACGACTGTTCCGCGCATCTGACGGAGATGTCGTAGTGCCCGTTCTCGAAGCCGAAGTTGCCCGCTAGTCCGCAGCACCCGTCGTCAACGCTGGTCAGGTCGACGCCCATGGCGCGAAGCAGTCTGCGGTCTGGCTCGGTGCCGAACACGGCGCGGTGGTGGCAGTGGAACTGCGCGACGGCGGCCTCGTTCAGCGGCACGAGGTCGAGACCGGCGGGCTCGATGACCTCGGCCAGGGTCCGGACGCGGCCGGCGACCGAGGTGGCTTGCTCGGTCCGCAACAGGTTCGGGGCGTCGTGACGCAATGCTGCCGCGCAACTGGGTTCGAGCACGACGATGTCGCCGGACGCCTGGTGCAATGCGTCCACGGTCCGGCACAGCACGCGGCGCGCGATGCCGAGCTGGCCGGTGGAGACCCAGGTTAGCCCGCAGCACAGGGTCGGCCCGGCGACGGACGGCGCGTATCCCGCTGCCGTGAGCACCGCGTGCGCGTCGGCGATGACCTCCGGCGCGAAGGACGCGGTGAAGGTGTCGGCCCACAGCGTGACCGGCGTGCCAGCCGAGGCGGGCCGCCCGCGGCGTGACCGCCACGGCCGGGTCGACAGGCGCGGCATGCTCCGGCGCGGGTCGATGCCGCCGAACCTGGCCAACACCGCGCGGCCGAGCAGCAGGTTGGTCAGCCGGGGAACGCGACGCCCGACCGCGAGCCACAGCGGCAGCCAGCCCATGCTGTAGTGGCTGGCGGGCCGCAGCCGCCGCCGGTAGTGCTGGTGCAGGAACTCCGCCTTGCAGGTCGCCATGTCGACCGACACCGGGCATTCGCTGGCGCACGCCTTGCAGCCGAGGCACAGGTCGAGCGCATCGCGCACGTCCTCGGACCGCCAGCCGTCGTCGCCGAGGTGGCCGTCGAGCATCTCGAACAGGATCCGCGCCCTGCCCCTTGTGCTGTGCCGCTCGTCCCTTGTCGCCCGGTAGGAGGGGCACATGCCGCCGCCGGACTCCTTGCGGCAGGCGCCGACGCCGACGCAGCGGCGCATCGCCTTGCCCCAGTCGCCGTCGTCGCCCTGATAGCCGAAGGCCAGGTCGACGGTGTGCGGGCGGTTGATCCGCAGCCGCAGGTTGTCGTCGAGCGGGTCGGGGTCGACCAGCACGCCGGGGTTGAGCATGTTGCCGGCGTCGAAGGCGTGCTTGAACGCCGCGAAGGCGTCGATGAGGTCCCGGCCGTAGAGCCGGGTCAGCAGCTCGGATCGCGCACGGCCGTCGCCGTGCTCGCCGGACAACGACCCCCCGTGCGCGACGACCAGCTCGGCGGCGTCCTCCTGGAACCGGCGGTACTCGACCCGCCCAGCCCACGAGAGCAGGTCGTGGTCGATACGGACGTGCACGCAGCCTTCACCGAAGTGGCCGTAGACGACGCCGTGCCTGCCGCGGTCGGCCAGCAACCGGCGGAAGTCGGCGAGGTACTTGCCGAGTCGCTCCGGTGGCACGGCGGCGTCCTCCCAGCCCGGCCAGGTTTCCCCGCCGTCCGCGGTGCGGGTGGCCAGTCCCGCGCCGAGCTCCCTGATCTGCCAGAACCGTTGCCGCGCGGCAGGGTCGGTGTGGGTGCTCGTCTCGATCGCGCCAGTGTCACGGCACAGCCGCGCGATCTCATCGGCGCGCTCGGCCACGGCGCCGGGGTCGTCAGCGCCGAGCTCGACCAGCAGCCACGCCTGGCCGCGCGGGAGGTCCGGTCTGCTTCGCGGCCCCGGCGCGTTGTCGAACGCGCGGACCAGGTTGTGGTCGATGCCCTCCACGGTCAGCGGATGCCCGTCCGCCAGCGTCGGCGCGGCGGACGCGGCCGCGACGTCGTCGGCGAACCCGGCGACCACCAGCGCCCGGTGGCGTGGCGGCCGCACCAGGTCGACGGTTGCCGACGAGATGATGCCGCAGGTGCCTTCCGATCCGGTGAACGCCTTGGCGACGTCGAAGCCCCGCTCCGGCAGCAGATAGTGCAGGCCGTAGCCGGAGATCTGCCTGCCGAACCGGCCGAGGTCACGCCGGATCGGCGCCAGGTAGGCGTCCCGGACGGTCCGCAGCCGGGCGGCGAGGTCCTGGTCGAGCTCCGGCCCCAGCTGCGTCCGGCTTCCGTCAGGCAGCACGACGTCCAGGGCACGGACGTTGTCCGCCGTAGTGCCCCAGGCCACCGAGTGCGATCCGCAGGCGTTGGTGCCGATCATCCCGCCGATGGTGCACCGGTTGTGGGTGGACGGATCGGGACCGAAGCGCAGCCCGTGCGGCGCGGCGTCGCGCTGTAGCCGGTCGAGGACGACGCCGGGCTGCACGATCGCGGTGCGCGTGTCGGGGTCGACGGCGAGCACTCGGGTGAGGTGACGGGAGGTGTCGAGCACGACGCCTGGCCCGATCGCGTTGCCCGCGACGTTGGTGCCCGCCCCGCGCGCGGTGATGGGGATCCCGCGCTCGGCGCAGAACGCCACGGTGGCCGCGATGTCGTCGGCATCGGTTGGCAGGACGACGCACTCGGGCAGCACCCGGTGGTTCGATGCGTCGGAGGCGTAGGCGGCCCTGCTCGCGTCG